>DASQGY010000233.1:0-36873 GCA_035632375.1 Bryobacteraceae bacterium | reverse complement strand
TCCGCGCGTCTGCCACTGTGCCTGGAAGAACTGGACCACAGCTTGCTGAAAGGTGGGCTGGTACGGCGTGGAGGAGTGGTCGCCTTCACATTGGGCGGAACGCGCGGTTGAGATTTCTTTGAGAAGCCCGTCGACCTTTTGATTGGCGGCGTCGGCTCTCCCATTGAGTATCAGCACCGGCACGTCGATTTTCCGCAGTGCTTCCGCTGGCCAGAGAGGCGCGACCGCGCCACGAATCACTGCCGCCAGAACTTTGGGGTCCGCTCCCGTGACCCGGGCCCCTATCAGGTGCGCCGAGGCGAGGTGTCCGGGAACAATTTCCCCTCCCTCCAGAATCCTGGCGCCTTCTTCTGCCCACACCCGGCCAGTCAGCGGCCGAGGCACGTAGTCTGGAACCGGCCATTCCTTTGGAAAGTGCAAAACATGATCTTCCAGGGCGTAGTCCCCAACGCCGGCGAGAATAGCGGACTTTACCTGAGGTGGGCGTAGCGCGAGCAACCGGGCCGCTGCGCCGGACCCCATGGAGAAGCCGATCACGTCGACGGCATTCAGGTGGAGGTGGTCGATGAGAGCCACGATGTCACGGGCCATCGCCGAATCTGCGTAGGCGGTTTTCTCCAGGGGTTTGCCGGAAGCTCCGAAACCACGCAGGTCCGGCAGGATGGTACGCGCTCCCGCCGCCAGCAGTGCCCGGAGCAAGCCCGGCCTCCCTTCCTGCGGAGGATCGGGACGCGGCGGCGCTTTTCCAAACACTTCCCGGAACATCGCTTGCCGTTTTTCCATCAACGGAAGCATGCGCTCGAAATCGCCGAACTGGCCCAACCCATCGAGCCCAAATCCATGCAGTAGGATGACGGCCGGCCCCTCCCCCTCGTCGCGATAGGCGATCTGAATTCCGTCAAAGGAAGTGAACGTGTTCACTCGGTTAGACTAACAGACTTGGCGCGTGGCGGTTCCCTGGATCGCGACTCAGCCGCACTTCGGCGACTGAATGAAACAGAGTGGGTTATCTGCTGTCACGCAGGTCTGCCGAAAGGACACGCTGTAGTACTCTAAGTTCTCATGTGGACCGTCGCCCGAGGCCGCTTCGCCTGGCTCCTGCCATCGCTTCTCTTTGTCGTTATGGCAGTCTGTTTCTTCGTCGCCAACCGCGCGGCGTATCACGGCTACTTCACCGACGACGAACTCGACAATCTGTACATCACCCGCTACATGTCCAGCGGCCAGTTCGCGCTCGCGCTGTTTTCGCCGCAGTACTACGAGGCCAACTTTCGTCCCGCCGGCCACTTCTACTTTCATGCGCTGGGCAACACCGCCGGCCTCGATTTCGCTCCCTACGTCGCGATTCTGCAGATCGTGCATCTGCTGAATGTCGCGCTCCTTTGGTTCGTGCTCCGCCGGCTCGCGCTGCCGTTTTGGGCGACTGCGGCGGGCGCTCTGTTCTTCGCTTTCCACATGGCGGCGTTCGACATCTTTTGGAAGCCGATGTACGTCTTCGATCTTTTGTGCGCCACCTTTTGCCTGCTGAGCCTGCTCTTCTGGCTGGATGACCGCTGGATCTTGAGCCTGCTCTCTTTCTGGATCGCATATCGCGCCAAGGAGATGGCCGTCATGCTTCCCCTGGCTCTCGGGGCCGCCGACTTTCTGATGGGCAAGCGCCGCTGGCCGCGCCTGATTCCGTTCTTTGCCATTTCGCTCTGGTTCGGGCTTCACGGACTCGGCGCCACCAGAAGTCCGGCGGGCTATCAGTTTCATTACGACCTGGCGAGTCTCTGGAAGGCGGTGCTGTTTTATTCGTCCCGGCTGGTCCTGCTGCCCTACACTGGCCTGGTCCTGCTTCCGCTGCTGCTTCTGCTGCCGCTGGTGACGCCTCCCCTGGTTCGCGATCGCATTGTCTGGTGGGGCACGATCATCTTCGCAGTGTTGCTGCTGCCTATGTTGCTACTGTCCGATAAAATGTCGAGCGCTTACCTCTACGCGCCGCTGATCGGTTTGTCTATCGTGGTAGCCAGGGTGGCAGCGCGACAGCGAACGGCCGTTATCGTGGTTTTCTTCGCGCTATGGATTCCCTGGAATTACGTCAATCTGCGTTGGTTGCGGCGCGACGCTCTCAGCCAGGCCGACGACCGTCGCCGCTACGTCGGGACATTGGTGGAGCTCATGCGTACGCAGCCGGACCTACGCGCTTTCATCTATCGCGATACGCCCGTCTTCAGCGATTGGGGCGCGCGATCCACGCTAGGCTGGCTGCATCCCGACGACCCGATCACGCTGGCCCGTGAAGATAGTCCGCAGGCCGCCGCAGTGCTGAAGGCGCCCGCGCTGGCGGTGTTGGACTGGAACGCAATCGAGCATCGACTCGAGACGGTGGTCCGGAAGCGCGACACACCCGACGTGAGTTATCTCGAGATGGGCTACCGTACGCCTGTGTGGCAGCTCACGGCGGGCTGGCTACCTAACGATCGCTTTTCCAAGTTCCGTTGGACACGTCCTCATGCCGCCGTGCGCCTTCATCGCCCGGCGGACGCGACTCAGTTCGAGTTGATCGCCGCGGTCAGCGACGATTACATCGGCAAGGTCCATCACAGCCATATCGAAGTGGCAGTCAACGGCCGGCCTGTAGGCAGCGCCGATTTCGACCATTCAGGCTTGCAAACCGTTCACTGGAAACTGGACCAGGCTCCGGCGGGCGAAGCGGAAATCACCATCGATACTTCCCCGCCCTACCCGGGGCAGAATCCGCTGGGCATCGCGGTCGTGTCCTGCGGCTTTCTGCCAAGAGACGAATCGCGATGAACGATTCACCGAGCGATTCCTGGTAGGGGGCCAATGGTTGCGACCTGGGCGACTAGCTTGGATCGCCCTGCGCGGGGCCTAGTCCGGCTCTAGAGCCCACACATGCGGCATCCACATATCGTCCACCGGAATTCAAGCGCACCGGTTCACTTGTGACCGTTACCTACACGTCTGGGGTTAACGATTCGCTGGGCCAACGTTACAACGCTGAATTTACAGTCAGGGAGCGAAGGGCCGGTATATCGGCACTGATTTCAAGTCGATAGGGCGGGCTTAGCATGGTCCAGTTTCGTGGCATTTAAGGATGATGGGCCGCGCAGAGCAGCGCACTGGATCGGCTGGTCAATTGCTTGCAATCTTGAGTGCGTGCCACCCCAGATACAGTGAAAAGGTCGTTATGACCCTCAAGTCCCCGATCTTTAATGTTCCGTTCCGACACAGGTCCAGTCGTATTTTTCCTGTGTTCCTGCTTTTTGTCCTCGTGGCGAATGCTCTTTCCGCGGCCAGCCCGAACATTACCGTGCAGGTTTCCAGCGAGACAGCTCCTCCCGGAGGATATGCGCAGTTCAAAATTTCGCTGACCTCGCCCACTTTGGTTTCCTCTGCCAGCATTTCCATGAATTTCGACCCGGTGGTCTTCGGCAACGTCTCGACTGCGGCCATCGCCGCCTTCAGCGCCACGGGAGATCAAACAGGTTACGCCCTAGTGCAAGGGCAGCAAATAACTGCGTACTTCACATCGGCGTCGGCGGGCATCGGACAGTTGCCGCAACTTCCGGTTTTTGTCGTCACCGTTCCTGTGCTCGCGACCGCGAAAATCGGCGCGACATCCTCGGTTACTGTAGATCCGACGCAGCAGACATGGCAGGATCCGCAGGGCAACCCCTATTCGATCAGCGTCAATCCCGGCACATTCACTGTTGGGGGCACTCTCTCCATTCAGAGCGTTACGCCCGGCGGAGGATTGCTGCCCTCGGGAACCGTGGTCTCGATCGACGGCACGGGATTCGATGCGACGGCCACCGCGACGATTGACGGCGTGAGCCTCAGTTCACCGCATTTGGTTGGTACTCGGCGGATCGAGATGACCCTCGGCGGTGCGACGGAGATGACCGGCAAACGCGTTCATATCACCAACGCGACGGGTGCGTCGGTCGATTATTTTGCCGCGTTACCTGCGCTGGCGGCGGCTCGTGACAACTTCCTTCTGATATTGCCATCATTGCCATTTCCGCAATACACCGCGGTTACTTGGGACTACTCGGTCGCCTCGCCGCGCAGGAGGGTTTACAGTTGCCTTCAAAACCCTGGCGCGACTCCTATCACTGCCACCTATTACGTGGCAGATTCTGGTGGCGTCACGGTTCAAAACGTCGTCATTCCCCCCTACAGCCTGTATATAGCGGATAACACGACGCTCGCCACCAGGTTTGGAACCCTCGCTATGACCGTCCCGGCCCCGATCCGGATGGCGGAGTGCGTTCTCCAGATCAACTCAATCAACGGCAGCGTTCCGGATTCCGTTACTGTGTCTCCACCACAGCAGATGACTGCCCTGGGCTCGCTAGGCGTTCGAGAGTTAAGTAGCGTTGTCTGGAACTGGCAACTGGGCACTCCAGCGCCGCAGCCGCAGACCCAATACGTGTCGAGCGGTTTTCCCTTCACGGTCTCGATTTCCGCCAACGCAAAAGAATGGCTGCAAGTCACACCAACGACCGGCGGGTCCGGCTTCACCTTCTTGACGGTGACTCCCGTTGTCTCGAATCTGGGCGCGGGCACCTACAGTGGAACAATCACCATCACGCCGCAGCTACCCGCCGGCCTTGCGCAAGTCGGCACTGGAGCCGTGTCCTTCTTGGCAACCATCAACGCGAGCGCGCAGCCAGCGCTCATCAACCCCGGCACTCTATCCTTCGATGCTGCTGGGGGCACGGCTCCAGCGCCTAAAACCTTGCCCCTGACGAGCAACGGCACACCGGCCGCGTTCACGGCGAACATCGTTCCGGTCTCTGGAGGAAACTGGCTTTCGGTCACGCCGTCTTCAGGCACAACGCCGACCTCGCTGACACTAATGGTGAATCCTGTAGGCTTGACCGTCGGGTTTTATCAAAGCATCCTCTCAGTTCACGGCCCGATCAACACTATTGACGTTTATGTACAGTTATCTATACCCGGCCTGGATGTGTTTCCAACGTCGTTGGCGTTTTCCCTGAAGGCAGGCGAGAGTGCACCGTCGCAACCTCAGTTTCTGACGGTGGAAACAGGGTCGTCGAGCCCTCTGGTCATGGTTTCCGCCACCACTCAATCCGGGGGAAATTGGCTCAACGCGGCGCAACCCCGAGGTACAGAAGTACAGGTGAACGCCATCGCGATCAACCTGGGGCCCGGCACTTACCAAGGGTCTGTCACGATTACCGATCCCGCTTCCAGCCGGGTCGCGACGGTTCCGGTCACACTCACGGTCGGACCACCGGCAGGGCCGAGCCAATTGGCGGTAGCGCCATCCAGCCTCACACTGAACGCAGCGGCGGGAACAATCGCAACTGCGAATCTGAGCGTTAGCAGCATCAGCGGACCGGGGTACTTTACCCTCGCGGCATTGCCGGAACCATTTAGGTTCGTCGTGACTCCGGCCAGCTCGGGGCCTCAATACAGGGCTCCAGCCATGGTTCAGGTATCGGCGAACGCTTCGCTTCCAGGTACCTACCACGAATCGGTCACAATCGGTTGGGATGGAGGATCGGCGGTCATTCCGTTGACGTACTATGCGACGGCTTCGCCATCCACACCTCCGGTGATCACTGCGGTTGTCGGCTCCGGTTCCGCGATCCCCGGCTCGATCGCACCTGGGGAACTCCTCTCCATCTTTGGGTCGGGCCTTGGAGCTGCACCAGTCGGCCTACAACTCGCTTCCAACGGCACGGTGGCGGCTACTCTCGGCGGGACACAAGTATTGATCAACGGGACTGCAGCTCCGCTGATCTACGCGTCCACCGGACAAGTGAACGCGATCATGCCATATGAGATTGACACAAACGGCGTCGCGACCATACAGGTAGTCGCAGGCGGAACCCCTTCGGCCTCATGGGCAGTGCCGCTCGCGCCCTCGGCGCCATCCATCTTCACGCTGGACGGTAGCGGAGTGGGGCAAGGCGCCATTGTGAACGCGGATAGCTCGATAAACGGCGCGTCGAATCCAGCGTTCCGCGGGAGCATGATCCAAATCTATGCAACAGGCGGAGGACAAACTTCCCCGCCTTCGGTCACCGGCGGCGTGGCGCAAACGACGGCGAACCTCACGCTTCCCGTCAGCGTCACCATCGGCGGAGTGAAGGCGCAGACTCTCTACGCGGGCTCGGCCCCAGGCGAAGTCGAAGGAGTGGTTCAGATCAACGCGGTCGTTCCGCCAGGCGTGACGCCAGGCGTTGCACTACCGGTTCTCGTAACCATCGGCGGAGTAGCTGCACAGACAGGCGTAACTGTCGCGATTCAATAAATGAGGGCGATCTCTAACTCGCGTAGTATCCGTCGCGAGTCTGAACGATCAGGCCGCTTTGCTTTGCCATCAGACGAATCTTGCGATACCCGGCGCCTGCATCGGCGCGGTCGGGCGTATAGCCCAGGCTGTACTGATTGCGCAGCTCTTCCTGGATCTGGTCGTAGATCTTGTCGATGTTCTGCTTCTTCGAGACCTCGAAGAAGCCGCCGCCGGTCTCCAGCGAGAGCCGCTGGAGTACCTTCTTTCCATCCACCCGGTTTTCCGGACGCCGGCCGCCCGGATACCCGCCGCCCCCGCGCCGCCCCATTCGTCCGCCGCCGCCGGCCCATGCGGGATACGCTTCCTGGTCGGCAAACAGGATGGAATAAACCAGCGTGTCGGCGCGCTGGGCCGATTCAATCGCGCTGGTCAAAGGAACTTTGCTGCCGTTGTCCACACCATCGGATAACACGATCAGCGCTTTGCGTCCTGTTTGCTTCTTCATCAACTCGTCCGAGGCCAGCAGCACGGAATCGTGCAGCGAAGTCCCCCCGCCGCCATGCCCTCCAGGCCGCCTCCCTTGGCCGCGTCCCCCGCCCCAGGAAGGACGCTGCGATTCCGGCAGCTCCAACTGTGCGAGCGCCGCGTCCAGTTTTTTGCGCGATGAAGTGAGGTCCTGCAACAGCTCGACTTCGCGGTCGAAATGGATCACGAACGTCTGGTCCTTGTCTTCGCGCAACACGCGATCGATGAAGCGATAGCTGGCGGTGCGCTCCTGCCCCAGGACGCGGCGCTGGCTCAGGCTGGTGTCCACCAGCAGACCGAGGGTCAGCGGCAGGTCGGATTCCTGGGTGAAATAGCGGATCACCTGGGGACGTCCGTCCTCCTCCAGTTGGAAATCGCCCTTGGTCAGATTGCGCACAATCGCGCCGTGTTTGTCCCGCACCGTTGCGAACACGTTGACCACGCGGACGTCGGCGGTGAACGTGGTGTCCTTCTGGGCGCGTAGCGACCGGCCAGCCAGTGCAAGAGAAACTCCTGAAAACAGAAGGCGGCGCCGGGAAAGTTGGTGATCTGCAAAAAACATGGTCTTTTCAAAACGATGCGGTGTCTAATAGTTCGGTTACACTGAATGCGAGCCAATCCAGGAGGCCATTTGAGGTTACCAACCCTGCTCCTCTCTCTTTTGACTGTCTCTGCCCTGTTCGCCCAGGACAAGATGCTGCCCATGAACCGCGGCATGAACCCGCAGCCCGATGTTTGGGACGTACGCTATCGCGACCTGGAGCCGCAGTTGGAACGGCAACTCGCCGAGACGCCGGATTCGCTCCAGACCATGGACGAACTGGCTCGCGTCTACCGGGCGCAGGGCAAATACGACAAAGCCCTGGAGCTTTATCTGCGCGCACTGCAGCTTCGCGAGGCGGCGGTTGGGCGGTTCGGCTTCGAGCTGGTTCCGACGCTTGAAAACCTCGCCCGCATCGATCAACTGCTGAAGAAGTTTCCGGAAGCCGAAGGGATGCTGGCGCGGGTGATCGGGATCCGCGAGACAGTCCAAGGCGCCGAGCATGCCGACCTGGCCACGGCCTACACTTCGCTGGGACGGCTTCTATTCGTCCAAAAGAAATTCCAGGCCGCCGAGCCGATGTACTTGCGCGCCATCCAGATCCTGGAGAAGAACTTCGGACTGACCGATCCGAAGATAGCTCCAGCGCTCGACAGCCTCGCTTCCGCGTATCGCGAAGAGACCAAGTTTGCCGAGGCCGAGCCGTTGCTCCGCCATTCGCTGATCGTCCGCGATATCGCCTACGGGCCGGTGCACCCGGACGTGGCCAACGCGCTGGATAACCTGGCTTCGCTTTACTACACGGAGAAGCGCTATACCGAGGCTCAGCCGCTGTACGAGCGGTCGTTGCAGATTTGGATCACGCTCGTCGGCCCCGACCATTCCGTGGTCGCCACCAGCCTGGACAACCTGGCAGTGGTCTACGCAATGTTGAAAAAATACCCGGAGGCCGAGCAGCTTTACCAGCGGGCCCTGGCCATTCGCGATACCGAGGACGCCTTCAGCCTGCACAACATGGCGCTGGTGGACGAGGCGCAGAACAAGGATAAGGACGCCGATGCGCTCTTTAAACGGTTGATCGCGACGCCGGTCAAGGAGCCGGGCCCGTTCCTGTTGGAGTACGCGGAACTGCTGGGCAAGATGAAACGCCCGGTGGAGGCGGCCAAGATGAAACGGCAAGCCGATTTACTGAAGGACAAAGCCAAGTCCAACAAATAGATACAAGCTATATCTAATGTTTCAATAGATAGACGATTCGCCCGGCGGACGGGTCTTCCAGCGGCGGTGAATCCATAGCCATTGGCCAGGATTCTCCCGGATCACTTCTTCCAACTTGGCGTGCAACCGGCGGGTATCTTCCGCCGGCTCGCCCGAGATTTCGACCGGAGGATAGAAACGCAAAACGTATTTCTGCTCCTTCTCGGACCATGCGGCGAAACCGGGTATCACCGCTGCGCCTGTCCGGGCCGCGATCTTGGCAAAAGCGGTGTTCGCGCAAGCGGGGGTCCCGAAGAAATTGACGAAGACCCCTTCCTGAAGGGACGTATTCTGGTCGATCAGGATGCCCACCGCCTCGTTCTGCTGCAAGGCGCGCAGGATCGCGCGCGCGCCGTCCCACTTTTCGATCAGCCGGTTACCGGAAAGCTGGCGGCGGTCCTCTACCAAACGGTCGACCGCCGGATTGTCCAGCGGCCGGATTACGATGTTCATCGGCTCAGTCATGAACCCGTGCGCGAAGGCGCTCAGTTCCCAATTGCCGAAGTGCGCGGTGGCGATCAGGACGCCGCGGCCGAGCTTTTTCGCTTCGAGATAGTGCTCCAATCCTTCATAGCGGATCCAGTCACCGATGTTCGCGCGATTCATTTGCGGAAAGCGGGCGAACGCATACAGCAGGCGCGCGATGGAGCGGAAAACTTCATCGACGATGACTTTTCGTTCCGCCGGCGTCTTCTCCGGGTAAGCCATCTCGAGATTGCGGACCGCGGTGCGGCGCAGGCGCGGCAGGCCCCAATCGAGAAGCCCGGAGCAGAATCGAGCCAGCGAGAGCGGCGAGTGCGCGAGCAGCCACAACACGAATCTGGCGGTGAGGGAGGTCAGTCCTGTTATTCTATCCAACCCCCACCGAGAACCAGATCGCCCGAGTAGAAAACCGCGCCTTGCCCTGGCGTGACCGCGCGCTGCGGCTCGTCAAAATGGACCTCCACGCGCGCCGGGTCCGCGGTTGGGTGGATGGTCGCGAGCGCGGGCAGGTGCTTGTTGCGAATGCGCACGTGTGCGCGCACCGGCGCGGCGATCGGCGCAACCGAGATCCAGTTGACATCCTTCGCGAACAAACGCGCTCGCAGCAGTTGGTCGTTGCCGCCGACGATCACTCGCTGCGATGCGGGCTCGGTGGCGATCACATACAAGGGCTCCCGCGCGGCGATGCGCAGGCCGCGCCGTTGGCCGACGGTGAACCGGTGCACGCCTTCGTGCTCGCCCAGCACGTGGCCCTCGGTGTCAACAATCTCGCCGTGGGTGCGATCGGGCTCGATTCCCTGCTCCCGAAAATAGGAATCGATGAAGGCGGCGTAGTCGCCATTCGGGACGAAGCAGATCTCCTGGCTATCGGGCTTTTCGGCGACCGGCAGTCCCAGCTCGCGGGCCAACTCGCGCACTTCGGGCTTGGTGAACCCGCCGAGGGGAAACTCGGCCCGCGCCAGTTGCTCCTGCTTGAGTCCGAACAGGAAATACGTTTGATCCTTCGCTGGATCGACGGCGCGGCGCATTTGGTAACGTGCCGTGGCGTCGTCAAAACCGACTCGCGCGTAGTGGCCAGTGGCGATGCGCTCCGCCCCAACGCCGGCGGCCATGTCGAGAAACTGGTCGAACTTGACGAAGTTGTTGCACAGCGTGCAGGGGATGGGCGTGCGGCCGGCCAGATACTCGTCGATAAACGGCTTCACCACTTGCTGTTCGAACCGCTCCTCGAAATTGACCACGTAGTAAGGAATGCCGAGCTGCTGCGCGACGTAGCGTGCGTCGTAGACATCGTCGAGCGAACAGCAGCGCCCAGTGAGTCCGCTCGCGGGTGTCAACTCCGGTAGCCGCCGCTGATTCCAGAGCTGCATGGTGAGTCCGACGATCCGGTCGCCGCGCCGATGCAGCATTCCCGCGACGACGGAGCTATCCACACCGCCCGACATCGCGACAGCGGTGGTGCCTGGCTCGATTTTAGTTTCGTTAGGCACGGGTGTAAGTTGGCGAGAGCTTGCGCAATTGCGCGACAGACTCAGCGAGGGCGTCGATCAATGCGTCCACTTGCTCTTCGGTATTCGAGCGGCCGAGCGAAAATCGTAGGCTGGCTCGGGCACGCTCCTTGGGCAAGCCGATGGCGAGCAGTACGTGCGACGGCTCCACGGCGCCGCTCGAACAAGCCGAGCCGCTCGATACGGCGAAGCCTTTCAAGTCGAGCGAGATCACCAGCGCTTCGCCCTCCAGTCCATCGAAAAATATGTTGGTGGTGTTGGGCGTCCTTGGCGAGTCGCCCGCGTTCACGCCAGTCTCCGGAATCCGGCCCAGGATCTCGTCCTCCAAACGGTTTCGCAGCGTGTGCAGCCGGATCGCCTCCGCGGCCAAGTTCTCTTTCGCCGCCGACGCCGCGCGTCCGAGCGCAATTGCGCCAGGGACATTCTCGGTTCCGGGCCGACGCTCGCGCTCGTGCCGGCCACCGTACTGAATGGATTGGAGCTTGGTGCCGCCGCGAACATACAGCGCGCCGACGCCCTTGGGCGCGTAAAGCTTGTGGCCGCTGATGGAATACAGATCCACGCCCAACGCCTTCACGTCCACCGGGATTTTTCCCGCCGCCTGGACGCCGTCTGAATGCAGAAGGACACCCGCTTCGCGCGCGATGGCCGCGATCTCCTCGATCGGCTGGACGACGCCAAGCTCGTTGTTCGCATGCATCACCGAAATGAGGACTGTTTCCGGCTTGAGCGCCTGGCGGATGTCGGATGGGTCGACGATCCCCTCAGACCCAACGGGGACATACGTCACTTCCACGCCTTCCCGCTCCAACTGACGGCACGGATTCAGGACCGCGGGGTGCTCGATGGCGGTGGTGATCACGTGCTTCTTCGAGCCCGGATGGGGCCGGACGGTCCCCAGAATCGCCAGGTTGTCGGCCTCAGTTCCACCACTCACGAACACCACTTCCTTCGGGTCGCAACTGAGCAGCGCGGCAACTTCGCGCCGGGCGTTTTCCAGCCGCTGGCGGGCCGCCTGCCCATCCTGGTGGATGCTGGAGGCGTTTCCGTACACTTCAAGTAGCGCTGGAACCAGCACTTCGAGTACCGCTGGAGATACCGGCGTTGTCGCGTTGTGATCGAAGTAGTAACGGGTCACTTCAACTATAAGTTTAACAGTGGTTAACAGTATAATTGTGCTGTCGAAATATGCCTAAGCGGCTCATCACTTTAACCACGGACTTCGGAACGTCCGATCACTTCGCCGGCGTCATGAAGGGCGTCATCTCCGGGATCGCGCCGAGCGCCGAGATCGTCGACATCACGCACGAGGTCCAACCATTCGAGGTGCCCGACGGCGCATTCACCATCGCCCAAGCCTACCGGTACTTTCCGAAGAAGACCATCCATGTCGTAGTGGTCGACCCGGGGGTCGGCTCTACGCGACGGCCGATTCTAGCCGAGATGGCAGGCCAGTTTTTCGTCGCCCCGGACAACGGCGTGCTCTCCATGATCTTCGCCCGGGAACAGGCGAAAGTCCGGCACATTACGAACGAGCGCTATTTTCTGAAGCCGACGAGCAGAACATTTCATGGCCGCGATGTCTTTGCGCCCGTCGCCGCTCATCTGGCCAAGGATGTCCAACCCGCAAAGTTTGGCAAGCTAATCGACGATCACCTGCGGCTCAGTTTCGAGAAACCGACCCGCACCGGCAAGCGGAACTGGACCGGCACGATCCTGAAGGTCGACCGCTTTGGCAACCTGACCACCAACTTGCACATCGACGACTTCCCCGACATTCGGACCCGCGCCTTCGGCCTGAACGTAGGGCTGCAAATCGTCACGCGGCTGGCCCTGACTTTCACCGAATGCGCCCCTGGAGAACTCTTCGTCCTAGAAGGAAGCTCGGGCTACCTGGAGGTGGCCACGAACCAGGGTTCGGCGGCAAAGTCGCTGGGGTGCGGGGCCGGATCCCCAATAGAATTAACGTTATACTGAGGCGGCCCGGCAGATTGTGGCGCATCGTGATTTCACACCGAGCGCGCGCGGAGGATTTGACAAAACGAAGCCAACTTTTTAGAAGCCCTTTCCCTTCATCGATATCAGCACGCCGGTGGGAGTATAGCAGCCAAGTAACGCCGCACCGTCATTTGCGAAGGCGGGCCAAGTGGGGTTTCGTCTTTGTTCCCAGCCGGATCTAACGGGATTGAATTGTGGTGACCGGAAGCGAGGCCAGCGAATGGTACGGGGTCACGCGGATATCCCGCGCTTCCTGGCCGCCGGCCTGCCCGCGGTTACGCGATGAACTGAAAGCGATCCCCGCACTGCCGCCATTGGTGCCTTTCGGCGAAGCGCTTTCCCATGCCGGAGAACTTGGTACGCGAGTCGTACGAACTCCGCCCGCTTCGAAGGTAACCACGCGACTATCGAGCGCAACTTCGAGCGTTTCGCCATCGACCGCCGCTTCGAGCCGATGGAACACTTTGGGGTCAAAGCCTTCCGGAGTGTCGCTGAAGGCCAGAATGGCGTTCGGATGCAGGCGCTGCACGCGCACTTGACCGGTGCTGTCCAGGTGTACCCAGAAGCCGGCGCTGGTTCCGCCGACAATGCCGTCGCCCGGATTGGCGCGGCGGCTGCGGAAAAAAGGCCCGGCGTCCGTGACTGCGCCGCCGGAGCCGATGGGTACCAGCAACTGCGCTTCGATATTCAGATCCTGACCGACGTCGGCACCGTGAATGGTGCGCAGCCCACAATCCGGCTCGCGCCGGGCGATGGTGACACCGGCGAAATCGTTGCCGGTGTTTCGAACGGCGGCGGAATTCTCGCCTGGACGGCGCGGCAGGACCTCGACGCGATCGCCAAAAAGAGTAACGAATTGGTAAGTGCCACGATCCCGCATGTCGATGTCGCCGGCGGTCGCCAGGCAGCGATACAAACTGCGAATCTCGTCCGGCCGCAAGGCTCGCGCAAAGACACGGATATCGTCAATGGCTCCGTGAAAGCTTGTGCCGTCCGAAAACGCCCTGCCGATGGCCCATTGCGACTCGCGGTTTGGACTCAGCGCGGCCAGTGTGGCTTCGGCCTCCTCACCGCCGTCGACGAACAGCCGCATGCGACGGCTTTCGCGCCCCTCAAATACGCCGGTAATCTGATGCCAACGATCGTCATCAATACGCCGCTTTCCCACGACTTCAAAGTGATGGCCGGTCGCGAAGACCGCAGTCCCGCTCTCGTGCAGGCCCAAGGTTAGCGTAGAAGCCGAATCCGGCTGGGGGTCGCCGACCATGAAAGCGATCGTGGAATCGGCATTCGTTGTGGGGGTTTTGATCCAAGCGGTCAAAGTTCGAGGGGCGTCACCCTTTGGCAGCGCTCCCGGATCAAAGCCTCGCACCACCATTTCACGGCCGGTGAACATAAGTCCGTGTCCGGCGATGCCGGAGGTCCAGGAGACTCCAGCGGGAAGCGCGGCGTTCAACCCGTGAATGGAATCATTGATTTTGGCGCCGCTTCCTTCATTCAACTTCCACCAGGCGACTTCAAACCGTTCCGGTTCCGCCGCTTGCCGCCAGGACTCCACGCGCGATAAGGAAAGGGCCACCCCGGCAATGCCCCCCAATGCGACAAGGGTCGCGATGACAATGCGCCGCCGGCGTGGAGGCTTGGCCAGTCCGGCCTGGGACGCAGTCCCCTCGTCCCGGACGACCGGCTCCGAGTCGCTAACCTTGGCAATGAACTGGTAGCCCACCTTCGAGACGGTCTTGATGAATTGCGGATTCCGGGCGCTGTCGCCAAGGGAGCGTCGCAGGTCCAGAACGGACTGGACCACCGCATCCATGGTGACTGCGGCGTCAGGCCATAGCTCCGTGAGCAGCTCTTCCTTGGTTACGATACGGTTCCGGTGATCGACCAGGTAAACGAGGAGATCGAAGGTCTTGGGGCGAAGCGGAACTACCTCACTGCCGCGGCGCAAAGACCGAGCCCCCAGGTCCAGTTCCATTTCCTTGAGCCAGAGCTTGGCCCCTGGTGTGGGAAAGGCCCCGTGGATTGCCGATTTCATGGAAATTTTGGCGTTTTCTCGTTACTTCAGAGGCCATCCGTTAGATGATGACGGAAGGATTCTAACATACCAGGCTGGGGCCGGGCTTGTCGCTGGGGGGACGGCTCAAGGGAGTTGTGTGCCCCGAAGCAGAAATGACCGTAGTGAACTTTAGGACTGTGATGTTGGCACGGCAGACGCGAAGGAACCTCCGTATTTCGACGCTGCCGTCGGGAATCCTATCCTCCCTGTTCCTTTCCTGCGTCCTGTGCCTACCGACCCTTCCATTATGCGGGCAGCCAAGCCAAACCATTGTTTTCAACGTCACCGAAATCCTGGGAGGCCAGGACCAAACTCCGGCGGCCGGTGAACAGTGGAGCATCACCCCCACGAAGAACGGAGGATCGGTCAAAGTGGTTCTGGTCGACTCTGTTCCGACGGCGCCATCCTTCGGCGGCACAGCAACGGTCACGGTGGCAGCACCTTCGGGGGTATTCACCGGCAAGGAGGTTGCAGATTTCCTGTCCAGAGGTCCGGCTTTCGTGCTCGACAACCCGGCGACGTTTCAGGTCACCGCATCGCTTTCGAACTCGGATGACTTCTTAGACGTGTTGATGAGCGGATTGGACAAAACCACTGAAGTCAGTTGCACTGCGACGCTCAACGCGAAGAAGCCAACCGCAACCTGCCAGTTCCAGGCCTTTCAAATCCAAACGTCCGAAGCGCGTGGCGAACCGCCTGGCGGCCCTCGTCTGCTGAAACAAGAATTTCACTTGTACTATTCCGTCCACGGAGGAACCGGGCCGAGCGCGCTGTACTACGCCGAGTACGATTACCAATCCTGTGGAGGAGGTTCGAACGCGCCTGCGACGCAAGGCACGCGGCCGGACACGACGACAATCCCTAGTTGTGGCGACAAAATCTCGCTCGGACCGGTGTTTCCTTCGCCAGGCACGACCATCATCCTGGCAGGACCAAAAACGCAGCCCAGCGATCCCACCACGACTGTTCGTACGCCGGAATTCGTGGGCACGGTGAACTACGATCTTGAGACCAGACCCCAGGGCGTAGTCGCTCTTGAGCTTCGGGGCCCGGATACGGCCAATGGTACGCCGGGTCCGTTGATCCAAACCACCGCGGGTACGAACATCGGGCAAGGGACAGGCAAGCTAGGCTACAGCGAGCCATATCTGGTCTTTCCGCCATTCGATATCGGCAACAACACTTCGCCGGGCGCGCCTGGGACGAACATCGATCCGACGGTAACGAAGGAGCTGTTACTGCGGGCGATCCTAGCCGACCGGAACACCGGCAACACGCTTCTGACAAGCGCACCGGTACACTACCCATTGGCGGCCGCGAAAGTAACCGTTCAGTTGCTAGACGTCAGCGAGTCGTCGCCGTCGAACACGACGATCACGGTGGTCGACCCGACACAGGTTGCGCTGAACGCAAACGGCATCTCGACACTCCTGTCAACCGGTGATTCTGTCAAGTTCCGCATCTCCTATCAGCTTCCAGACGGCGTCATGGCCAAGCTGTCGATGCGCAGGCAGACCATCGCGCACGGTGCGAGTCACTTTTCGACAGGGACCCTGCGACCGCCCAGCCAGGGCGAGGCCATTGTTGTGGGTACCAAGACAGACGATTTTGAGTTCACCGGAGACACGGACATCCCCGAGGAGTCGGACACCGCTATCTTCCAAGTCGCCATGACGATCAAGAATTCAGGCCAGGTGGTTCTCTCGAATTCGTTGGTGATTCCGGTGAATGAAGTCACGTTGGTTAGTGTGAGCCCGTCCCCCGACACAGCGTTGCCGATCAGCGCGCCAGCGTTGCTGATCAGCTCGCCAACTGCGTTCACGGTTCAATTAAAGGCGATAGCCCGCGATTCCGGCCTTCGCGTGGTGCGCCATGTACGGGCCATCCACGGCGCGGGGGAGAAGGACACAGTTATACCTCCCGAGATCGTGAGTGGGACACTCACGCCTGGGCAACCAACTGACGTCCCCGATAGTTTTTCCGTTATCGTCCCCTCCGATATTCAGAAACTCGTTTATCACTACTCGCTGGCGTACACAGTGCAGAACCTCAGCCTGACCGACGCTCGAACCCGGTACGTGGCTTATCAGAACTTTCTGAGCACCATCCCATCGCTGGCCGTCAATAGTTTCGATTTCGTCGCCGGCCACGCTAGCAATATCAAGAGCACAATCAGCAAAGGGGTTGACAACTTCACGTTCGCGGCGAATCTGCTGCAAGACAAGACGTGGGGCCCCCTTGCCTGCTTGGGAAGTAGTTTGATTAAGCTCTCGTCGCCAGTCAAGGCCATCCTTAAGTATCTTTGTGCGTCGCGACCAGTCAACGCCTCGGCCGGCTACGACGGCGCCTTAGCTAATTTCGCTCCAAGCGCGACCGGCACGGCGGACACATCGAACCTGATCACGCTCTACACCTGGACATTCGATCCGCCGGTGCCCAACGATGGCAGTTTCGCCGGAGATTTCACCTTCGACTACTCCGTCGCGCTACTGCCGGACGATCCCAATTTCGACGAATCCAAACTCCAGATCGTGGCAATCGACAATACCACCGGCAATGCGACGGCGATCCCGGCGGCAATCGACCAGGTCAATAAGACCGCTACGGTGCACCTGACACAGATTGGGCCGCTGTACGTTCTGGCGGTGCCCGGACCGTTCAGCAATTCGAGCCTGACACTGCAGGACGCGGCAGCATCTTCAACGTTCAGCCTGGTGAATCTGGGAGCGGCGGCCGCACCCGTGGCGTTGCGGGCCTTCGCGGGAACA
This sequence comes from Bryobacteraceae bacterium, assembly GCA_035632375.1. Taxonomy (GTDB): domain Bacteria; phylum Acidobacteriota; class Terriglobia; order Bryobacterales; family Bryobacteraceae; genus Palsa-89. Next base: position 19,460 of record DASQGY010000233.1, on the reverse strand, counting down.
GGCGATCCGGCCGGCGCCACGACGCCGAATATCTCGGTTCCATCTTCGCAACAGTTTCTGCAGACGTCCGCTAACGCGCTGCCTTCCGATGCCACAAACGCCGGCTGGGTACGCGCGGACGCTGCGGGAACACAGGTGGTGGGTGCGGAGATTTTGACGGACGGAAATTACTTCGACGCGCTGCCTGCCGTGTCGCATCCCACCATCGGTCCATGGATCGTGACGGCCGCCGAGCAAGCGGAGGGCGCCACGACACAGCTTCGCCTGACCAATCCCGGGACACAGATGGCGAACATCAACATCTTCTTGCAAAATGCGGACGGAAGCGATCAGGGATTGTACAGCGGGCAGCTCGCGCCCAAGCAACAATCGGCCGAACTGCTGACTGCATACTTTCCGTCACTCCCGGCGAGTTTCCAGGGCTACGCGATCATATGGGGGGATCAACCGATCACAGTAGCCGAATATCTCGACAGCGCCTCGACGCGGGCCGCGATGAACGCACAGATTCCCAGCCAGGCAACCAAGCTGTACGCGCCACGTTTGGGCGCGGCGAACGGCGTGACCATGCTGACGTTGGTGAATCCCACCGGCGGGAAGATGTCGGTCACCGTCCGGGGTTTCGGCCCGAACGGAGCGGCGGTGGGGACGCCTGCTACTTTCTCTCTTGCGGCGGGCCAGCAATATCGCAATTCGCTTTCCGCTGCGCTGGGAATCGCCGACACACAGACTGGCACGTTGGTGGTCACCAGCGATCAGCCGGCATTGGTCGGCCATCTCGATCTTCTGGACCGAATTCAGCATACATTTCGTGCGCTCCTGCCGCTGGACGCGTCGCCGGCCTTAAGCTCCACCATCGCCTACGCCGGACAGAGCGCGAACACTGGCACATCGCTCTCGATTTCCAACACCGGCAGTTCACCGGCCAACGTGACCCTAAAAGCCTTCGCGACAGGCGGCGCGGCCATGGGAACCAGGAGCGTGACGCTGGCGCCGAACGCTGCGTTGGCTGACACGCTTGCCAACGTGATTCCCGCCGCAGCGGCGCTGGCCACGGGCTTTGTGACCATCGCTTCGGATCAGCCGGTAACGGCGGCGGCGCTGCTATCGGCGAACTCCGAGCTCGGTTTTCTTCCCGCACAGCCGGTTAGTTTGGCTGCCTCGGGTGGCAACAATGGCCCTCCACCGCAAATCAGCGGCGGCGGTGTGGTGAATGCCGCAAGTTTCGCGCCCAAGCTGGTGCGAGGCGGGTTGGCAAGCATCTTCGGGTCCAACTTCGTGAGCGGATCGCAAACCGGGCAAGCATCGTCGCTGCCCTTGCCTCTGTCGCTCGCTGGCGTGAGTGTGTCGGTGGGTGGCGTCTCCGCTCCCTTGATCTACGTCAGTGCGAACCAGATCAACTTCCAGGTGCCGTTCGAGGTGCCGGCCGGATTGTCGGCGGCCATTGTAGTGACCGCAAACGGCGTGGCTTCGCCATCCGTATTCGCTCCAATGTCCGACTACGGCGTCGGCGTATTTACCTATGCTCGAACCGCATCGACGCTCGATCCGATCATCGTTCACAATTCGACGAATCAGCTCATTACGCCGAGCAGTCCCGCTACGCCGAACGAATTTCTGGTGGTCTATGCCACCGGGGTCGGCAAACTAACAACCGCACCACGAACCGGTGCAGCCTCGCCTTCCAGTCCGCTGGCCAATGCCGTGGATACGCCGACCGTCACGGTGGGTGGCGTTGCCGCAAAAGTGCTCTTCGCGGGGCTGACGCCGGGGTTCGTCGGGCTGGTCCAGCTCAACATTCAACTCCCGGCAAGTCTGCCATCGGGTACGCTGCCGTTGGTCATCTCATTCCCTGGCGATGCCAGTCCCAGCGTGAATCTGTCGGTACAGGGGAACATCCCGAACCTGCCGAAGTTGACCTTGTCCACAACTTCTCTTGCGTTCGGGAGCGTCACCGTCAACCAGACTAAGGACCTTTCGCTGCTGGTCTCCAACACAGGCAGCGCCCCACTGAACGCGACCTTGAAACCGCCGGGGACGGGGTTCAACCTGCTCGGTGCGTTGTCGCTGACGGTCGCGGCCGGTCAATCGACCACGGTCACCGTTCGATTCGCGCCGGCGTCGGCCGGGGCATTCAACTCCAGCTTGACAATAACCAGTAACGATCCAGGGTCACCCGCGACCATCACGTTGACCGGAACGGGGCAAGCGGTTGCATCGAACGATGTGGTGTTACAAGTGGATGGGGGACAATTCGATACCGTGGTGGGATATCCGAGCGGGACTGCTACGGCGTACTTCGTCAATCGGCTGACGCCGCCGTCTTATCCGGCGACGCTGAAGAGCGTGCAGATCTTCTTCAGCACAAGGCCCGATGGTCTGGCATTGAACGCGCCGCTGACGGTGATATCGGCCACGAATCCGAGCGGGTCGGCGGCGATCTCAATCGCCTCTGCCGGATCGATTGACCTGACGCCGGGCAAAGTGGGCACTCTCGATCAGTTCACCACCTACACGGTGCCGGCTCGAACCATCACGTCGGGAGACTTCGTGGTGGGATTCATGGTGCAGAATCCCGCGGGTATCTTTCCAGGGGAGCTCGATCAGGCCACCCCGTCGCAAATGCGCTCCTACACTTCCAGCAATGGATTGACCTTCACCGTCCTGGATTCCATCTCGCCGGACATTGCCGGGAACCTTGGCATCCGGGCTGTAGTCGCGCTGGGGAGCTCGGCTAATGAGCCTTCGACAGTTGTTTTGAAATAGAGTTGCGCTTCGCAAGGACTGAGAGACTTCCGGCGGCTTCCCACTAACAAGATTCGCGCCCGAGCGTCCGGAATCTAAACGATTCCCCCTGTTCGCCCGATCAAAGCGTAATGCCTGGACTTGATGAACTGTTGGGTACATTACCGTTACAAGAGCGACTTCCCGGCTTGACCCGGAGGGCGGGCTATTATAGAGTCGTAGTTTCACATTTTGAATATTCAACTACAGGGACAACGATGACCCCCAGTCGCCGCTCCTGCGCGATCTTGACGACCTTCATTCTCGCGCTGGCAATCTCGCTGACTGGTTGCCTATCCAACAGATCGCAGGCATTCCGGTTTTCTTTCCTGCCGTCGACGCCGATTCCAGCCGGACAGGCAATCGAAGAAGCGCCGCGCATCGCTACGCATTATTATTCAGACTCGACACCGAATTCGATTCAGCGCGCCTTGGCGGCTGCGCCACGGGCAGCCGAGGTGGATGGCTTCATCTTCAAGGCGGAGGGCCGCTTCGAAGCGGGAAAGAAGCTGTACCAGCAAGGCGACGTGGCCGGTGCGCGCCGGGAGTTCGACGCCGCCATCGACACGCTGCTGGCAGCTCCCGATAACATCGCGGATCGGCAACGGCTGGAGCACAAGCTGGATCAGATGGCGGACAGAATCTATCGATACGATCTGGAAGGTCTTGGTCCGGGCGTACCACAGCAGGCGGTGGCCTACGACAAGACTCCCCTGGATGAGATTCTAACGATGACCTTCCCGACGGACCCCAATCTGCGGCCGATGGTGAAAGAAGAGCTGCAGGCGACAGTGTCCCAGCTTCCGTTGGAGGAGAACGACGCGGTTCTCGGCTACATTCATTACTTCTCGACGGATCGCGGGCATCGGACGCTGGTGAACGGTCTACGGCGGGCTGGGCGCTACCGTCCGCTGATTCAGCGGATCCTGGACGAAGAAGGCGTCCCGCAGGAGTTGATTTATCTGGCGCAGGCGGAGTCGGGATTTCTGCCGCGAGCCAGGTCGTACAAGGCCGCGGTGGGGATGTGGCAGTTCGTCAAGTTTCGCGGGCAGGAATACGGATTGATGCAGGAGGCGGCGAGCGACGATCGGATGGATCCGGAGAAGGCGACGAGAGCCGCGGCGCGGCACCTTCGGGATCTTTACACGACGTTCGGGGACTGGTATCTGGCGATGGCGGCCTACAATTGCGGCCCCGGCTGCGTGGATCACGCCGTCCAGCGAACCGGGTATGCCGACTTCTGGGAACTGGTAAGGCACGATGCACTGCCCAAACAGACCGCGAATTACGTACCGCTGATTCTGGCGATGACCATCATGGCCAAGAATCCCAAGGACTACGATCTTTTGAACCTGGATGTGGAACAAGCGCTGGAATACGACACGGTAGAGATGGAAGCGCCCACACACCTGGGCCTGATCGCCGACGCGGCGGATCGTCCGGTGTCGGAGATTCAGGACTTGAATCCGGCGTTGTTGAAACCGATCGCCCCGGCCGGATATCAGCTACGAGTTCCCAAAGGGACCTGCGCGGCGGTCCGGACGGCGCTTGCCACGGTTCCGGCCAGCCACCGGGCAAGCTGGCGGATTCATCGGGTGACATCGGGTGAGACCCTAGTGGAAATAGCCCGGCGCTATTCGACGGCTGCGGGTTCCATATCGGCGGCCAACAACCGGCTGGCGGGGACGCCCGAGGCTGGCGACCTGCTGGTGATTCCGGCCGGTTATCCCGCGCCGCGGACTGCGGTCACTCATCATGCCAAGGCCACTTCGCATAAGAAACCCTCCCGGCGCGTAGTTGCGTCCCTGTCCGCACCGGCAGCCCCGGCTCGGCGATCTTCGGCCAGCGGTATCAAGACCGCCAGCGTGTCGTTGAAACATCGCCCCACCGCGAACTAACGGGCGAACATCCACACGGCAAAAAGTCCGCAGTTGACTATTGCCTTCCGAAGAAAACGAGTTATTCTAAGGTGTGGTTAGCCCTATCACGGAGGCATGATTAATGTTTGACACCTATCGTTTCGCCGCAGAGGATGATCTGGACGACTTTGGATACGAGGAAGAGCACTTGGATGTCCAGGCAGAGGTCGGCGAGTATGGATCCGAGGACGAAGACGAGGACGACTTAACGCACCCACCCGCGACGCCGGAGCACGCGCACGCCGCCGCTCCGCCGCCCCCGCCGCCAGCGCCCGCAGCCGAGGCGCCACCGCAGAAGAAGCCGGTGAAGAAGGCGGCGAAATCGGCCCCAGCCAAAGCGGCTAAGAAAGCAGCCCCGGCCAAGAAAGCCAAGAAGGCCCCCGCCAAGAAGAAGGCAGTCAAGAAGGCGGCGGTGAAGAAGGCTGCGCCGAAGAAAGCCAAGAAGGCGCCGGCCAAGAAAAAAGCCGCCAAGAAAGCGGCCAAGAAGAAAGCGCCCGCCAAGAAGGCCAAAGGCGGGAAGAAGGCTGCAAAGAAGAAGAAGTAAGGTTCCCTTCCGGCGGGCTGGGCTACTCAAGACCGGCCCGCCGGATCTTGCCGTTTAGTCCTTTTCCTTACTCACCACAGTTCGGCAGCGCTCGTAGAGTTGGAGCAGCGCATCGGCGTACTCCTCCGGCGTCTTTGTGGCCTTGCCGGTGAATCCTGTTCCGCTGGCGCCTTTCCCATAGCCAGTAGTGACGGCGATGAATTTCATCATCTCCAGAGCGACCTCGTCCCGGGTGGATACATGGTTTCCTTTGTTTGACGTTTCGTCGGCCATCCAATCTTCCTTTCCGCTCGGGCTGTGGGGCATTCATCGCGCTGGACCAAGCGGGTTGGCAACCCGCTGCAGGTTTGACAACCTGCCCCACATCCCACACCTAGCAAGTACCAGTGTAAACGGTACGGCGATGACACAGGACTAGCGGGCGATGGACCCGGGGTCGATTCCCTTCCCCAGCTCGAACACCGCGCCCACTGCGCCAACCGAACACGTCCGTCGATCCAGGCCCACCAAGTCGCGGATTTTGTACGTTGCCTCGATCCCGGTGCAGTGCGCTCCCAGGAAGTTCTTCAGTCCAAATTCGCGGAGTTTCGACGCGGTCCAGCGCAGCTTCTCATCGTCGAGTTGATAGAGATGGAACCCGCCCAGAGCGGCATAGAGCGGCGCATTGCGGACCGAGGATCGCGAGTATTCCATGGTATTGACGATTCCGGAGTGTCCACAGCCGGAGAGCACCACCAGCCCCTGGGCGGTGTTGAACACCATGGACATGTCTTCGGGGAGATTATCTTCCTTCCAGCCGCCGGGGGTTTGGATCTCCGTGCCTGCGCTCCAGTTCCGTTCCGGATACTTGCGTGGCACCGGGCCGGTCAGCCAGACGCCGTTCCAAAGCTCCGCCGGGTGATCGTAGACGACGAAGTGTCCTCCGCCGGCCTCATAGTCGCGGCGGTTGACGGCCATCCACTCGCTGATCTTCCCGCCGCGCCGGCGCTGGGTGAAGATTCCCTGGCCGACGTGCGCGCGGGAGAGCGCCGCCGGGTTCTTCTCCGACATGGCGCGGCGTAGGGTCATCAGCCCGCCGGTGTGATCGGCGTGATTGTGGCTGAGGACGACGTCGGTGATGTTGGAGAGATCGACCTTGAGTTCCTGGGCATTGTTGAGGACGGTACTTGGCCGCGCGCCGGTATCGAACAGAATGCGATGCCCATCCACGTCCACCACGGCGGCGAAGCCCCATTCGCCGATGCCGTCATCGGAGGTGAGCATGGTGGAGAGCACCTGGATGCGGAGCGCCTTCACCTGATAGGCGGGGTCCAGTTGGGCGGCGAGCGGAAGCGCCAGGAAGGGGAGGGTCAGCCAGATGTTTCTTTTCATCACTACTGAATGGTAACCTTCTCTGAGGCAGCGCGATTGCCACTCGCGCGCAGGTTTTCAGCCCGCCCAACACAGCACATGCCTATCGAAGCCACACGCCTGATCCGGAAGATGCGCGGAGGGGCGCAGGCACATCTGTTGGAGTGCGACGATGGCCATTTCTATGTGGTAAAGTTTCGCAATAATCCGCAGCACCGGCGCATCCTGGTGAACGAATGGATCGCGGCGGTTTTCTTGAAGTACTTGCAGATTTCGACGCCCGAGACGGAAATTGTCGCTCTGACACCCGATTTTCTCGCACGCAATCCCGACCTCCATATCCAGCTTGGATCGCGTCACCTGGAGGTGCCGCCCGGGTGGCATTTTGGCTCCCGGTACCCGGGCGATCCCACCAAAGTGATGGTGTACGATTTCGTGCCGGATCTGCTGTTGGACAAGGTGGTGAACCTGAACGAGTTTCTGGGCGCGCTGGTCTTCGACAAGTGGATCGGCAATGCCGACGCACGCCAGTCGATTTTTTTCCGCGCGCGCTTGCAGCAATGGTCGGCGGGCGGCGGCCAGCCCCAACGGCAGGGGTTTGTGGCCCATATGATGGATCACGGCTATGTTTTCGATGGTCCACACTGGACCTTCAGCGATTCGCCGCTGCAGGGACTCTACTTTCGCCCCAGCGTGTATCGCAAGGTGACATCCTGGGCGGATTTTCAACCGTGGCTGGACCGGGTGGTGCATTTTCCGGACGAAGTAGTGGACCAGGCGCTGAAACAGATTCCGCCGGAGTGGCTGGAGGGAGACGAATCCGCACTGGAGGCCCTGCTGACCAAGCTGATGTCGCGGCGGAAACGCGTCGCCGAGCTGATTCGGGATTCCCAGCGCGGGCGGATAAATCCATTTCCCGCCTGGAAATAATCGGCTGTACAGGTTTATAATAAACCACACGATCATTGCGCAGGAGGTTTTCATGAAGTGCAGTATCTTTATTTTTTTGATGTCGGCCGCGGTTTGTCCGGCTCAAATGACGCCGCTGGAAAAGGCCACCGATTTCACGCAGTTGGCCGCGACGTATGCCATGAACTACGGCCCCATCCAATGGAAGCGCGACACGCTGGGTGTCGACCTGTTGAATATCGGCGACTGGCTGACGAAGGCCATGAACACGCGGGACGATCTCGATTTTTACGAAGTATGCGTCTCCTACGTGGCCAGTTTGAACGACGCTCACGATTCGTTCACGCTGCCTGTGGACCCGGTGTCGGGCTTTCAAGCATACCTCGGCTTTACGGTGGACGTGTACGACGGCAAAACTATCATCGAGTTCATCGATCGCAAGCTGCTCAGCACACGCGATTTTCCATTTCAGATTGGCGATGAGTTAGTCTCCATCGATGGAGTGGCGACGCCGGATTTGCTGCAGTCTTTCATCAAATACTCGATTGCCGCAAACCCGCTCAGTACGCGGCGCATCGCTGCCGATTCGCTGACCTTCCGGGACCAGGCTTTCATGCCCCATGCGCATGTGATTCCCGACGTCTCGACCGTGGTGATCAATCAGCAGAACGGCGGATTCCAATCGTTTTCCGTACCGTGGCTCAAAACCGGAATTCCGATCACGATCGTAGGCCCGGTGATCCCTCCGTTTTCGAGTTCCACGGCGCAAGATACGGCTCCGGCGACTTCGGACTACGAACAGCCGCTCAAACGTCTCCGAAACATGCGCGTGCGCGATCAGAAGTTCATATTGGGTTTCGGCGAGATCAAGCCGGTCTTCGCGCTCCCCAGCAACTTCGTCGTCCGCATGGGGACGGGGCTTTTCGATTCGTTCTACACGGGCACCTACCAGGCGCAAGGCGTTCGCATCGGATACATTCGCATTCCCAGCTTCGATCCGTTTCTGTCTTCGGACGATTTTCAGACCGAGATCAACTATATGCAGCAGAACACCGACGGGCTGATCGTGGACATCATGCGCAATCCGGGCGGCGATGGCTGCACGGCTGAGGATCTGCTGAGCCGGCTGATCCCGTTCCAGTTCCGGACCGTCGGCCTGGAGATCCGCGCCACGCGGCGTTGGGTAGTGGCGTTTCAACAAGCCTTGCAGGATGCCCAGGATTCCGGCGCGTCGGCGATCATCGTCCGGCAACTTCAGAACCTTCTCGATCAAGTGACCGCGGCGTTCCTTACACCCAGCGGCCGGACGGCAGCTTTGCCGGTTTGCAGCACCAGTCTGGACGTGGTGTCGGCCATGGACAGCGGGGGCAACGTGATCGCATACAGCAAGCCGATGATGCTGCTGGTGGACGAGCTGTCCGCCTCCGCGGCCGACCTGTTTGCCGCAGTGATCCAGGACAATCAGCGAGGGCCGCTGTTCGGGATGCGGACCATGGGCGCAGGGGGGAACGTGAATCCGTATTCGGTAACCACCTACTCGGAGGGAGCGGCCACCATCACCGAGTCGCTGATGCACCGCAAGAATCCGATTGTCACCAACGATTTCCCGACGGCGCCGTACGTCGAAAATATCGGAGTGCGGCCGGAGATCGTTCAGGACTACATGACGCTGGACAATCTATTGAACAAAGGTGCGACGTTCGTGCAGGCGTTCACCGATGCCATGGTAAAGGTGATCAACAGCGCGCCGGCGAGCGGTACGGATCCGGTGGGGCAACGGAGGCAGTTGCAATAGCGGGCAGGGTGCCTATCCGAAAAAGCGCCGGAACTCGGTTTTCGGCAGATGTTCCTTCCAAGACTCTGTTGCCAGACTTCTTAATGTTTGTGTGGCCTGCCGGCTGGTGAGATCGAAGTCACGGATGGCCGCCACTTGGTTCTGCGCCGGTTCCTTGTCCACACGATAATAGTGTCCGCCCAGGAGCGCAAGACATTGAGACTCGGCAAGAGCCTCCTGTGCCGCTAACGTAGTCTGAAACAAACGACGTCGCAGCACCCAGGAAAAAGCCGCAGGCTTTCCTAAGACGGCTAGCGCCGCGCCTTGACGTCGAGCGGCCGTGCCGATCGCGAGGACATACAGACTGTCCAGCGCCCAGTTGAGATGTTCGCACGCTTCCGATACGCCCAGAAGCTCCGGTGCGTTGGCGATGAGACCGCCGTCGATCAACGACTCCCCGCCAACATTACGAGGTGGAAAGTACGTGGGGGCGGCCGTACTTGCCAGCTCCGCTTCTAAGACGGTGGTGTCCGGTGCGTCAGATCCGGCCAAGCCGCGGGAGCGAAAGATTTCGGGACGGCCATAGGTATAGTTAACGGCATTGATCGCGAGAGGCTTGTCAATTTTGTTCATGGCCAAGCCGGCTTTCTCCTTCCCGATGGTGTCGACCACGGCCTTCTTCAGCGGTTCGGCAGAGTATGGCGCTTCGAAAACGGCCTGCTTGGCCTTGGTCCAGACCCCGCGCGGAAAGATCGATTTTCCGTGTTCAACCATCTTGGCTGCGATCACGGAAGCAGGGGTCTCCAGAGCGAGGGCGACCGCAATCAAGCCACCGATTGATGTGCCAATCAGTAGATCGAACTGGTCGCATACCCGGAACTTGAAATGGTTTTCAGCAAGTTCGAGAAATGACGCGGAGTAGAGGCCGCGATACCCACCGCCAGTAAGCGCGAGGATTTGCCGGCGCCGGCTTGGTGGTTGCGGATCGCGGGCGCCCTCTGGTATTGAGAGGTCAAAATTAATATCGTCTTCGCCGGAACTCATGCGTTCAGCTCATAAGGGTCTTCCAGCACGAGCCCGAGCGAAGCGAGCGCTCCATGTGCCGGTTGCCGTTTTTCTACAAGAACGAAAGGCCGGCCTAGAAGGCCTTCAATGGCCGTCGCTAGGACCAGCCTTTCCGGATCGTGATACGGCTTGGTGTGGCCCGGTGACGCAATGTATTCCAGCGTGAGTTTGAGCAGCTTGCCCCAACGATCGGCAATATCCATGGTCACCGGAGCCACTTGCCCGGAACGAGCCAGGCGCGTGATCAGGATCTCCGTATTCTCACGAAGAGCTTGCAGCGCGGCGTTTTGATGGGCGCGTTCGAAGGCAGACGCCAGGATCATCGGCGTGACGGCGCTGATGTAAATCTCTTTGCCATCTATTCCTCGTTCTCCCGCCGCAGCTAGCCAACGCTCCGGCGGAAGATCGATTCTCTTGGCGATGTCAATCAAACACTGGCTGCCGAGCAAATACCACGCCATGCTCAGAGCTGAATGTCCGCACCGGCCCGGTCAGGCTCCTGCCCGGCGGCGTCGAAATCAATGGTGAAGCTGGAGGCCGGTGAGGGCACGGGATTCAAGCCGATCATAATATCGACTGGCATTCGACACTCCATCCTCGATTGTGCGGATTTCGCAATGATGTCGACGATGAGCCGTTGAAACGTTTCGAGAGAAATCATAACGGTGGTTTCGTTCGCATGCTGAACAACGCCCCGGTCGGCAATGAGAGCGGCGCCTCCTTCGGTTACGCGCTCGCGAACCTCCTTCAGTACGCTGCGGGCACGACCGACAGGTAGAACTTCCGTTTCGATCTTGTCCAGTCCGTGAAAGAGCCTCTCGATATGGAGGCGCAGTTTGGCGTCCTGGACCGTGGCGGCGAGATTTTCCATCAAATCAGCCATTTGAGAGTGCTCGGTTTCCCTACTTGTTAGCATAGCCCATGTTGTGTACTAAATCAACTGTATTTGTACATGTTACATATAAGCTATTGGAAGCGCAGGATAAGCGCTGGTTCAACGGACCAAGGTGAGGGTACCTTCGTAGTACACAACGCGTTGGCGATCGTCGTGAATCGCGCGGGCGTTTTCTATCACTTGAATGATGCGGCCGTCCTTACACTTCAGCATCAAGGAGGCGTCCACCAGCTTGCCTTCCTTCTCCAGCCGCGCCGACAATTGTTTGCGATCGTCTCGATTCACGTAGAGGTCGTTCACGTCCTGGGCGCGCAACTCGTTTTCCGAGGCGTAGCCGAGCATCTCCACCAGCGCGCGGTTAGCGGCCAGCAACTCTCCGTTCGGGCTGGTCTGAAATACGCCTTCGGAAATCGTCTCGAAAAGTGTCCGGTACTTGGCCTCCGATTGACGCAGAGCCTCTTCGGCCCTCTTGCGAGCGGTGATATCGGAGAAGGTAACCACCGCACCTTGCACCGTCCCGCCATCGAGAATCGGATAGGAGGAGTATTCCACCGGAAAGAACGATCCGTCGGCCCGGAAGAATTTCTCGTCGTCCACGCGGCAGCCGCGGCCCTCGCGGAAGGCGCGCAAGATGGGACAAGCTTCTAGCGGATACGGTTGCCCATTCTTGTCGGTGTGGTGGATCAGATCGTGCACGCGCTTGCCCAGCAGATCTTCCCGCATCCATCCCAGCATCGCCGCAGCGGATCCATTGACGAATGTGCACGCCGCGCGGAGATCGATTCCAAAAATCCCTTCGCCGGTGGATTCCAAAAGCAGTTCCAGCTTCTTCCGGGCGTCCTCCCCTTCCCGGTGCTTCGCAGCGCTGGCGGCGGACAACGGCGCGCACGTAGCCACCGCGCCTAACTTGTTGCCCTGGGCATCCAGCAGAGGCTCGGCATTCACCAGGATACTGTGGGCGTCCCCAGAAATCACTTCTACCCCACTAGAAGCGCCGTCTCGCAGCGCCTGGAACAGTGGGTGGCTGCCAGGTAGGGTGGTTCCTCCGAACAGCGCTCGCGCGGCGGCATTGAAGACGGAGATATTCCCGTGCAGATCGCAGGCCACAATGGCCGCGTCCGCGCGTTCCAGGACTAACGATAACAAGTCAGTACTCATTCCCCAACGTTTCTATTGACGCGAATACTTCATAAGATTCTACACTGTCGCGACAGGTGTGATACCGTGGATGGTTCAGGCGAATTCCGTTCGTATGGGGAGGATTATCGATGGAAGCCCTTGGCATGGTGGAAACCAAAGGACTCATAGGCGCGATCGAAGCCGCCGACGCGATGGTGAAGACCGCCAAAGTTACTCTGCAGGGAAAAGAGTACATCGGCGCCGGTTATGTCACGGTGACGGTACGCGGTGACGTGGGCGCGGTGAAGGCCGCCACGGATGCGGGCGCCGCTGCTGCCCGGCGTGTGGGCGAATTGGTTTCCGTTCACGTGATTCCGGCGCCGCACGCGGAGGTGGAGCCGGTGCTGCCGGGCGCAACGAAGGGCGGCAAGAACCTCGGCTGATCGCAAACCGGCCTAGGAGGTTGCTGAAAAAGGCTCCACAGGCTGAAGCCCGTGCCACCAAGCGCATCAAATTTTTGAAATAGGTGGCACAGGCATTAGCCTGTGGATGTTCCAGACCGTTCACACGCCTTTTTCAGCAATCTCCTAGCCCGAGTTAGCCGGTTCCATGTCCGCGATGCTCAAAGATCAAGATCTAGTCTCCGTTCAGGAGGTCCGCTCCAAAGTGGAGGAGGCGTACGCGGCCTGGCAGAAGTACCGCGCTTTCTCGCAGGAGCAGGTGGATGCGATCGTAGAGCAGGTTGCCGCCGCCGCCCGCGCGAACGCCCGCCGGTTGGCGGAGATGGCTGTGGAGGAGACTGGCTACGGCAACGCCAAGGACAAGCTCGCTAAGAACCTGCTCTGTTGCGACGTGTTGCCTCGCGCGATGCGCGGCTTGAAGACCATCGGTATCATTCGCGAGATTCCGGAGAAGAAGATCATCGAGATCGGCGTTCCGATGGGTGTGGTGGCGGCCATTCTTCCGACCACCAATCCCACTTCCACCGCGATGTACAAGACCTTGATTTCGCTCAAGTCCGGCAACGCCGTGGTGATCAGTCCTCACCCACGGGCCAAAGGTTGCACCTGCGAGACGGCCGCGGTGTTGCAACAAGCTGCACTGCAAGCCGGCGCGCCCGAGGGTTTGGTGCAGTGCATCAACAATTCGACACTGGAAGCGACCAACGCGCTGATGAAGCATCACCGGACCGGCGTGATCCTTTCAACAGGCGGTAGTGGCATCGTTCGCGCCGCCTATTCCAGCGGCAAGCCGGCGTATGGTGTAGGGCCAGGGAATGTCCCGGTGTTGGTGGACACGTCAGCCGACCTGGAGGAAGCGGTCGGCAAAGTGGTGGAGGGCAAATCGTTCGACTACGGGACGGTCTGTTCGAGCGAGCAAACCATTGTCGCCGAGCACAGTTTGCGGGAGCGCATCCTGTCCGTCTTGAAAGCGCGCAAGGCGTTCCTTTGCGACGCGCAGCAGACGGCCGCGCTGGCTAAGCTCCTGGTGACGCCTACCTTCGGGATCAATCCGGATTGCGTGGGGCAACCGCCGACGAAGATCGCGAAGATGGCCGGGTTCGAGATTCCGGCGGATACGTCGATCATCGTGGTGGAGATTCAAGGCGTGGGCAAGCAGCATCCGTTGTCGGCGGAAAAACTTTCTCCCGTGCTCTCGCTTTATTTTGTGGCGAATTTCGCCGCCGCGATGGACGCTTGCGAGGCGATCCTGAAGTTCGGTGGGCTGGGCCATACATCGGTGATCCACGCGAACGATGATGCGCGGATTCGCGATTACGGACTGCGTATGCCTTCTTTCCGCGTGTTAGTGAACACGCCTTCGCCGCAAGGGTCCACGGGCATCACGACCAATGTGTTCCCGGCGATGACACTCGGGTGCGGCGCGGTGGCCGGGAACATCACCAGCGACAACGTAGGGCCGCTGAGTCTGATCAATGTGAAGCGAGTGGCGTATGCGGCGCGGAAGGCCGAGGATGCATTCGAGCACCCGGAAGGGACATCGGATGCGGTTTCCTCAACACCGGTATCGATCGACCGGCGGACCGTGGTCGCCGCCGTGGAGCGGTATCTGGAGAAGCGCGGCGTGCCGCAAGCGCCGCCGGTGATTACCTCCGTGGTCGACCGATTTCTGGCGGCCAAGCGATCGGGTGTACCGGCGGCGGTGGCTCCTTCTGAACCTCCGGCAACTGCGCCCGCGCCTCCCGCGCCCACGGTTGAAATCGCCGATTTTGTCTGCGAGGACGATGTGCGCAAGGCCGTGGCGCAATCGAAGAAGATTTACATCGGACCGAAGACCATCGTCACGCCGTCGGCGCGCGACCTGGCTCTGCGCACCGACACGCTGGTGCTGACCGAGCAGCGAAGTGCTTCGAAGTGAACCTGGACACGCTCAACACCGAGATCCTGCAATACCTGGAAGATTCCGGGCTGGTGATATTTCACGGCCATTCGCGAGCCATGGACGAGATGCCCGCCGTCTATTGGGATTGTGAGCAGTATCCGGACTTCAAGCTTTTTCTCCAGACGGCTCAGGCCGCGGGTGTCAAGGTGATCGTTTTTCATCAACGCCGCTTCGACTCCCAGGAGGTGGACGACGTCCTGGAACAGTTGGCGGAGTGCGATTTTTCTCGCGAAGAGCAACGCGAGTACAAGCGCCGCCTTAACGCCCTGCGCGTCAACGACGGCCAAATCTGCGCCATCGAGCTGTCGTTCGATCACCAGGGCCGCGTGTTTCTGTTCGATCTCCGCACGGAGTGGTATGACGAACTCGGCGACATCGCGGCGGAGATCGATATCATGAGCTCCGGGGCGGGCGAGGACGATGAGCCGTTGGGCGGATATTTTTCGAAGAACTGATGGACCGATCCGGTAAGATGAGATCAAAGTGCCGATTCCGCGTTGGCTAATTCCGCAAGTGGACGCGCAAGTCGCCGACGATCTTGCCGTAGCACTGCGCATCCAACCGCTCACCGCGCGAGTACTGATCAACCGCGGATTTGCCGACCCGGCGTCCGCTCGCCGTTTCCTCACTCCGGCGCTCGAACATCTGCACGATCCGCATCTGCTCACCGGGATGCGTGAAGCGGTGGACCGGCTGCGCGCGGCGATCCAGAACCGCGAGAAGATCCTGATCTATGGCGACTACGACGTAGACGGCACGGTCTCCGTGGTCATCCTGAAAAAGGCCATCGAAATCGCGGGCGGCGAAGCGAGCTTCCACGTTCCGCACCGGCTGAAGGACGGCTACGGCATGCGCGCGGAAGTGATCGAACGCGCGGCGGCGATGGGCGTGAAGCTGATCGTCAGCGTCGACACCGGCATACGCGCCACGGAAGTTGTGCGCGGGGCGGGCGAACTGGGGATCGACGTCATCGTCACCGATCATCATCTGCCGGAAGCCGATCTTCCTCCCGCGCTCGCCGTGCTGAATCCCAATCGACGCGACTGTGGTTATCCCGATAAAAATCTCTGCGGCGCAGGCGTGGCGTTCAAGCTGGTCCACGCTTTGCTCGCTACGCTCGGCTGGCCTGAGGACAAGCTGGCGCGCATGCTGAAATCGTTTTTGAAGCTGGTGGCGGTGGCGACTGTGGCCGACGTGGTCCCGCTGCTGGGTGAGAACCGGGTCATCGTGAAGTACGGCCTGGACGGGTTGCATCGGGTGCACAATCCCGGATTGCAGGCGCTGCTGGAAGTATCGGGGATGGCCGGAAAGCCGCCGAGCGCACGGCAGGTGGCCTTTCAAATCGCTCCGCGCATCAACGCCGCCGGCCGCATGGACGACGCCGAAAAAGTGATCCGCATGTTTCTCACCGACGATCTTGGCGTAGCGCGCAATCTTGCGTCGCAGCTTCATTCGTTGAATCAGGAGCGGCAACAGACGGAAGCCGAAATCGTACGGCTGGCGCTGGAAGAATGTACCAAGGCTCCGGTCACAGCGGATCAGGCGGCGCTCGTTTTCAGCGGACAGAACTGGCATCGCGGCGTGGTGGGCATCGTGGCCAGCCGCCTGGTAGAACGGTTCTATCGTCCGGTGTTCGTGCTGAGCGAAGAGAATGGCGAGGCGCAAGGCTCCGGGCGCAGTATCGCGCCGTTTCATCTTCTGGAAGCGCTGGAATCCATGCCCGACCTGTTCACTCGTTTCGGCGGGCATCGCCAGGCGGCAGGCGTCAGCATGGCCACCGCGCAGGTCGAGGAATTTCGCCGCCGGCTGAACGATTATGCGGCGGGATGTCTCACTGCTGCCGATTTCCAGCCGCAGTTGGCGATCGATGCGCTGGTGGATTTGAAAGAGCTGACCACGGGTCCGGCTGTGGAAGAGCTGCTCTCCATGGCGCCGTTCGGATTCGGCAATCCACCGCCAGTGCTCGCGATCCTGGACGCCGAAGTCGCAGCCGCACCGGTGTTGTGGAAAGAGAAACACCTGCGCGTGCATTTGCGGCAGAACGGGCGCAGTCTTTTGTCTAAAGCCTGGAATTTCGCGGAGCGCGCGGCGGAGTTGCCGGCACGCGGACGCACCGACGCGGCGTTCACCGTGGAAGAGGACACTTACTCGCAGAACCGCGGATTCACCGCATGGTCAGCGGTGCTGAAGGACGTGCGGCCGGTGGCGTGATATCACCTGCGCGAACGCTTCGAACAATTTCCTGTCCGCTTCACTTACTAGAATCCGGTCCTCCGGATGCCACTGCACGGCGAGGGCGAACGGCAGGTCCGGGCGTTCCAACGCTTCGATGATGCCATCGGTCGAAACGGCCGAGACTACCAAGCCTTCGCCTGGACGATCCACCGCCTGATGATGGCGCGAGTTCACGGCGAGTTCGCCTTCGCCGACGATAGCTGCCAACCGCGTATCGCGCGCTACTTGCACGGCATGTGTCGCCCCATGACGGCCGGGCTCGGCATCGGGCATGTTCTGGCTGTGCAGATTCGCGGACGGCAGATGTTGGATCAGCGTGCCACCGTGCGCCACATTGAACAATTGCATACCACGGCAGATGGCCAGGATCGGAAGGCCTCGCGCTAGAGCCGCTTCGAGCGCCCGCAGTTCGAGTTCATCGCGCGCATCGTCCGGATCTTCGGTCTCAGGATTTCGCGGCTGCCCGTACCGGGCTGGATTAATATCCGTGCCACCAGTCAGCACCAACCCATCGAGCGAATCGAGGTCCGGGCCACTGTCCGGCGCAATGCGCACCGGTTCGATGCCGACGGTGCGGAGAGCAAACTCGTAGCGCACGACCTTGCTTTCCTTGCGAAACGTGACGCCGGCTTTCATGCCCGCAGTGCATCCTGGAACGCATCCAGAAACATCGCGACGCTCTCGCCGTTCGCCAGCGGCCCCATCAGCCCGATGCGAAAGATTTTACCGAACAGCTCGCCGAAACCTCCGGCGATGTCGATGCGATGTTTCTCGAGCAGGTATTTCCTAACCTTCAAGTCGTCCACGCCCGCCGGCACGCGCGGTGTATTCACGTTTGGGATTCTGTGCCCAGCGGCAACGTGCATCTCCAAGCCCATCTTCTCCAAGCCCGCCACCAGGTCCAAGTGATTCGCGCGATGCCTTGCGAATCGGTTCTCCAGACCCTCCGCCGCGATCAGCCGCAACCCTTCGTGCAGCGCGCAGTACAACGGTGTGGAAACGGTGTGATGATACTTGTGCCCGTCGAAATATTCGACCAGCAGTTTCAAGTCGAGATACCACTGACGAACGGGCGTCTTGCGCGAAGCCAGCCGTTCCATCGCGCGCGGCGACGCTGTGAGCGGCGCGAGACCTGGCGGACAACTGAGACCCTTCTGCGTGCAACTGTACGCGATATCGATCCCGGCCTCGTCGACATTCACCGGCACCGCGCC
Source organism: Bryobacteraceae bacterium (assembly GCA_035632375.1). GTDB lineage: Bacteria > Acidobacteriota > Terriglobia > Bryobacterales > Bryobacteraceae > Palsa-89. The sequence goes on along the minus strand of DASQGY010000233.1, from coordinate 1,249 downwards.
GAGCGATGTCACCACATCGGCGATCACCAGCGCATCTTCTTCACGCGCCGCCCGCGTGATCAGTCGAGGTTCCTGCAAAGCACCGGTGGAAGTCTCGGCATGAACGAACGCCACCACATCCGGTTTCTCGCGGTGCACGAAAGCGGCGGCTTCCTCATAGCTGAACACCTGGCCCCAGGGCTTCTCCAGCCGCGCCACTGTTGCGTCTTGCCGCCGGCCCATCTCCGACAAACGGTCGGCGAAATATCCATTCGCAAAAACAGCGAGCTTCGAACCCGGCTCGACGAAATTCGCGACCGCCGTCTCCATGCCCGACGAACCGGTGCCGGGCACGACCACTGTCACCTGGTTACACGTGCCGAACGCCGTCCGCAACATCGCGCGAACTCGATCCGCTAGGTCGAAGAAATAAGGATCCAGCGGTCCCACCACCGGCTGCCCCATGGCCTGATAAACACTGGGCTCCACCATGGTTGGACCCGGTCCGAACAGCAGGCGGCTCGGCGGCTGGAGTTTCGCTTCCGTTGCAATGGTCTCGTCTATTTCGCTGCGCACCATTCGTCCAGGTTAACAGTTGAAGCGATTTCCCGTCTTGCCAATCGGAGGCAACACAATGCGCAACACTTTGCTATTAACGCTCGGCTTCGCCGCGCTCGGAACCATCTTCGTCGCCCAGGCGGGGCCGCCGCTTATCTGCCATCCGTACAACATCGGCGGCGCGAAATCGCTGCCGTGGGGAAGCGGATCTGGCTGGGACAATCCCGATCCGTCGTACAACGTCAAGAATCTCGCCACCGACACGCTGGCAATTCTTGACCAACCCACGCCCGTGCTGGTGCGCATGGAAACGCTGCGGCGCGCCGCGCTGTACGGCTCGCTGGACCATGACGCCGCCCGCGTGCTGCTCGCGCAACTCAAAGCTCGCGAAACGGCTTCAGAGAAATCCGCCAAACCTGCAGCGTCCGCCCTCTTCGATTACGGCTATTTCCTGTCTTCGTTAAAGCAAATCGAATGGAAATACAAGGAGGACTTAAGTGGCGGCGTTGACGGCTATGCGTTCGTCCAGAAGGCCCTGGCCATTGATCCCAATTCCTCGGAGATGCATTTCGCCGCCGCCATCATGGCCAGCTCTCCACCCCGCCCCACGGATCGCGAGGAGCACCTGCGGAAAGCGCGCGCCGCCAGGAACGATGCCCTGCTGGCTCAGAATCTGAGCAGTCACTTCCAATAATCGGCATCCGCTTCCTCA
>DASQGY010000232.1:0-5190 GCA_035632375.1 Bryobacteraceae bacterium | reverse complement strand
AAGGGTGGCAGACTTCGCCGGCTCGCTTGGGGTGGTTGAACGGGCCGAAATCCTGCCGTTCCACCAGATGGGCCGCTACAAGTGGCAAAAGCTCGGGCTCGACTACCCACTGTCGGCGACGGAGCCGCCATCACAAGGGGCTGTCGCGCGCGCCATCGGCATATTCCGCGCAGCAGGCCTGAGGGCCGACTAGCCCTTACGCGGGAACCGGCCATATCGATGGGCACCGTGCGCAATGCCGAAAGGTCAGGATTCATCTGATTGTTCGTAGCATCGCTCGGTTGTGTTCATTTGTGCCGAAAAGGGGGTTGCCTTACGGGCTGATTTCCCTCCAGGGACATTTTTTCGCGGTGGTTGGACCTAAGTCGAATTCCACGTTCGCAAGCGGCACGCATAATTGCCGCAAGCTGGTGCTGGATTATAGGAGATTGTCATGAGAGCAAGAATCTTGGCGCTATTTCTGTTGCCGTTAGCGGCAACCGCCACGCCGGCCACAGCGAATTGGTTTTCCTACCCCTCCCTCGGTGTCAACCTGAACATCGGATCCGCGCCTAACCCGACCCCGGCGCAGCTCCGTCAGGAGCGGTCGGGGCCAATAGCCTTCACGAAAAAGGATAAGGCATTTCAAACGGTCGGCGTAGCAAGCCCGCAATCAAACCAAAGAAATGCGATCCCGGTGCCGCGGGAAAAACCGATTCCAGAGCCGAAGCCGGTTCCCGAATGGCTAATTCTGTGAGCTGACAGGTCGACAGTAAAGGTCTTGCCCGCCGCTATTGTGCGCTTGTCGTAACATTGGGTCGAGCGTCACTCGTGATAGTTTTTCTATTGCAGGGGCGCTCGACACCGAAGCCCACGATTGGATTGCCTTAGGGCAGCTGCCACACTTTCACGAGGGTTAGCTCGTTCCATTTAGCACCATCCCTCCGATGTGCCCTGCACAACCCGGGTCAGAGACCTCGTCTCTCCGAGGATCGGGAGCGTCAAATAGATGCGCGCGATGATCAAGTCGGTGGATTTGAGTTCCATGGAGGCCCTGTATGTGTTCCCGTCGTCAGGGTTGTAGAACCAGCCTCCTTCCCAACGGTTGGGACCTGTGGGGTGTGCATTCCAGATGATGGTTGGGCCGCACACGTGGCGCTGGCGCTGCGCCGGATCGGGGTTGTTAGTGTCGCGTTTCAGCAGCCCCTGAGCATCGAGAGAATCCTTCAACCAAATCACCCGGCCGCATAGTAGACCGCTGCAATCGAATATTTGAATGGCCACCTTCGTGCCCATGAGCCACACGCCCGGGGGAGCGGCCGCGGATGCCGTCGCCCGTAGGGCAGGAACGATCATGCAAGTGAGCAACAGGGCAATGGAGCCGATCAGGTGTCGTGCCAAGCGCCGACACGGTGACAGCCTGGATTTCTTAGGCCGCGAGCGCCCCGACACAGTGTCAAATTGGGCGTCATTTGCGTTATGTGTCATCGCGTCGCTCCAATCGGAATAACCTGTTCGCCGGCGCCGCTACCCATCTTGCCAGAGAGATGCTTGCGTTTCAGCAATTGTGCGGGCGGTGCAGACCTCATCTTCAAAAACGCGCCTCTTGCGATGTGACTGCCGCGAACGGCAACAGACGTCCAAGATTTTTGCTCATGACAATCGTCTGATCAGCACCAGCTTGCAGCAAATAGGGCAGCCGCTTGCGAACGCAAGAGTCGACTTAGGTCCAACGACTCCGTGCAACCAGATGCCAACCTGTATCTGACCTTGTTCCGCCGCTTTCGTGTTTGGATTGATGGGGCGACTGGAGGCCCTTCTGGATGGTGCGTCGAACTGCGAGCCATCGCGGAGGCTGCGCAAGCCACCCGATTGGGCTTTGGTCCAATTTCATGTTCGCCTTTATTCACAACAATGAACCAAATGATGAATGGAAACCGTCATCCGAGTCTTGGCGTACGGCTTCTCTGCTGGGGTATTTCATTGACTCTGGTGCTGTTCACCGTTGTTTTCGAAGTCAGATGGGGATGACCGGCCGTTCTCCATTTAATCAAAGGAGCTGTCATGCGTAGGAAACTCACGATCGCTTTCATCACCCTTGTTGCCCTCACCTGGACATCAACGCTCTTGAGTGCATGCAACACGGTTGAAGGGGCCGGCAAGGACGTGTCCAGCGCCGGCAAGGCAATCACCGATGACGCAAAGGATCACAAAAAATAAACACCAAGTTATTCAGTACACAGATTGGTTTAGGGTCAGTTGCGCCCGACCTGTAACCGGATGAGTTTGCGGTACAATGCTTTCCCGATGTTGCTTTTGGGCCAAACACGGCTGTTCTGGGCGGCGAATAGAAACGGCCGCTTTTGTCCTGATTCCGTTCAGGCATCTGGGCGTATTGGTGCTTGCGGTCGCATTTTCGGGCTGCGCGGTCGCCATTCCGCTGTATTACGCCGCAAGCGCGGGCATCACGGCCTATTCCGGTTTCACCTTATACAAGAGTGTACAGCTCGCCAGTGGCGGGTCTGTTTCCGTTGCCTTTGAAGACAAGGATGGAAACGCGGCCGCGCCACAGCCATTGCCGGTGGTTCGGCACGTTGCCGTGTGGCCGGAGAATGAAGTCCAAGTCCTCTTTGCTGAACGTTTATCCAAATCTGGCCACTACGACGTAACTTCTCCGGCGCGCGTCTCGGTAATCTTGATGGAAGAAAAGGTCGCGCGGAATCTTAGCGAATTGACGCAAGCCGAACAGACAACAGCCTTCGACACCCTGTGCAAAGCCAGCGGAGTTGAGATCGTCTTCGTCGATCGTTCTCTGGGAACATTTTCAGACCAAAACAACTTCTCGCTCTCACGCTCCAACGTTACGAGCAAAGCTGAGCTTCTGGCGTTTTCCTGCGAGCAACAGAAGGTCGTATGGCGCGAGCAAATGGCCCTCATCATCGCGGCAGGGGGCAAAGTACCCTCTACAGGAGAAGTGATGCAGGTGGCGGCGGACGCCTGGGCAGACCGGGTCATGCAGGCCCCTACCGCATAGGGTAACGGCGATGGGGCCGATTGAGGCTGCTTGCCAAGCACGGCTTCGATATGGAACGGCGCGCCAAACCAGAGCGCTTTCATCATCTCGCGGGAGTTGGTCCTGACAGTGGGACCACGGGCCCATTGTGAGGCACTCGTTGAATTTTTATGTCCGTTGCGGTGTTCGATCCTTCCCCGGTTCAAACCCCGGGCGGACCGGCGAACCGGCAAGCGAAACGGCGGATACGAATGTCATGGCGAGTGGGCGCAGGGTGGCTGGAAGGAGTACTGAGATGTTGAATAGAACTTTCATCGCCGCGCTTGTGAGCGGCATTGTCGGGCTAGCCGGTCCTGTCGTTGCGAAGGACAACGGCGGTGGCGCAGGTGCAGAGGGCGCGAAAGTTGCAACCAATCGCGTCGTCGTTACCCACGACGTGGTGGCGTCACGTCCTGTCGTCGCTTCCGTTGCAGCCGGCAAACCCTCTTGGGACTTTGCCAAACTTTCCAGCGGCGGAATCGGTGGATCTATTGGCGGCTATTACATCAATGGAACCACGCGCGCGGATAACCGTCCGCTGCCCGGGGGACGTTGGCCCTACCGGTAAGGTTGGGGACACGACCCTCGACGTCTCTCGCTCCCACCAAATGCAGTGATTGCATAATTCAACCTTAGGAGCCTCGGCACAAACGAGGAAAACCCATGAAAAAGACATTCCTCTCCTTGTTGTTGTTTTCGGCGGCCGTTTGCGTCACACCGGCGTCCGCGAATTACTTCTCCAATCCGCACATCGGCATGAACCTGAATATCGGTTCGGCGCCAAATCCGACGCCGGCCCAAATCCGGGCTGCCGAAACCGTCGAGGAACGCACCCCGGTCTATACTCAGCAGGCCGAGCTATTTCCGCCACTGCCTCCAGCTCCGCCTCCCGCCGTCGTAGGCAGAATGGTCGCTCGCGCGCCGCTACCCGCGGCACGAAACTTCTTAGTGTTCTTCGAATTCGACAAGTCGAATCTCAGCGGTGAAGCACGCGAGGTCGTCGCGCAGGCGGTGAGCGCCGCGAGACAGTCCGGCCAGGTTCGGATCCTCGTGACCGGTCATACCGATACGGTCGGGTCGTTCCGATACAATCAAGCTCTGTCCGAGCGCCGCGCTCGATCCGTGAAATCCGAGATGGTACGGCTCGGCCTGGACAAGAACGAGATCGCGACAATCGGCAAGAGTTTCTCGGATCCTTTGGTCCCGACGGGACCGGGCGTTCGCGAACCGCAAAACCGTCGCGCCGTGATCGACCTTGGCGACGTCCCGATAGCGAGTGCCTTTTAGGGGCGGCTAGGAAGGGCCGTTGCTGTCGCTGTTTTGTAATGACGGGCGAGGACAGTTGGGATCCTCGCTCGTGAGATGAGGCTCAAGAGCCTGTGGTGTAGTTGCACAATATCAGCTTAGGACGTTTCGTTATGAAGACCTTGGCGGCAGCATTGGCCCTCGTGCTCGCAATTCCTCTATCCGTGGATAATGCCTATTCGCGTGGGGCGGGTGGCGGCGGGGGAGGCGGCGGCGGATATCGCGGTGGCGGAGGAAGCGGTGGCAGCTTCGGAGGCGGATATCGCGGCGGTGGATATCGCGGAGGCGGCAACTTCGGAGGAAGTGGTTACGCTGGCGGGGGCTATCGCGGCGGTTATGGAGGTTATCGCGGCGGCTATGGCTATCGGGGATATAGCGGTTACCACGGTGGCTACAACTGGTATGGAGGCTATCCGGGTTGGTACGGCTCAGGTGTTGGCCTGTACTTGGGTTGGCCGTGGTACAGTTGGCCCTATGCCTATAATCGCCCCTATTACGATCCGTACTACTATCCGTCCGCCTCGACTTATCCGTATGCCGACTATCCGCCCGACATTACGGAACCAGGCCCCGCACCCGCTCAGAATTGGTATCATTGCGACGATCCAGCGGGCTACTATCCTTACGTCCCGAACTGCAATCACGAATGGCAATTCGTACCGGCCGCGCCGCCGACTGGCGCGCAGCTGTCTGCCGCAGGTTCCCAAAACTGAGGTCTAGTCCGAAGTGTTGGAAGCGTCTGCGTCGCAGTCCAATCGGCTCATGTAGAACCGCAAGCGGCCATCCGGGCCGACGTGTTCACGTCCCGTTAAGCCAATCGGCGCTATCTGCTCGTTGAGGGACGGCCCAAGGTG
>DASQGY010000231.1:0-16506 GCA_035632375.1 Bryobacteraceae bacterium | reverse complement strand
ACAAAAAACACACTTGTACCGATCGCGTTGGAAAACGGCGTCCCGAAACTCCTCGCGGCTGAGGAGTTCTGATGTGTCATTTTGAACAGACATCGAAGCGACTCGAAATCGGCCGCACGTGTCAAAGTTAACATCTAAGTGGGGAGGGAGAACAGTTGGCCGATATATTGTCCGAGCCTCGGCCCACGACACATGCCACGTTATTGATTGTCAATGGCGGAGAGGGGGGGATTCGAACCCCCGGTAGAGTTTTTGACCCTACGACGGTTTAGCAAACCGCTGCTTTCGACCACTCAGCCACCTCTCCGGCGGATTTGTGCTGGTCTTAGACGGATGGTAGCACAGCCCTTCACTTCTTCACAAAAATCGCCGCCCCATCAAAGATCGCGGGAGGGCCGCTCCAGAATGGTCCATTTAGAACCCGCGCCCGCGGCATGTGCATTCCCGGCTGATCGCTTCGAGTAAGAGTAATGGCGTCGTCGTGGGATGGCTGTTATGCCCATGCGCGAAACTTGCCCATCCATTCCTCGGCACTCGTAGGAGGGGCAGACGCCTTCAGTCGCCCCCGGAGCGTTTCGACGCCGACGTTGACCACATCATCCGCGCTCCGTATCAGACCGGCCTCAATAGCCTGGTCGATCACCTGCGCCTGCTCGGGTTTGAAGTTTCACTTCTTCACAAAAATCGCCATGTACACTTCCTTGGGAATCCACTCGTGCTTGGAGGCCAGCCGGAAGCCGTTTTGCTCCACTTCGCGGATTACGTCGTCCATGTCCAGGCGGATGTGCTCCATCGCCCGATTGCCGGGCATGGCCTCGGGGCGTTTGTAGAAATCCACAATGGCCAGCCTGCCGTCCGTCAGCAAACTGTCGCGGATGTGTTCCAGCATGGCCTCGGGATAGTCGAAGTGATGATACACATCCAGTAACAGCACCGCCTCCAGCGTGTCGGCCGGCAGTTTCGGATCGCGATCGGTTCCCAGCACAAACTTCACGTTCTTCAGGTGCTGCAGCTCTACCCGCGATTTCGCCTTATCCAGAAAATCGTTGGAGATGTCCTCGGCGAACACTTGGCCGCCGTCGCCCACGGCCTGACTGAAGTAGGGCAGCATGAAGCCCACGCCAGTCCCGACGTCGGCGACCGCGTTGCCGTGCTTGAGATCCATGGCGGCGACAATTTCACGCGGCCGCAGCCGCTCGTCGCGCGCCGGATCGGCGAGACCTCGCGCGACGGCTTCGCGCCCTTCCTTGGTCTTGTAGTTCTTGTTGGCATTCTCGGCCACCTGCGGGAACGCAACGGCGGCGCACAACAGCGTCAAAAAAATAATTCGTTTCATAGCGATTTCTCCATAGGCATGGCGAGCGGAGGCTCCACCAGAAATTCGTGCGAGGACATGTCGGCCAGAGCCTCGCGAATGGACTGCTCGGAAGTTGGTTCCACGGTAATCACAAAAGGCAGATCGCGCCAGTTTTCGGTGGGGATTTGCAGCACTGCGTCCAGGCTGATCTGTTTGTCGGCCAGAACGCCGGCAAGCTTGGCGATGATGCCCGGCCGGTCGTTCACGCGGAATCGCAGATAGTAGGCGGAGTGCTGCAGCGTCACCGGAATTGGTTTATATTCTCCCAGCCGCTCGTGCGCGAAGGGCGACACGCGCTCGGGGCTGCCCGACCGGATTTCGCGCGCGACGCGCATCAGATCGCTGACCACGGCGACACCGGTAGGCGCAGCGCCCGCGCCGCGTCCGTAGTAAAAAGTATCCTCGCCATATTTTCCTCGCACCCAGACTGCATTGTATGCGCCTTGCACGCTGGCCAGGATTGTCGACTGCGGGATCAACGCCGGACGCACCGACAAAATCAATCCCGACTTAGTCTGGCGGGCCGAGCAGACCAGCCGGATGGTGTGTTTCAACTGGTGCGCATACTGGAAGTCCACCGGCAGCAGGCGGCGGATGCCTTCGGTGTAAATATCGGAAGGCGTGATTTTTTCGCCGAACGCGAGCGCGGCCAGGATGGCGAGTTTGGACCGCGCATCGTAGCCGTCGACATCGGCGCTGGGATCGGCTTCGGCGTAGCCCAGGAGTTGCGCTTCCGCCAGCACTTCGTCGAAAGACACGCCGCGCTTCTCGATCTCCGTCAGGATGTAGTTGCTGGTGCCGTTCAGGATTCCGTAGAGCGTGGTGACGCAGTCCCCGGAAATCCCCTCGCGCAAAACGGAATGGATGGGAATGCCGCCGGCGACGCTGGCCTCCATCGCCACATTGATGCCCGCCTTGATCGCGCGGTCCCAGATCTCGGCGCCGCACAGCGCCATCAGTTCCTTGTTGGCGGTGACCACGGATTTGTTGTGCGCGATGGCGCTATCGATAATCTCGCGAGCGACGCCCGAGCCGCCCACCAGCTCGGCGACGATATCCACTTCCGGGTGCGCCACCACTTCCTCCCAGTGCGCCGTCTGGAAAACCGGCGCGGCGCCTGGCGGAAGTTTCTTGTTACGAACGGTGCGGCTGCAGATGGCCTTGACACGAAGGTGGAAGCCGAGCTTGAGCGCGATCTGATCCGCATTCTCGGTCAGAATAGCGAGCGTGCCCATGCCCACGTTCCCCAGCCCGACGATGCCGACGTTCACCTCCTGCATATGAGGCTATTATCGGGGATCGGCCGTCGCTGTGTCCCAGGCTGGCCCCGAATCATGGCCGCCGATAAACGCCGATGAACGCCGATAAAAAACAGAATGAGTTATCGGCGTTCATCTGCGTTCATCTGCGGCCATAACATTATTCAGCGAATCAAAAAGCAGCGAACATCTGCGTCACGATCACCTCGCCCTGCGAGCTGACAGCCACGCCGATGCCCGTATTCGTGTACGTCCTGCTCAACAGATTCTGGCGATGACCGGGGCTCTGCATCCACGATTGAACGGCCGACCGCACCGGATCGCTGCGCCCGAACTCCTGATAAATGTTCTCCGCGCAGGCACGCCAGGCGATCCCGGCCATGCTGAGCCGGTCGCCGGGACCGCCAAAGTCCGGGTCTTCGTGCGACAGAAAATGACGATGCAGCATCCGGTCGCTGTGGCGGCGCGCTTGTTCGGCGATGCGGACATTCCAGCGCAGATCGGGCAAGTGATGCGTGCTCCGTACGTAGTTGATCTCTGCGTACAGGCGCTGCTCCAGCGATCGCGCGTGGTCTTGGAAGCCCTGAAGGAGCAGAAGCAGAAGAATAAGACCGATCCGCATCGCTGCTCTTACAATATCGCGAATCGCGGCGCTGGGCTTGGTGGCGATACTATGAAAGGCGGTACCACTATGCTTTTCCGACACCTCCTTTGCCTGACCTTTGTAATCGCCCTGCTCGCGCAGCCTCCTCAGCCTCCACCCAATCATCCTCGCCCCGGCGAGCCGGAAGACGTCCGCTTGCCCAACGGCAAAATGCAGCGCGATGAGATTCTGAAGGCCGATTTTCAGAAGTCGCTCGAGGATGCGCGCGAGTTGTCCAAACTCGCCGACGAGTTGAAGGCCGACCTCGAAAAAAACGACCGCTACGTTCTCTCCATCGCGACTCTGAAGAAGACCGAAGAGATCGAGAAACTCGCCAAACGCATTCGCGACCGTCTGAAGCGTTGATATGTTACGCTGAAGCGTTTAGCCATCCATGCCCGCAACACGCGAAAAAGCCCAACTGATGAGCGCCTCCGAGATCGATCGCACGCTGGTGCGGCTGGCGCATGAGATTCTCGAAAAAACCGAAGACCTGAGCCGCCTGGCCTTCATCGGCATACGGCGTCGCGGTGTTCCGCTGGCCCTGCGGCTGGCCGACAAGATCAAGAATCTCGAAAAACTTACGGTTCCGGTCGGATTTCTGGACATCAACCTGTATCGCGACGATCTCTCCACCGTCTCCGAGAAACCAGTGCACAGCGCGACTGAAATCAATTTCCCGGTCACCGGCAAGGACATCATCCTGATGGACGACGTTCTCTACACCGGCCGGACCATTCGCGCCGCTCTCGATGCGCTGTTCGACAAAGGCCGTCCGGCGCGCGTCCAACTGCTGGTGCTGATCGACCGCGGCTGGCGCGAGCTGCCCATCGAGGCGCGCTACGTCGGCCGCATGGTGCAAACCAGCGGCAACGAGATCATAGAAGTGAAATTCAACGAAGTGGATCAAATGGAGAAGGTGCTGCTCGTGGAAAAGGTCTAGGACGGCGGTCATGCCTGGTGGATTGCTGGGAATCGAAACGCTCGATCGAGTCGAGATCGAAGCCATTCTCGACCGGGCGAAGACTTTTCAGCCGCAGCAAACCCCGGCTCGCAAATCGGACCTGCTGCGCGGGCGGATGATCGTGAATCTGTTCTACGAAGCGTCCACTCGCACCCGCACTAGCTTCGAAATTGCGGCCAAACGACTTGGAGCGGATACCATTTCCATTACCGCATCCGGTTCCAGCGTCTCCAAAGGAGAATCTCTGGTAGATACGCTCAACACCTTGGGCGCCATGCACCCCGACGCGATCGTGATGCGCCACTCGGCGTCGGGCGCTCCTCATTTCCTCGCGCGTTACTTGCCCACACCGATCGTCAACGCCGGCGACGGTACGCACGAGCATCCCACGCAAGCGCTGCTCGATGCGCGCACCATTCTCGACCGGCGGCCGACGCTCGAAGGCTTGCGCGTGGCCATCATCGGCGACATTGCCCACAGCCGCGTGGCGCGTTCGAACATGTATCTGCTCGCGAAGTTTGGCGCTCATATTGTGTTATGCGGTCCGGCGTCGCTGCTGCCCGTGGAACTGGCCAAAATCACCACTGGGGTTACGCTGACGCATAACATCCGCGAAGCCATTCTCGGCGCGGACGTGATCATGATGCTGCGTGTGCAACTGGAGCGCCAGCATGAGGCCGCCTTCTCAGCCAGCGAATATTTTCAATTTTACGGCCTGCGCCTGGAACACATCGGCCTCGCGCGCCCGGATGTCATTGTGATGCATCCCGGACCTATAAACCGCGGCCGCGAGATTGCGTCCGAAGTAGCCGACTCCCAGAAATCGGTAATCCTGACACAGGTGGAAAATGGAATTGCAGTAAGGATGGCGGTATTAGAAAGGATTTTAAGCAATTAACCGCACATCATGAGACTGATTATCCGAAATGGACGAGTGATCGATCCGGCGAGCCGCTTGGACGCGGTGCGCGACGTCCTGATCGTGGATGGCAAGATCGCTGCGGTTGGCGCGAAACTCGACGCCGCCAGCGCCGAGCAGTTCGATGCCACCGGTCTGATTGTCACCCCCGGCTTCATCGATATGCACGTCCACCTGCGCGAGCCAGGCTTCGAGTACGCCGAGACCATCGAATCCGGATCCCGCGCCGCGGCCGCCGGCGGCTTCACCTCCATCTGCTGCATGCCCAACACGTCGCCGGTGAACGACAACGCCACCGTCACCAGCTACATCATGGAACGCGCCGAGCGCTACGCCGTGGTTAACGTACATCCCATCGGCGCCATCACCAAGAACAGCGCGGGCGAGGAGTTGGCCGCCATTGGTTCGATGAAACAGGCCGGAGCAGTCGCTATTTCCGACGACGGCCGTCCCGTAATGAACGCGCGCGTGATGCGCCGCGCCATGGAAACCGCGCACTCCTTCGGCATTCCCGTAATCGACCATTGCGAAGACCTGCACTTGAGCGCGGGCGGCGACATGCATGAGGGCGTCGAGAGCGTGCGTCTGGGCCTGCGCGGAATTCCCGCCGCGTCTGAAGACGTCATGGTGGCCCGAGATATCCTGCTGGCCGAGCTGACCGGCGCGCGATTCCACGTCGCGCACATCTCGTCGCGATATTCGGTGGATATGGTCGCTTTCGCCAAGAGCCGCGGTTTGCCGGTGACCTGTGAAGCCACGCCGCATCACTTCGCCCTGGCCGACAGCGAAATGCCGCCCTACGACAGCAATTACAAAATGAAGCCTCCGCTGCGTTCCGCCTGCGATGTGGGCGCGGTGACCCAGGGAATTATCTCAGGCGCAGTGGATGCCATTGCCACCGATCACGCTCCGCACCCTGGCAGCGAGAAGATGCAGGAGTTCGAGAAGTGCCCCTTCGGGATCATCGGACTCGAAACGGCCATCGGCCTGGCGCTGGAACGTCTGGTCCAGCCGGGCAAGATCCCGCTCGCGAAACTTGTGGCCCTGTTCACCACCGGACCCGCGCGCGTGCTGAACCTGGATCGCGGTCGTCTGGCGATGGGCCAGCCCGGCGACATCACCATTCTCGATACCGAACGCACCTGGACCTACGACGTCAACAAGTCCGCTTCGAAGAGCCGCAATTCCCCATTCCACGGAAAGGAATTTCGTGGCGGTCCCGTGGCCACCATCGTGAACGGCCGTTTCGTTTGGGCTGCCGCGGAGCTCGGCGTCAACGTCGCGGCGGGCAAGTAGAGTACAGTTACAAGAGACTTGGCAGAACCCATCCGGCACCGGCAGATTTCCGGCCGCTCCAAACGCGGCGGCTGCCTCACCGTGTTCATTGTGCTGGCGGCGCTGTTCCTCGCCATCCGCCTCTTCACTTCCTTCGCCATCGATTATCAGTGGTGGAAGGAAATGGGCCAGCTCAACACCTGGTTCAGCATGCTGGCCTACAGCATCGTCCCCACTGTGGCCACCACGCTCATCGGCTTCGTCGCTTTTTGGATCGCGCACGCCCGTGCGCTGAAACACGCCGGAACCGGTCTCGGCCGATATCCGCTCTACGCCAAACTCTCCACGCTGGCGGTTTTCCTGCTCTCTTTGATGGTGTCGCTCGCTACCACTGACACCTGGACCGTGGTCCGCTACTTCGGCGGCACGCGCGGCGGCGCGCAAGACCCGGTATTTTCAAACCCACTGACGTTCTATCTCTTTGAAGTGCCCTTCTATTCCGACCTGCTCGGTTTCGTCTTGACCATCGTGGTCATCGCGGCGCTCATCTATTGGCTCGCAGGCCGCGCCTGGGAAATCCGTCTCCGCGTGCCGGACTGGAGCCAGGTCCAGCAGATCAGCCTAAGCGATCTGGGGCTGTCAGCCGGTTTAGAATCGAAATTCCTGCGCGGCATGGGCGCGGTGTTTCTCGTATCGCTAGCCGTGCGATTCTTCCTGGGCCGCTACAGCATGCTGCTCGACGAGCACGGCAGCTTCATGGTGGGCATCGATTATGTCGACCAATATATCGCCCTCCCGTTGCAGTGGGCGCTGATCGCCAGCACGCTGGTAGCTGCCGCCGCGTTGCTGTTCGGTAAATGGCGGATCGCACTGCTGCTGCCGCTGGCGTTCCTGGTGCGCAACGTGGTCCCAGCCATCGTCGGGGCCACCTACGTCCGCCCGAACGAAATCTCCATCGAGCGTTCCTTCATCGAGCGCCACATTGAAGCCACGCGATCCGCCTACCGCATCGACGACCGCACCCGCGAAGTGGAGTTCCCGGCCAAGCCCGAGCAGCAGATCGATTTCACTCAACACAAACCTCTGCTCGATAACGTGCGCCTGTGGGACACTCACGCCTTCCACGATGCCGTCATCCAGTTGCAGCCCTACCGGCCTTATGTGTATTCGGCCACCGACATCGATCGCTACACCATCGACGGAAAATTGCGCCAGGTGATGATTTCGCCGCGCGAACTCGATCTCAACCAGCTCGGCGACGCGCGCGGCACCTGGATCAATCCGCACTTCATCTACACTCACGGCTATGGAATTGTGATGGCGGAAGCCAACCAGGTCTCGCCCAACGGACTGCCCGTCTTGTTCGTGAAAGACGCGCCGCCCGAAATAGCCGTTCCCGGTTTGAAGCTGACGCGGCCCGAACTCTACTACGGCGAAAATGTCCACGAGCCAGTGTTCGTTCGCTCCGCCCAGCCCGAGTTCAATTACCCGGCCGGCGACCACAATGCCGAAAATCGCTACGACGGCAAGGGCGGGTTCCCGATTTCCGGTTTCCTCTTGCGCCTCGCCGCGGCCGTTTCACGCGGCGATTGGAACATCCTGCTCACCGGCTATCTCACGCCGGAAAGCCGCATGATGATCCACCGCAATGTTCGCGAGCGGTTGAGCACGCTGGCGAATTTCGTCTCCTGGGACGCCGATCCGTATCTGGTCTTGGCCGACGATGGCCGCCTTACCTGGATCGTCGACGGCTACATGACCTCGCGCGTGCATCCCTACTCGCGCGCCATCGACGTAGAGGGCATCGGAACCATCAACTACATCCGGAATTCCGTGAAGGCCACCGTGGATGCCTATGACGGTACCGTCCACCTCTACGTGTTCGATGCCGAAGATCCGCTGCTGCAGGCCTACCGCAACCTGTTCCCAAGCTTGTTCGTGCCTGCGAGCGCTATGCCTGCGGACCTCCGAAAGCACGCGCGATACCCGGAGACCATCTTCGCCGCCCAGGCCGACATCTACCGCCTGTTCCACATGAAAGATCCAGCGACGTTCTACAACAAGTCCGACGCCTGGGACACAGCCAAGTTCACCAATGAGCAGGGCGCCAAGCCCGGCCCGGTTGCACCCACCTATGTTGTCGCGACATTGCCCGGCGAAACGCAGCCCGAGTTTCTGCTGATGCTGCCCTTCACGCCGCGCAATCGCGACAACCTGATCGGCCTGATGATGGCGCGCTGCGATGGCGAGCATCTGGGCGAAAAAGTTGTGCTGCTGTTATCCAAGCAGGAGATCATCCTAGGGCCAATGCAGGTAGAGGCTCGCATCAACCAGGATCAAAATATCTCGAAGGACCTGACGCTCTGGAACCAGCAAGGTTCGCAGGTGCTGCGCGGTCAAATGCTGGTATTGCCCATCGAGCACACGTTCCTGTACGTGGAGCCGATCTACATCCAAGCCTCGCAGGCCAAGATGCCGCAATTGAAAAAAGTAGCGCTCGCCATGGGCAACAACCTGGTCTACGCCGACCGCTACGAGCAAGCCCTGGCGCAACTCTCCGGCCAAAATTTCCCGACGGCCGAGGCCGCCCCGCCGCCACCGCAAACAGCCGGCGCGAAATCCGCCACGCAGGCTCTTCCGGATTCCCGCATCCAGGAAATCCGCCGCCACATGCAGCGCTACAAAGAGTTAGTCTCGCAAGGTAAGCTAGCAGAGGCAGGCCGTGAGTTGGACGCCATCCAAGCCCTAGTAGAGAAGTAGTGCAGTTAGGTAGGTGGGGCGGCCCCTGGCCCGCGGCCGACGCCCTCGTCGGCTTTCTCATATGCAGTGCAGAGGTAACTTATGAAACCAGTATTGGTCCTATTCCTCGCTAGCCAAGTCTTCGCGCAAACACCGCTGACCCCCGCGCAAACCCTGCGCATCCGCAATCTTTCCGGCTTGCGGTTTTCCCCCGACGGCCAACGGCTAGCCCTCGACGTCCGCGAGCCCGTGAAAGCCACAACCGCCAATTCGCACGTCTGGGTCCTCAACGTTCGCACCGGCGACCTCCGCCAATGGACCAGCTCCGCAAAGACCGAGAATAACGCGCAATGGTCGCCCGACGGCCGCTATCTCGCCTTCCTCTCCAATCGCGACGAGAACCGCCAGCTCTACCTCATGCGCAGCGACGGCGGCGAGGCCGAACGCCTCACCGAAGCGAAAAACTCCATTCAAAACTTCCAATGGTCGCCCGACAGCAAGCAGATCGCCTTCTCGGCCGGTGAGCCCAAGACCGCCGACCAGGAGAAGCGCGAAAAGGATAAGGCCGACCAGCACGTCGTGGATCGCGACGACAAACCCGCGCGCCTCTGGGTAGTCGATGTGGAATCGCGCAAAGTCCGCCAGTTGACCAAGAGCCCCTGGCGCGTGCAGGACTTTGCCTGGGTACCCGGCCAGGCGGAGTTCGTGGTGAAAGCCACGGACAAACCCGCCGCCGATCAATGGCTCGACCGCATTTACACTGTCGCGCTCGCCGGCGGAAAAATGACCGAGATCGCCGCCCCGCGCGGGCCGTTCGCGCGCCTGCGCGTATCGCTCGATGGCAAACAGTTGGCCTACGCCGGTTCGCCTGGCGATGGACCCACGTCGCACGACCTGTTCGTCATGCCGTTAACCGGAGGTGTCGCGAAGAACTGGACCGCCGCGCGCCTGGACCGCCCCGTCCATCAATTCGAATGGCGTCCCGACGGTTCCTTCGTCGCCCTGGTCCAGCGCGGATTCGCTCAAGAAGTCGAGTCCATCCGTTCCTCCGGCCTGGAACGAATGTTCACCGATTTCAAATTGCATCCCAGCGACATCGCCATCAGCGATCGCGGAGCCATCGGCATGGTCGCCGCCGACGCCACAACGATGCCAGAACTTTGGCTCGCCGCCGCGGGCAGCGCCCCGCGCCAGATGAGCCACTTCAACGAAGAGTGGACCAAGATCCCGCTCCGGCCTTCGGAAATCGTGAAGTATCCAAGCTTCGACGGCACAATGATTGAGACGCAATTGTTCAAACCCGCGGGCTATCACACTGGCGCGAAGCTGCCAACAGTCGTTCTCGTCCATGGCGGCCCCACCGGAGCGTTCAGCGAGCGATTCTACAGTTGGGCGCAGCTTCTGGCCACTCGCGGCTACCTGGTGATGTGCCCCAATATTCGCGGCTCCACCGGCTATGGCGAAAAATTCATCGAGATCAATCGTACCGATTGGGGCGGCGGCGATTTCAAGGATGTAATGGCCGGTGTCGATTGGCTGATCTCACGCGGCGATGCCGATCCCGATCGCCTGGGCATCGGCGGATGGTCCTACGGCGGATACATGGCCATGTGGGCCGTCACTCAGACCAATCGATTCAGAGCATCGGTCGCCGGCGCGGGCATGTCCGATCTCGCCAGCGAGTTCGGCACCGAAGGCAGCTCCACTGGCGACGAGTGGTTCTACGGAACGCCGTGGGAACATCTCTCCGATTTTCAGAAATCGTCGCCTATCACCTTCGTGAAGAACGCCAAGACTCCGACGTTAATCTTGCAAGGAGAAGCCGACCGCACCGATCCCATCGGCCAGAGCCAGCAATTCTATCGTGCTTTGAAGCGCTACGGAGTGAAAAGCGACTTCGTCACCTACCCTCGCGAGGGCCACGGCATCGCCGAAGAGAAACACCAGTTGGACCTCCTGGAGCGCATGGTGGCCTGGTTCGATACGTACCTGAAGTAATGTGGGGCAGGATGACATCCTGCGCCGGCTTGCCAAGCCGGCTCTGTCTAGTTACCCGCCGACCACGGCGGCGTGATGCCATTCATCCGCGCGTACGCGATCGCCTGCCCCAAGTGCTCGCCGATGTGTACGTCCAGTACCACGTAAACGCCCCGCCGTGTAGTGGCAGTTCCAAAAAAATCGGCATCGCGTGCCAGTGTCGCCGGACGTTCACCCTCCAGCGTCTTCCGCACGGCTGCAAAACTCTCGGCCAGCATCTGCAAAATCCGTTCCTTGCTCACCACCTGCTTCTCCACCGCGGACTGTTGCTCAATCGCCTTGCGCAACTCGTCATTCGAAAGTTTCGAAGTCGCGAGTTTGGTCAACAATTGATTCGCCGACGCAATATGCACAAAGACCTCGCTGAACGACCGCACTCCAGCCCCCGGCCGCCAGGAATATTTCTCTTCCGGTACCGCCTTGGCCAGCGCCATCACCTTCTTCTCCGAATCGGAAAACGCCAGCAGAATATCCGCCGCCGCAAGCACCTCGGGCACGTCGCTGACATCCAGCAGCTCAACATCGAAGATCAACTCAGCCTTGGGCGGAATCGATCCGCGCCCCGCTTCTCCATAAGCGAGCTGATAAGGAATAAATAATCGTCGCTTGCCCCCAGCCTTCATGCCCTCAAAGCCCACTTCCCACCCGGCGATCAGTTGCCGCCGGCCCTGCACGAACTTCAGCGGATCTCTGCCGAGAGACGAATCGAACTTCGTCCCATCGCGCAGCCATCCGGTGTAATGAACGGTGTACTGCTTCCCTGGCGCAGCCACCGTCCCCGAGCCTTTCACAATATTGATGTAGTGCATGTTCAGGTTCTCGACCACGGGACCGTTGACAGGAGGCACAGCCGCCGGCATCTTCGGATCGAAACCCTGTCCAAAAACAACAGGAATCAGTAGCGGAGAGGCAATGAGAATAAATCGTGCGAAGCGCATTACCCGATTATAAAGGTGGGGCGGACCCCCTGGTCCGCGCCGGTCCCCCCGGACCCGCACTACACACTAGCTCTCCTCCCGCTCCCCCCGCCGCAGATACGCATCGTCCTTAGTCAACCAATCCTTGCGAATCGGCGAAAAAATGTCGACATCGAGCGTATCCTCCAACGCCACTGCCCGATGCGGCACATTCGAAGGAATCAGCAGCACTTCCCCCTTGCGCACAATCACCTCGCGCCCTTCCAGATGGAATTTCAGCGCGCCTTCCACAATGTAGGTGATCTGCTCGCTCTCATGATGATGCTCCGGCACCACCGCGTCCTTTTTCAAAAAGACCTGCGCCACCATCGCCTTATCGCCGCTGATGACCTTGCGCGAGATCACGTCGCTCATCTGCTCCAGTGCTACCGAATCCCAGGTGAAGTGTTCCATGCGGACCTATTGTACCTGTTGTGCACCTGGCAAGAGCTCGTGCGCATTGGTGACACAGCGCTGCAGCCTGTGGCTGCAAGTTTCTATATTTCCTGTCGCAGAAGCCTGCGCTACCTTTCCCAATAACTCCTGAGCACGTGGTAGCACAGGCTTTAGCCTGTGGACGCTCCAGCCCGTTCGACAGTCCGCTTCAGCACGGTCTTCGCCCTGTGACAGCCTTTTTCAGCAACCTCATAGCCCACCGGCCGATTAATACTCTCCCGACTGCTGCCGATAAGCCTGACATATGAATCTTGGGTGGGCCGAATCGCCTGACAGCGGCTATGCTGCCGGTGTGTCTGCGCATTGCAGACGAGTGGCGGCGTGGTCGGATGAAATCGCCAGTGCCATGGGACTCTCGGCAGAGGATCGATGTCTGCTGCAGCAAGCAGCCTTGTCCCATCATTTTCCGCCGGTCCTGCTGGAGGATTCTTCCCGTGCACGCCTGCTGAAAGATCTGCGCCTGGAAGAATCCGGCGACCGCTGGCTGATTCCTCCGGATGTTAGCCAGATCCTCCGCGGCGAGGGGAAACTGGCCGCCGTGCTCGAAATCGGCGACGATTTCGACGAGTTTTACGAGGCCGAGCCTTTCATCGACCCCGACGCCGCCGAGCCCTGGGCCAATTCCGCGGTCACGACCATGCTTTCTTATTTGCAGATCACCAGCCGCGCCGACGTGAACCGCGTGATCGACCGGCTGCCGGTCTTCCCCCGCGCCGCGCGGAATGTTCTGCGTACCGTGTCCAAACCGGAGGTGACGCTGCGCGAACTGGAACGGGCCGTCGCCATGGATCCCGTGCTGGCCGGGCTGCTGATCCAAACCGCAAACTCCGCCCTATACGCTCCGCTGCGCAAGGTCGCCAACATTCCCCACGCTATCGCCTATATCGGCTTCGAAGCGACCCGGAAGGTCGTGCTGGCCGGCGCGCTGCGGCAAAATTTCGCCTCTCGCCGCCAGCATCAAGTCTGGAACCACAGCCTGGAAGTAGCCCAAGCCGCCGAGCGCCTGGCCCAAGCTTCCCGCTTGTCCATTGAATCCGCCGACGCTTTTCTGGCAGGCCTGGTGCACGACATCGGCAGCCTGGCATTCTCCGTCATGCCCGCATCCTTCTTAGAGCGCTTCGATCTCCTGACATCGCGCGGCTGCCCGTCCCGCGAAGTGGAAGTCTGTCTCGCCGGACTCTGTCATGCCGAGGCCGGCGCGGCAACTCTTCGCCAATGGAAATTCCCCGACCAATTTATCGACGCCGTCCGCTGGCACCATTGCCCGGAACGCTCTTCGGCCCCGCTCGGCTCCCTCATCTATCTCGCCGAGTTCCTCACCGGCTCCGATGAGGACCTACCTTCCTCACTGCGCCTCCAAGCCGCTGCCGCCCAAGCTGGCGTGAACCTGGACGCCCTCCCCGGCCTGGACGTCGGCGGCGGATACCTCGAAGGTTTGCGCTTCGCCGCCTAAGCCCCGTACAATGGTACGGTTGCTTCGGGCGTAACCTAAGATATCCCTGTCACGTCGTTCCTAAATTCAACATGATGCTCTTGAACCGTCGATCCCTGTCCGTCGCGCTGCTATCCGTCAGCCTCGCGATCTCCGCGCTGGCACAGGATGCCAACACCCAACCTCCCCCTCCGGATCAGCCGCCTCCCGACAAGCGCGTCTTTGGCGTGCTTCCGAATTACCGCACCACAAATGAGAGCGCCGTCTATACGCCCATCACCGTCAAACAAAAGTTCATCATCGGTAGCAAGGATTCGTTCGATTATCCGCTGGTGCTTCTGGCAGGCGCCCTCGCCGGCGTCGGACAGTTGAGCAACCAGAATGAATCTTTCGGCCAAGGGACGGCGGGCTTCGCGCGTAGGCTGGGCACTGCCTACGGCGACCAGGCCATAGGCAACATGATGACCGAGGCCATCTTTCCGTCGATGCTGCACGAAGATCCCCGCTACTTCCGCCGCGGACAAGGCTCCGGATGGTCGCGCTTCGGCTATGCGCTGAGCCGCGTCTTGGTCACTCGCACCGATGCCGGCGGCCGGCGCTTCAACTATTCCGAAGTCCTGGGGAACGCAACCGCCGTGGCCATTTCGAATTCCTACTACCCTGACAATCGTACGGCCGGCGCAAATGCCGCCAAACTCGGCGAACAGATCGCCACCGATGCCGTCTCACAAGTCCTGAAGGAATTTTGGCCGGACATCAAGCGCAAGCTCTTTCACCGCGGCGAGAAGTAGCCGCCGATTCCGTTCAAGCCCCTGAGCGTGGATTGTGACTCCTCTCCAGAAACTCGCCCCTACCCTCCTAATCCTTAGCACCAGCCGTGGGGCAGGTTGGTTAACCTGCAGCGGGTTGGTAACCCGCTTGGTCCAGCGCGATTGACAATCGCGCGAAGGTTGCCAACCTGCCCCACAGGCTGATGATCAATAAACATCTTCTGTCCCATGCAACCGCCCCGATGTTTGGGGCTGCTCCGCACTGGCGCCTGGATTCCTCCCGCCTCCTGGATTCCCGGCCGCGCGCAGTGCGATCATCTGAAAATGGCCGCCCAAAAGCCAGCCCTTCCCAAGGCAGACACCGCCACTTCCAGTTCGTATGAACTAATCGGAGGCAAAAAATTGTGCCGCCGCCTCTCGGTGGCGTTTTACGCCCGCGTGGCGAAGGATCCAATACTGCGTCCACTGTTCCCGGGAAGATCGTTCAAGTGTGCGATTGAGCAGTTCACCGCTTTCCTTGCTCAGTTTCTCGGTGGCCCGAGCGAGGATGCCCAGCCCAGGTGGTGGCTGAGCCTTCATGAATCGCACATGCGTTTCAAAATTGGGCCAGAGGAGCGGGCGGCTTGGATGAAGAACATGCTCCAGGCTTTCGACGATGTCCCGGTCGGCGAGCCGATTCGGACGGAGCTTCTTGCGCTTTTTGACCGGTCGTCCGCATATCTCGTTAACCAGGGAGAGAAGCCGGCTATTTCGAAGGTCCACATGAGCGCGGAAATCTCCCGCCGCTGGGAGGCCCAGACGAAGCTCGACCAAGCGGTGGCCGCCATACGGTGCGGCAACGCCGATCGTGCCATCTCTCTGGCCGAGAGTTCAGCCCTCCAAATCTGCGGCCGGTCGACACAAGGTGGTCTACTCGCGTTGATGATCCGCAGCGGCCATGACGTCCTGATCGGATACGTGCGTGAGAAAGTAACTCGCGATCCGGCGCTGGTTCATGAGCGCCTACGCCACGGCCGCACCCTTCTGCACGAGGCCGCAGCCGCCGGTAGCCTGTCCGTAACAAAATTGCTACTGGCTCTAGGCGCGGACCCCGATGCTCGCGACGGTGGCGGGCACACGCCGCTGTATTGCCTAGGCAACGAGTGTGGCGTTCAAGGTGGAGGGAACGTGGTTCGCGCGCTGGTGCACGCCGGAGCCGATGTGAATGCCGACGATGGTGTGAAGCACTGCACACCGCTGCACATGGCGGCGCGGCGGGGCAACCTGGAGATCGCCGAAGCATTACTCGGTTGCGGCGCGAACCTGGAGTCACGCGACAGTGTTGGCGATACGCCGCTGCGGCGCGCAGTCAATTGCAACAAAGTGGAGCTCGCATCTCTGCTGCTTGCTGGTGGGGCGGATGTTCTATCCGTAGGAAGCAAAGGGGCCACTCCCATTCTTGCGGCGAGAACTACGGCGATGAAAAAGCTGCTGGACGCGGTCGACGCAGGAATGCAGAGATAGCTCCTCTCCAGAAACTCGCCCCTAACCTATTGTTCCTTGGTACTCGATCAGTCGACTGTGGGGCAGGTTGATAAATCGGGTGGAGTGCCGGGGATTGCGCCCCGGCACCCTCCCACACCACCGGACGTGCGGTTTTCCGCATCCGGCGGTTGAACCCAGCGGCATTACCGAGCCGCAAGATCAGAGGGTAGCAGAA
>DASQGY010000230.1:0-4589 GCA_035632375.1 Bryobacteraceae bacterium | reverse complement strand
TGGATGCGCTGCGGAAGCGAAGGGTAAGGCGCGAAGAGAATACGGTGGTGGAGACAAGCGAAGGAACGCTGGACCGGATGGATACGGTGGAAGAATCGCGAGCGCACGGCGATCCACAGCGCCAGTTGATGAGCCGGCAGTTACGGCGGCGAATTCAGGAAGTGCTGGGCGGATTGACGCCGCGCGAACGAGCGGTTTTTGAAATGAGACATTATCAAGGCCTAAGGCTCCGCACCATCGGAGACATGTTAGGCACTTCGGAAGAGGCGGCGAAGAACTGCCTGTTCCGCGCGACGCAGAAAATGCGCGCGGCGTTAGGAGACTTTGTATGAAATGTGAAGACGTGAGAACGAGCCTGGCGCTATTCCTCTATGGCGAGCTGTCGTTCGAGGACGAAGAGCAGGTGGAAGCGCACATCGACGAGTGCGACGCTTGCCGATCGGCGCTGGCGCGGGAACGAGCGTTATTCCAGTCGCTGGACGCGGCCGAGGTAACTCCCAGCCAGGAGCTGCTGGACGAGTGCCGCGCCACACTGCGCGAGCGTCTGGCGCATATCCAACCGGAGCACGCGAGCTGGTGGAGCAAATTCCGCGAAGGGTTCACCATCCACTTCCACTTCGCCCCTGGACTGGCTCAGCCGGTGGGCGCAGTGGCCATGCTGATTGTCGGATTTATGGCGGCGCGCATGATGCCGAATGCGCTGCTGCCGGGAATGTTCACTTCCGCGGGCGTCGCAGATCCGGGAACGTCGCGCGTGCGCTACGTGGAACCGCAGGGTTCGGGCAAAGTGCAGATCGTCGTAGATGAGACGCACCAGCGGGTGCTCTCGGGGAACGTGGACGATCAGTCGATCCAGCGGCTGCTGTTGACCGCGGCGAAAGATCCTTCCGATGCCGGGCTGCGCGTAGAATCCGTGGACCTGTTGCGCAGCAGGCCGCAGTCGGCGGAAGTGCGCGGCGCGTTGCTGGCGGCATTGCAGCACGATCCGAACGCCGGCGTCCGGCTGAAGGCGCTGGACGGGCTGAAGGAATTTGCGAACGATCCGGAGACCAGGAAAGCGTTGACGCAAGTTTTGCTGCACGACGAAAATCCGGGCGTCCGGACGCAGGTGATCGATCTGTTGATGCAGCACCGCTCGGATTCGATGGTGGGCGTGTTTCAGGAATTGATGGGTAAAGAAGACAACGGCTACATCCGCATGCGCTGCCAGAAAGCGCTGCACGAGATGAATGCCTCGGTGGAGACGTACTAGGAAGCCATGAAGCAGTTCGTTTCCATCTCGGCGATTTGCCTAGTGGGCCTGGCGCCGCTCGCCCGGACGCAGCCTCAACCGCCGGTAACGCGCGAAGGCAAATATTGGGTACGCACCATCAGCGGTGTGGCGGTAGCAGTGCCGACGGAGCGGTTTCGCCTGGAGACCGTGGGCAACGTCGTGGTGCAGGGCGATAACAGCAAGAACCGGATCAGCTTTAAGCTGAAGGCGAGAGTGCGCGCGCGGGACGCACAGGAAGCGGAGGGCATTCTTCGCCAGTTCGAAGCCAGGGCCAAGACGCAGGGAGGCTTGACCTACTTCACGGTAACTCCGCCGCGAAATATCGCCGAGAGTCCCGAGTTGACGCTCTCGGTCCCGCGCGATCTGCAGCAGGTGTGGATCGAAACGCGCGGCGGAAACGTACAGGCCATGAATCTGGATGGCGAGGTGGAAGCGCGGTCGGGCGGTGGAACCATCTCGGTGGATGGAGTGAGGGGCCGCACGGGAATCAATACCGGTGGCGGCGATGTGCAGGTGGGTACGATCGGCGGTCCCGTCCGCTGCTATTCGGGCGCAGGAGTGATTCGCGCACAAAACGTGGGCGCTGACTCCTGGTTTGAGACTGCAGGCGGCGAGATTTTCGTGCATCAGGTGAATGGTCCATTGCATGCGGCCACGGCCGGCGGAAATATTCGGGTGGATCGTGCCGCGGGTACGGTGTTCGCCCGAACGGCAGCAGGATTGATTGAAGTGGGGCAGGCCGATGGAACCGTGACCGCGGAAAGCTCCGGCGGCGCCATTCAGGTGAATGCCGCTAATGGCGTGCGCTGCGATTCCACGGGCGGAGCGATCCGTCTGCGGAACGTGATCGGGACTATGCATGCGTCTACAGCGGTCGGCAGCATCCTGGCGGAGCTGCTGTCCGGGAATCGCATTCAGGATTCCACGCTGAGCACGAACGCGGGTGACATTACGGTATTCATTTCGTCCAATGTTCCGTTGACGGTGATGGCCAGAAATGAATCCGGGGGCACGATGGGTAGGATCGTTTCCGATTTCCCCGAGATTCAACCACGCGGCAGCCTGTTGGGGTACAGCCCGGTGGTGGCGCAAGGCGCGTTGAACGGCGGGGGGCCGTTGCTGCGCATCACTGTCGTCGGCGGGACGATTTATCTGCGCCGGCAAAAATAAATATTTCGAGGTGAGATCATGAAAAGATTTTTTGCTTGCTCGATTTTGTTCGCAGTGGGGCTGAGCGCACAAACGGCTTATTGGTACCAGTCCGGGCAAGAACCGCAATTCTTCCAGGCGTTTCAATCCGGCTCGCCACAAGTATTTGAATTGCGCGCCGGCGGGACGTATCTAGGAGTCAGCCTAGCGGAGGTGGATGCGAACCGCGGGCGTGAATTGAAGCTGAGGGAAACTCACGGCGTGGAGATCACGCGCGTAGAGTCCGACAGTCCGGCGGAGAAGGCCGGGCTGAAAACCGGCGACGTGATCCTGGAATACAACGGCCAGCGCGTAGAAGGTATGGAGCAATTCGGGCGCCTGGTGCGCGAGACTCCTCCGGGGCGCGAAGTGAAATTGCAGATCAGCCGCGGCGGCTCGACGCAAACGATTGCGGCGACGACGGCCACACGCAAGGTGAGGACGCTGAATGCCGGCAACATGAGTGAGTTCTTCAACAAGTGGGACATGCCGGACATTCATCTGCCGGACATGTCGCAGGTGTTCACAACGGTGCGGAGTCCCGTGCTGGGTGTCGAGGCAGAGAATCTGTCACCGCAACTGGCGACGTTCTTTGGCGTAAAGGACGGCGTGCTGGTGCGCTCGGTGACCAAAGACACGGCAGCAGAGAAGGCCGGGATCAAGGCCGGCGATGTAATCACCAAAGTGGACGGAACGACGGTAACGACGCCCAACGAATTGGCCAGTGCGCTGCGGGCGGCACGGTCCAAGAAGACATTCGCTGTGAATCTGGTGCGAGAGCGTCGCGAGACCTCGGTGAACGTGACCGTCGACGATAGCAATCTGGAACGCGCCACGCCGCGCGTGCGCACTGTTCACAGCGGCGTCAGGATGTAGTTTTGCCCGCGCCGCTGAGAGCGATTGCGTTGATTTTCAGCAGCAGATCCACTTGACGGCGTGGAACGCTTAATGCGGCGGCGATGGTTTCCGGACCTTCGCCGCGCCGCGACATTCGCAGCACCTGCGCGCGCTTGTTGATGTTGAGCCCCGGGCGAATCGCGACAGGAACCGGAATGCTGTGATTCTCCTCCGCTTGCTGCAATCTTTGATCCAACTCCGCGAGTTTGGATTGCTGGTCCTGCTTATTTACCTGGGCTCGCAGGCGGCGCAGTTCCCCTTTCAGCGAGAGCCCAAGGCATAAACAGACCACGCAACCCGCGCCCAGAATCGCGAAAGACATCACAGTGAGTAGATAGTTCTGGAGCATGGTGTGGCCTCAGTACAGAGTTCGTAGCCGCTCCTGGCGGCTGATCACTTGCCGGATGCGGATGCCGAAGTTGCCTTCCACTACGACCACCTCGCCACGTGCGATGACGCAGTTGTTGACGATGACATCTACCGGTTCGGATATTGCGCGATTCAACTCCACGATCGAGCCGGTGGTGAGCTTGATCACCTCTTTGAGCGGGAGCTGCGCCCGTCCGAACGACAAGCTAACCGGCAATTCCACATCGAGCAAGAGATCGATGGAATTCATTTTGGCAGGCGAGAGCATCTGCGGCTTCGGCGGCTCGGCGGAAGGAGGCGCAGCCGCGAGCGAAGCGGCTTTCTCCGGCAACGCTGCCAATGAGGGCGAGAACATCACGATAATCGGCCGGGCCTGATCGCCCAGGTGGACTTCGAAGGAATACCGCGGACCGGACGGCTCATTCGAAGGCGTCGATTCCCGGC
This sequence comes from Bryobacteraceae bacterium, assembly GCA_035632375.1. Classification (GTDB taxonomy): domain Bacteria; phylum Acidobacteriota; class Terriglobia; order Bryobacterales; family Bryobacteraceae; genus Palsa-89. The sequence continues at coordinate 418 of DASQGY010000230.1, read as the reverse complement.
CGTCCGTGCAGGAGACCTCCATCCCAGCCCGGCCGGAAAGAACTGCTGCGATCCCGGAAAGGGCTTGGCGGACAGTTTCCAGATACGTACTGCGAATGTTGTCCGCATCGGCATCGTCAACGCCCGCGCAGGTCAGGATATGGCGGCCGATCTCCTGCCAATTCGATTCGGCGGCGCCGGTCCACAGCACGAACTGGGAGCCCAGGCTGAAAGGCTGCTTCCACCAAAGCAGATCGGACGGCGCTGGTTCCGCGCTTTCCGCGGTTGGCTCCAGCGGCGTGAAGGTCACATACGGCGCTTCCCCGGTCATCGTCTCGAATACGGCGGTAAGCTGCCTGGCCCACTCCTCGGCGAGCCAGCGGGGAGAATCCGCGATGTTGGACTGGGCCACGTTAAGCGCCCTTCTCCATCGGCCAGC
>DASQGY010000229.1:0-14978 GCA_035632375.1 Bryobacteraceae bacterium | reverse complement strand
GCAAGATGCCGGACGGCATGCACCGCTACACCTACGCGGATTTTTGCGCGCGCGTTCACGCTGTGGCGCGGGGATTGGCTCGGCTGGGAATCCGGCCCGGCGACCGGGTTGGAACGCTCTGTTGGAACAGTTCGCGGCACTTGGAACTGTATTTCGCGGTCCCTTGCTATGGCGCTGTCCTGCACACCTTGAACCTGCGCCTGCCATCCGATCAACTGGCCTACATCGTCAATCACGCCGAAGACAAGGTGATTTTCGTGGACGCGTCACTGGCGCCAATTCTTGAACCGATTCGCGACCAGATCGCTTGCGTGAAGCATTTCGTCATCCTGCCGGATGAACCGCGGGGAAGCTCCAAGCTTGCGCCGTCGACGGATTATGAAGGGCTGATTGAGTCCGCGGGGAGCGAGCGTTACCCATGGCCTTTGCTCCATGAGAACGCGGCCGCCGCTACCTGCTATACCTCGGGAACAACCGGGAATCCTAAAGGCGTCCTCTATTCGCATCGCTCGCTGTTCTTGCACAGCTTCGCCCTCGCGCTGACCGATGTCTTCGGCATCTCGGAGGGCGACACCGTCCTGCAACTGGTCCCCATGTTTCATGCCAACGGCTGGGGCATTCCTTATGCCGCGGTGATGACCGGCGCGCGCATCGTGTTTAGCGGGCGGCAGCTTCAGCCAGCCGACGTCGCGGAGCTGATTCAGAACGAGCGCGCCACTTTCACCGCCGGCGTCCCGACTATATGGATCGCACTCTATGGCTACCTCGAGGAGCATCCGCACGATTTGGGATCGCTACGCGCCGTGGTCTGCGCCGGATCCGCAATGCCTCGCCAGTTCATCGAATGGTACGAGAAGAAGTATGGTGTACACTTCCGGCTGGCCTGGGGCATGACCGAGACCACGCCCATCGCCACCGTTACGGTGGTGAAGCAGAAACTGAACGCGCTGCCGGATAAAGAGCGCTTCGATCTGCTGGCCCGTCATGGTATGCCTGTACCCGGCGTGGATATCCGTATCGTCGACGCGGAAGGAAAGGAGCTGCCCTGGGACGGAACTACGATGGGCGAGCTGCAAACTCGCGGGCCGTGGATCACCAGCGGCTACTATAACGACCCACGCAGCGACCAGGCTTTCGTCGACGGCTGGTTCCGCACCGGCGATGTCTCCACTATCGATGCCGAGGGATACATGCAAATCATGGATCGTACCAAGGATCTGGTGAAGAGCGGCGGCGAGTGGATCTCCAGCGTCGATCTGGAGAACGCCATCATGGCGCACCCCAAGGTGATGGAAGCGGCGGTGATCGCGGTGTTTCATCCGAAGTGGCAGGAGCGCCCGCTGGCCTGTATCGCGCCATTGGCGCAGTATCGCGGCGAGATCACGAAGGAAGAGATTTTGCAGTTTCTAGCCGGCCGGGTGGCGAAGTGGTGGCTTCCGGACGACATCGTGTTCGTTGAGGCGGTGCCGAAGACCAGTGTAGGCAAGTTCAACAAGCGTGCCTTGCGCGACCAGTTCCAAGACTACGTCTTACCGGAAAGTCGGTGACAGGATACTCAATTCCCTATTTCGCAGTCGCCAACAGGTGTTTTTGTGGGGAATCGGAATTAGGGGAATGGGTATCCTGTCACCGAATTCTTTTGGCGATGCACAGCAAGCCGATGCCTAGTAATAGCCAACTCGCGGGCTCGGGGATCGACGTTGGGCCTATTGGGTCGAGGCGGAAGGCCCGGGACTGGCCGTTGTAGAGTCCTTCGCCGACGATCTGACCGGTGTTGTTGATCCCGTAACCCTGCGTCAACTCCCAGCCGGAGCCGGTACCGATCAACGAATTCAGATCCGCCATCGCGCCGTTGGTCCAAATAAACCCGTGCGGATTCCCGCCTCCAGCCATATCGCTGTAGCCCACCACGCTGCCAGCGTCGTTGATGCCGTAGGCGTAGCTGTTTCCACCGCCCAAAGTTCCCAAGTCGCTCAGGAACGCGCCCAACGCCAGGAACGCGTGATCGTATCCTGAAACCGTGGCAGCGTGCCCCACCACTTCGCCCGCGCTATTGATACTCATCGCATAGCTATTGTTGCCGCCTAGTGTCGCAAGCTCCGTCATCCCACCATCCGCAGTCCAAACGAAGCCGCGAAATGTCCCCGGGCCCACGTTTCCATACCCAGCGACTACTCCTGAATTGTTGATCCCGTATGCCGAGCTCCAATCGCCGCCCGGCAGCGTGCCGAGATCGCGATAAGCGCCGTTCACCAGCATGAATGCATGCCCATTGCTCCCAATCACCGCGCCTGGATCGTTGATGCCGGTGGCGAGTACGCCCGCGCCGAGATCCGTCGTACCGGAAGCGGACCAGATCTCGCCATGAGCTAGCCCACTCTCGTACGACGTCCCGGCAACGGCCCCCGAAGCATTAATCCCGAAAGCGTAGGCTTCCGAGGAACCCGGATACAGATCCTGCAACGTCCCCCCACCTAGAGCAAGAAACGCATGCTGATCGTCGATCGCCGTCGTGGCCCAACCAACTGTAGCTCCCGATTCGTTGATTTTGAAACCAACCGCCGACGATCCTCCGAGCCCTCCGAGATCCGTCACCGTATAGATAGGACCCGCCGAAAGCGCCATCGCCACTATCAGCAAAAGTAGGATTGTCTTCGCCACTAACGCGAGTATCACAGGCCATCGCTATGGACCGAAGGCCCGAACTTCTCATTTTGTAAATCCGATGGCGCGGTACTAGCTGGCTATTCGGCGAGTGATAGTGGGTAGTAGCCTAGAAGAATGCCCACTGATCCCTCAGTATTGAAAGAAGTCGCGCACTTGCAGGAGTTGAGCGATGCCGAGCGCGCCGCCCTGGCCGAAAGACTCGACCTGCTCCACTATGCGCCAGGGCAATCCATCTTCAACTTCGGCGATCCCGGACATGCGCTCTACATTGTCCGTTCCGGCGAAGTGGAGATCTTCGTGAAAAACGATCAGGGCGAAAAGATCGTGCTGGAAACGTCAAAGCCGGGCGACGTGTTCGGAGAAGTTTCGCTATTGGATAACGGGACAAGAACAGCCTGGGTCACAGCAATCAGCGATGTAGAAGTCTTACGCCTGGATCGTGAACACTTCGAAGATTACGTCCGCCAGTACACTCCCGCCGCATTGAACATGCTCAGCATTATCGCCCGCCGCCTGCGCAAGAGTGACGAAGTGATCCGCCGCACGGTGACGCGCAACGCCAACGAAGTCAGCGCCGAACAACTGACTTTCCTCACACGGATCGCCGACGCAGTTCCGGCCATGCTGGGAAACCTGCCCTCCACTCTCTTCCACGGCGTGTTTTTCGGGGGCTGGATCGTGATCAACCTCGGCCTGCTCACGGGATTCAAGGTTTTCGATCCCTACCCGTTTGGGCTTATGTCGGATATCGTCTCGCTGGAAGCCATCATCCTGACGCTATTCGTATTGACCAGCCAGAATCGCCAGCGCGCCCGCGACCAGGTCCGTTCCGACATCGAGTTTGAGACTTCCATCAATACGGAGTTGAAGATCGCCCACCTGCACGAGAAGATCGACCGCATCGCAGAGACTCAATACCAGATGCTGGTGAACACGCAGAAGATACTGTCGAAGAAATAATCAGGCCGTGGTTTTTTCCAGTGCGAGTTCCTGCTCGCGCTGGCGCTTCCATTCCAGGCGGCCCTGGTATTCCTGATACAGCGTGGTGAAGCCGGCCCAGTAGTAGCCGGCCACAAAGAGCAACAGGAATGGAATCGCGGGGAAGTTCCAGGTTTCGATGGCAAATTCCACCATATAGACGAAGTAGCTGCCGACGGCCAGTTCGGCGTACGGCAGCCAGCCGCTGCGGCGGCGGTATTCGGCATGCTGGACCTTGGTCTTGCCGTCGCCGATGGCGTATTTCGGGGTGCGCGCGAAGCCGGTCTGATATCCAAACAGCGCTTCCATCACTGCTTTGGTGTTGATAACGGTCAACGCCACGCCGGCGGCCATCAGAGCCGGCAACAGTAGCAGCGATCGCTTCCAGTTTTTCGGATAAAGCTGCTGCTGCGCCACGATGTAGAACGCCGAGATAGACCAGAACGACGCGACGATCAGCGGCAAGTCGATGGTCAGCATCTGGAACCAGCCCATGTAAAAGCGCACGATCATCACCGGCAGCATCAGCGCGGAGACGATCAACATCAGCGGGTAGGAGATGTTCGGAGTGAGGTGGAAGAAAGCTTCCGCTTTTACCCGCCAGGGCAACTTGGCGCGCAGGATCGAGGGGAGCAGCTTCTTCGCCACCTGCGTAAGCCCCTTGGCCCAACGCGACTGCTGCACCTGGAATCCGTATGTATCCACCGGAAGCTCCGACGGACAGTCGATGCTTGGCACATAAACGAAACGCCAGCCCTTGAGCTGCGCCCGGTAACTCAGATCCGAATCCTCGGTGAGCGTATCGTGCTGCCAGCCGCCCGCGTCTTCAATCATGCTGGCTCGCAGAATCCCGGCCGTTCCGTTGAAATTGAAAAATAGTCCGCTGCCGCAACGTGCCCCATGCTCGATCACGAAGTGGCCGTCCAACAGCATGGCTTCCACTTCGGTCAGCAGGTTGTAATGCCGGTTCAGATAACTCCAGCGGGTCTGCACCACGCCGACTTTCGCGTCGGCGAAGTAATGCACCGTGCGCTGCAGAAAATCGCGCGGCGGCAGAAAATCGGCATCGAAAATAGCGATCAGCTCCCCGGTGGCGCTTTGCATGCCTTCCTGCAGCGCCCCGGCTTTGAATCCGTGCCGGTTGGTTCGATGGCGATACTCGATGGGCACGCCCGCGGCCTGATAATCGCGCACCAGGGCTTCGGTGAACGAATGCGTATCGTCTGTGGAATCGTCCAGCACCTGGATCTGCAGCAGGTGCTTCGGGTAATCCATCTTCGACACTTCTTCGATGAGCCGCTCCACCACGAAGCGTTCGTTGTAAAGAGGCAGTTGAATGGTCACTCGCGGCAGCGTGTCGAACTTCACTGGCGGAGCGCTCAGGATGTCCTTCTTGTGCTTCATGTACCGCCGGATCATTTCGTAGCGGTGGCATCCGTAGAAAGAGAGAATCACCAGAAGCAGGAAATAGGGGACCAGCAGCGCAAAGTCGAATAAGTCGAGATGATGCACTCCCGCGAAGGTGTCGTCAAAGAACGTATGGACGAACTGATTCGCCGCCGAAGCTAGGAGGAATGCGGGTACACCCGGTGCCATTACCATAGGACGCGGAGTCCGATTGTACTGCTACACTGCCAACCTCAACATTCTATCGTATCCAGTGAATCTACCGGCTGGAATTAATCCCGCCTTCATCACGGAAATTGTATTCCTGCTTACTAATTCAGGCTACAGAGCGGCGAAGACCGGTACAATGAGAGTCTGACCAGACTTCTCACACTGTTGCTGTTGCCATGGGTCCTGTGCGCGCAGGATCATCCACAATTCGTCTGGCAGGGAGAAGTCGACGGCATCGATATCCTCTATCTGCATGGCAAGCGCCTGGACGTCAAAATCCAGGACGGTGCGCCGGTAGCAAATCAGAAGTTCCAGTTCTACGACGAGCTACCTCAGGTCCGGCAGAACGCGCGGCTCGAAACGCGTGAAGGACGGGGGTACGTCCACATCGTCGACCAGCCACGCCTGGAGAACGACTACACGCTGGCGGTATCTCTCGAGGACCGGCAGCCGGGCAGTTCGTTGTACGCCATCGCACTTTATTGGGACGCGTCCAACCGATCGTTTGAAGGCTCCAGCCGCGTACGCGGCGATCAGGTGGCTTGGAGCGGACGTGTGGATGAGGAAGCTGTGATTAGTTGTCAGGCGAAGCGTTGTGTGTCGAGCGTGCCGAGCGGCGTACCGGTTGCCGGTGAACATTTCAAGTTTTCTAAACCTCTGCCGAACCGGGATGTTGAGGTCCGGCTGGAGAGCGCATTGGGCCGCGGCGATATCCGCCTGATAGAGCAACCGCGCGAGAGCAACAACTACACGGCTAAAGTTGCCATTCGCGATCCGCAAGCGGGAGCGGGCGAGTATTCGTTCACGCTGGTGTGGAATCGCGCGTCGGGTGCAGCGCCTGCGTCCCTGGAGGCGTCGCCGGGCCTGATCTGGACGGGCACTGTCGACGGCCGCGTTCGCATAACCATCACCGGTGGATCGACGCTTACCGAGGTCCTGGAAGGCCAGCCACTCCGCGACCCGCGGAACGATTTCCTACGCCCGTTACCGAGCCGTTCCGATCTTCATCCCGCGATCAAGAAACTACACGGCCGCGGCCAAGTTCAGATTGTAGAATATCCATCGGCTGCAAATCGCTTCCGGCTGACGTTCGAGATTGCCAACCCGCGGGGCGGCGCGGACAGCTACGAGGTCGAGGTCGACTGGTAAGTGGAAGCTCACGTCAAAATACTTGGTTTGTTATATATCCTGGCCGGCGGCTTCGGCGGCTTGGCCAGCCTGGTCTTCTTTCTGCTTATGGCCGGTCCGGCGAACGCTGCGGCCTATGGCCCCGTCAGCGGTTACATGGTCACCGGCTGGATGGTGCTGCTGTTAGTGTTGGCCATCCCATCGATCATCGCGGGGATCGGGCTGATGCGCTTCCAGCGCTGGGCGCGGGCGATGGCCACCATCATCGCCATCTTGCAACTGCTGAGTTTTCCGATCGGCACGGTTCTGGGAATCTATGCGCTGTGGGTACTGCTGTCACCGGAAGCGGATCCATTGTTCAGCCCGCGCTTCCGGGAAATCCGCTGACTCAATTCGCGGCGGTTGCTCCCGACGGCCGGGCGGACTGCTGAATCTTGCCGCCCTTTGCGGAGATCATTAACTTCACCAACTCTTCGGTGACGTTCGGCTCCAGCCCTTCGGTGTGTCCTTTGTCGATGCGCACGACGTCGGCGACAACCCGGCCATCTTGGCAGTCCGGGTAAATGTACACCTGAGCCTTTCCCGGCGCGGGTAGCAATCCCCAGGAAGGATTCGGCGGATTCTGACGAGTGCCGTCGTAGACGTAACCGGCCTTGGTGTCGACGATTTCATCGCCCTTGCGGCGAGGCCCGCACTTGAATTTCGCCGCCCACGCGGAAGTCTCGGGGATTCCCTTGTCGTCCATTTCACGCCGGCCGGTTTCGTAGATGAAGGAGAAATCGCTCGATGGAGGCTCGCGCAACGCCGCCGCCGCGGCAGTAATAGCGGACGGAGTGACGGTGGTAGCGGTGGGAGCGGCTGTGCGCGGGGGACCAAAGCTGCCCGCTCGCCCTGGACTCCCGCCCAGACGTCCGCCCGAAAGGCTGAGCCAGCCGTCGACCTTGTCCTTGAAGAAATCGGTGCGCACGATCCGGTTGGAGGTCATGCCGCCCTGCGAGTGTCCTACCAGCCAGAACGCCTTGATGTTCTGCTTGCCGATCTGATCCACTACGGATGTGACAATGTTCTGCAGATATTCGTCATCGGCGGCGGACCAAACGTGTGTCGGCGAGTTGGGCGTGGCGATCACCAGCCGGTACTTGTCCTTGTAGTCCATGATCGGGAAATAGTTGCGCTGCCAGTTCCCGTAGGAGCCCGCGCCATGAAGGCTGAGAACGAAAGTGACTTTCTCGTCGCGCTTCAGATCGCACGGGTAATCCAGGAAGTAAGTGCGCCGGGTTTTCATCTCAACAACTGGCCCCTGATTGATCACCCGGTCTGCGGGGCAGTCCTTGTCGGGACAATGCAGGGTGGGTGGGTTCACGCAGGGCGCGCCGGCGAATTGGACAGGCTGTTGAGCGAGCGCCGCCAGGGCGCAGGCCAGGAGTCCGATCACGCAGAGTAACTGTTTCATATGCCTCCTCCCAGTGTGCTACCGACCGTTCGGTAGAGGTATCCATGGTAGCAGGTTGCTGAAGGGCAGAACTCCCACAGGCCACTAGGCACTGACGAGTTGGTCGCAGGTGGCACAGTGCGGCTTCGCCGCAAATTGAACGTGACCCTTCTTGCTCTACTAAAGTTGAGAATCTGGCAACACGCGACGATTTTGTGGGGCGGACCCCCTGGTCCGCGGCCGACGCCCTCGTCGGCCTGCTGGGGATTGCGGCCCCGCTGCTCTGTGGGGCAGGCATTTCTGCCTGCCGCCGGCTTTCAAGCCGGCGCGCTGGGGGTCGAGAAAAATCGTCGCAGCGCGCAACGAAAACAGAGATTTAGCAGTACAGGCTTTGGTGTGTGGAGGGCGGGTTTACCGCACCGGCGTGCCGTATGGAACCAGGGTCTTCACCCGCTGCGCCGTTTCCACACGCGTAATCCTCCATCCAGCAGCGGCTTTCTCCAGATACATAGTTTGCGCTTCGTTGCGATCCTGATACACGTACTCCACGCGGGCCTTCACCTCGCGGTCGCCGATCTTTTCCGGCGGCGTTACCGCCACCCCTTTGAGCGTGGCGTTCGTTTCCTTCAGATACTGGCGAAAAGCTGAATCGGACGACTCGGAGATCGACTGCCGCAACGACGTTTGCATCTCAGCGCTGTAGCACGCCATGTATTTCTTCACGTCCCCCTGTCGCGCCGCATCGAGCATGGCGTAAATGGTATCCTCCGGCGTAGCCTCGATAGTTTGCCGTCCCGCCCAGATGCCCTGTAGTGTCCAGCCGTTCTTCCGCGCCAGAGTTACGCCCAATGCAGCCGCCAGAATCAAGACAGTAAGAATCTGCGCCAGGCGTTGCTTATTCATCGCGGACCGCTATTTCTCGCCCTTGCGCACAATGGTGAGATCGAGATTGCCTTTGTTATCGACGATCAGCTTCTTGATCTTGGGCAGAATGATTTCCATGGTTTCGAGATACAGGCGCTGTCCGTTTACTTCGCTGGCCTTCGAGTATTCAGCAGCCACCTGGATGAATCGGGAGGCATCGCCCTGCGCCTCATCGATCTTACGCTGCCGGTAGCCTTGCGCGGCTTCAAGAAGCTGTTGCGCTCCACCGCGCGCTCGCGGCACCACGTCATTCGCATAACCTTGAGCCTCATTCACGATGCGCGACGAATCCGCGCGGGCGCTGGCGACATCGCGAAAGGCATCGGCGGCTTCGGGTGGCGGCGTGACGCTTTCGATGTTCACCGTGGAGAGCAAGACGCCGGCGCGATATTCATCTAGCAGCCGCTGCGCGGCCGACCGCGCATCATCTTGTATCGCCGCTTTCCCGCTGGTCAGGATGGTATCCACTGTTTGCGTGGCCACTCGTTGTGCCAGCGCAGTTTCAACCGCAGCGGCCACGGTCTGAGCGACATTGCTGGTCCGCATCAGGTAGTCCACCGGCGAGCTAACCGAGTATTGCACCACTGCACGCAGGTTGATGATGTTCTGATCGCCGGTAATGAACTGCGATCGCAGCGGCTGCGTCCGGCCCACCACTGTGTCCGCGGCATCGCCGCCCACCACCAGCCGCTGGAGTTGTTGCACCTTCAGCCTGGTCACACGATCGATGGGCCAGGGCAGTGACAAGTGAATCCCCGGCAGGACTCGCGGTTCCACCACCGCGCCGAATCGTGTTACTACAGCCTGCTGCTGCGTGTTCACCAGATAGATTCCGGTGAGAAGCCACGCGACAAAAATCGCGGCGATCCATTGGCGTCGTCGCTGCCGATTCGGCGGCGCAGCAACCGCAACCTGTTCTGTATGGAGAAGGGCTTGCATTACTTCGCGCCGCTTTCACCCCGCATCATGATCCGCAACAACTCTGAATCGGAGCTCAGAATGGCCGTGGTCTTATCGTCGAAAATCTTCTTGTACGATTCCAGCGTGCGCAGCAATTTGTAGAATCGCGGGTTCTTCGAATAAGCGGCGCTGTAGGTCTTGGTGGCCTGCGCATCGCCCTCGCCCTTGATTTTCTCCGCATCTTTGTACGCCGCGGACAGGATCTCCTCTTTTTGCCGGTCGGCGTCGGCCCGTATGCGCAGCGCCTGCTCCTCGCCTTCCGCTCGATACTGGCGTGCGATCCGTTCGCGCTCAGCCCGCATACGCGCGTAGACACTCTGCTTGTTCTGTTCCGGCAGATTCAATCGCTTAATCCGCACATCCACCACCTGGATTCCATAGCGGTCCAGCGCGGCGCGGTCGGTCATCGCTGACAGCTTGTCGAGCAAGGCGCCGGCTTGCACCGTTTCCGCTGCCGGTGCGATGAGCGAATCCAGATCATGCGTCCCCAGAGCCGCCGACAGCCCCGACCAAACGATGTCATGCAACCGCATCTCCGCCGCGCCGGGATCGCCGACCGTTTCGACGAATCGTTTCGGATCTTCAATCCGCCACGCCACGTAGCTCTCAATCACCAGGTTCTTCTTGTCGTGGGTCAGGAACTCGGATGGCCGTGGATTGTAGACGCGCAATCGCCGGTCGAAATAGTTCGTGCTCTGGAAAAACCATTTGGCGTGGAGTCCGGCGTCGGCCACCGTGTACAGCGGCCTCCCGAACTGCGTGATCAACACGAATTCCGTCTCGCGCACGGTGTAAAACGTGAGCCAGCAAAACACCAGCGCGGCGAGAACCCCGGCTGCTGGAAGATAACGTCTGTATTTGTCGATCATCTTGATTAGTCCTTAATTGTCGGGCGGCCGCACTCTTTCGGGCGCGATGCTGGGAATTGTCGCCGGCGCAAGCTCCGCGCCGTCTTCGAGCAACAGCAGCGACCGGCGTCCCTTGCTCGAATCGACGATCATCTTGCGTTTCCCGGGTAGAATCTGCTCCATCGATTCCAGGAACAGGCGCGTCTCCGTCAGCGCGGGCGCGGCGCGAAATGCTTCTTCGCTCTGGGTGAAACGGCTGGCATCGCCGTCAGACCGGTTCTTGCGGCCGAAAGAATAGCCGCTGGCCTCCACGGTCCGCGCCTGCGCATTGCCGCGAGCCAGCGCCACCTGTTCGTTGCGGTATCCTTCCGATTCGTTGATCAGCCGGTTCTTTTCCTCGAACGACGCCGACACTTCGCGGAATGCGTCCACCACTTCCATCGACGGATGCACATCCAGCAGCCGCGCGCCCAGCACTTCCACGCCGGCTTCATAGCGATCCAGGCGCGCCTGTAACTCAACGCGCAGCCGCGATTCCAAAGCCACGCGGTCGAACGTCAAGGCATTGTCCAGCGGCGTTGTAGTAGTCACCGATTGCAGAACCGATTCCGCCGCAGTCCGCACCATCGCGTCGCCGTCCATCTGCCGGAATAAAAAATCGTCGGGCTTCCGCACCCGGTAGTGGATTACAGCATTCACTTCGATCATGTTCAGATCGCCGGTCAGCATCAGCGATTCCTCCGGCTTGCTCTGAAACCGCCCCGCGCGATGCTGGACATTCCACTCGTACGTGGCAGGTTCCGCAGCCGTGGAGTTCGCCGACGATCGAAAGCCGATTTCAACCGTACGCACGCGAGTCGCTTGCACCCGCGTTAGCCGTTCGATGGGCCACGGCAGCTTGTAGTGCAGTCCCGGTTCGCGTAGCGGCAGGATTTTGCGGCCGAAACGCTCGATCACGCCGATCTCGTCCGGCCGAAGCGAGTAGACGCCATTCAAGATAATCAGCGCCGCGCCGATCAGTAGCGCTGGTTTCGCCAGTTCACGCCGCCGGTCGAACGCGCGGAGAAATAGCACCCGGGCATCGAACGCATCGGTCCATTCCCGCACTTGAGTCCATGCGCGGCGCACGCCAGAAGGCAGCATGAATTTCAGCCGTCGCTCGCCGGTTCGCTCGATGCGCAGCAGACGCAGCGAGTTGAGCATCACGAAGAACGAAGAAAGCTGGTGCGTGAACGCCGCGCCCAAAGGCCCGATGATTCCCGTCGCCGCCAGTCCGACCGCGGCAATGTTCACCACTCCAGCAAATAAGATGATGTTCTGCCAAGCCGTCGCGACGGCCTTGCGGCTCACTTCAAACAGCTTGGGAAATTTCTCCAACGAATGGCCGAGATACACAACATCGGCGGCTTCGGCGGTGATGTCGCTCGCGCCCGCCACCGCGATTCCCACGTGAGCGGCCGCCAGCGCCGGCGCGTCGTTCAGACCTTCCCCGGCCATCGCGACATAGTTCCTCTGCGCCATATAGCGGCGTACATGATCGAGTTTCTCTTCCGGCAGCAACTCCGCCTCGACGATGGCGAGCCCGATCTCACGCGCCACCGCTTCAGCAGCCCGCCGCCGATCTCCCGTGAGCATCACTTGGCGCGTGATGCCGAGCGCCATGAGTCCCTCCACCGCCTCTCGCGCGCCTTCGCGAATACGGTCCCGCAGCAGAATGGCGCCAGCCAACTGATCTCCCTTGGCAACTAAAACTGTGGTTGCGCCCAACCGGTCGGCCTCTTCCAGCAGCGGCTCAAATCCTCGGATTCCAAATTCAGAAAGAAACGCCGCGCTGCCTGCGCGAATGGGTTCGCCTTTGACCAAGCACTCTGCACCGCGCCCCGGTAGAACGCGCGCCTGCTCCGCGGTCAATGGCGCAACCCCCCGCCGCGCGGCCTCCTCATGAATCACGCGCGCCAGGACGTGCTCCGATCCGCTCTCGGCCGCCGCTGCCAATCGAAGCAACTCCTGCTCGTTCCCCGCGCTCGGCAAAACGCGCAGGACTTCAAAGCGTCCCTCGGTGACGGTGCCAGTCTTGTCGAACAGCACCGTGTCGATCTTCGCGGCTTGTTGCAGCACCGTCCCGCCACGGACCAGGATGCCGCGCCGCGCCAGTCCGCCGATCGCGGCGACCATCGCCGTCGGTGTAGCCAGAATCAACGCGCAGGGACAAGCCACCAATAACACGGCGACAGTTCGCAGCCAGTCGCGCGAGAAGTAAAAGGTGAGCCCCGCTGCGATCAATAACGCCGGCAGAAAATATCGCGCGGCGCGGTCGGCCAGGCGTTCCACGGGTGCGCGTTGTTCGCTTGCCTCCTGCACCAGTCGGATCACGCGCGATAGCGTAGTTTCGTCGCCAGCGCGGGTCACCGTAATATGCAGCAGACCGTTGCCGTTCAACGTGCCGGAAAAAGCTTCATCACCCGGCTGCTTGTCTCGCGGCAGCGACTCTCCGGTAATGGTGCTCTCATCGATACTCGATATTCCCCGGGAGATCTTCCCATCGGAAGGAATCCGCTCGCCCGCGCGGACCACGATCTCGTCGCCGGGCACCAGCGCAGCAGCATCCACTTCCACTTCATGCCCATCGCGAAGCAGCCGCGCGCGCCGTGGCATCTGCTCGACAAAGCGGTGGATCGCCGCCGACGTGCGGCCAGCCGCATATGCCTCCAGCCCTTCGCCGAGCAGCATGATGAACATCGCTTCCGCCGCCGCCAGATACTGCCCGATGGAAAGCGCGGCGATCACCGCGATGCAAATGGCCAGGTCCGCCGAGATGTTGCCTTCCAGAAGCGCCGCGATGGAGTTGCGGAAAATCCGGTAGCCGCCAAGCACCGTCAGAATCGCGGCGGTGTCGATTCCGAAAATGGTTTTGAAAACGCCGAGCAGATTCAGCAGCAGCAGTATGCCGACGATTCCGGCAAAACCGAAGTAGCGAATGCGTTCCTGCCGCTCGGAATCCATGGCGACGCTATTGTCCGGTGTACTTGATCCACATCGGCGAGACCCATACCAGCTCGCCATTGCTCTGTTCGCCGCGCACGTAGTAATAAGATGTCTTGCCCGCTACAGGGCTCGTATCCCGCCAGGTGAACTCCACGTTCGCGGTGCCCGGCTCGGTGGAGTACACATAGACATTGTCCTTCACGACAAAAACCTTCGAGAACGGCGCAGTACCGGCCAGCTTCACGTGCAACACTGGCGCGGTCGCGCTCGAAAACGAATCACCCATGATGTGCTCGCCCGAGCGGTAATCCGCCAGGATATTGTCCGTCGCCCCGTACACATGCCGCTTCTTCAGAGCATCCAACAGCGCCTCGCGCGTCGGCGCGGTGGCCAGGATATTCGAATAACTGATGTGCGTGGAAACGTGATCGGAGCTCGCCTCGAATGCCAGTTTGTAGCCGCGCTCCAGCGCGAGATTGACGAAGCCCTTGGGCCGCCACCCGCCGATGGAGTCCTTCTCATTATTCGACCGCGGCGCGCCCGGCATCTCGTAGTTCTGGCGATCGCCTTGATAAATCTCCACCGCTGGCTCCGAGTCCGGATCGTTATCGCGCCAGTCGGTGCCCATGTTCGTCGCGCTGGTATGCGACGCGACGACGCCATTGAACTTCTTGAGATACGCGTACAGCATCATCGTGTCCGGCGCATTCACAACCGGCGTCTCGGCGGTCTTCGGCAGCCGCGGCAGGGGCCTGATGCCCCGCTGCGCAAAGATCACGTTGCGATGCCCTTCCGGATACGACACGCTGCGCTCATAGTTGAACATCGGAACAAAATGGCCCGGCGAGTAAAAAATATCCGTGAGCTTCTGCGAAATCCACCACGTATACTCGCGACCCGCACCATTGTCGTGATCGCAGCACCCCACCCAGTCCATGTAACCGTCGTCGATCATGTAGCGGTATTGATCCAGGATGGACCCGTCCGTGCCGCCGTCCATCGAAATCTCGCTGTGCCGGTGGAATTCGCCGCGCAGGATCTGCAGATTGCCATTGCGCGTTTGCAGACGATACTTGCGCATCGCCGCCACTGATTCTTGCTCGGCTTTGTCGCGAGGATCCATCCCCGATGCGGCGGCTACGACGACGCTCTTGGTCGCTGGCGCTGCCGAAGCGGGACCGAGCGCCACGTGATTCACGTAGAGATCGTTGTTGTAAGGATCTTTCGGCATTTCGTCGTCTTGCACCGGTAATGTGCGCTGGCCCGGAAAATACGTCAACGGATGAAACTGCCGCCGTCCGTCCGATGATCCCAGTACCAGCAATTCCCCAGCCTTCGTCGCGACCAGCGCCGGCCGGTTATCCAACAGGTTGTCGGTGTGGTGCAGGTATATAGGTCCAGTCCATGTCGATCCGCTGTACGATGCCAGGTGCTCCGTC
>DASQGY010000228.1:0-49045 GCA_035632375.1 Bryobacteraceae bacterium | reverse complement strand
CCTCACGGTCTCAACTTCTCCAGAGCGGGAAACGACCTCCAGCCACACCCCGTTGCAGGAAATCGTACCGCGAATCGCGCCCGTTTTCATTTCTTTTGGTGGCCCGCAGGGCCATAGGACACTCCCTCACGGTCGCGGCTCGGTAACGTGGCCGGTCGCGGCTCGGTAACGTGGCGGGCGCGGCTCGGTAACATCGCGGCTCGGTCCGACTCAGATGCGGGAAGCGGGCTTGCCGCTGACGGCGAAATCGGCGGAGGCTTCACCGGCGGCACCGATCTCTTCAGCGCCGGTTCGATTCAGCACCTGCTTGGCGCGCTTCTCCCAGTCGGAGTCGTCGCAATGCACCGAGAGCAGAATGCCGCCGGACCGGATGCGCCCCTCGTAACGCTTCGCTTCGTACTCGGGGATACCCATGCCGATGAGAGCGCCGGCAATTCCGCCGACGACGCCGGCGGCTCCTGCTCCAGCCAGCATTCCGATGATCGGCCCAGCCGCGATAAACGGTCCCAGACCGGGGATGGCCAGGGCACCCACGCTCACCAGCCATCCGAGAGCGCCGCCCACCACGGCGCCCGTGGTAGCTCCGGTGGTTGCCCCCTCCGGAGCCTTGGTTGCCTTCTCATGCCCGAAGTCCTTGGTGCCGACGTTCTCCGGCATCAGGACCGACACGTCGGTGCTGCGGAAGCCGGCCGAGCGCAGAGCCTCCAGGCCGCCTCCAAGCGCGACAGTGTCGCGATAGATTCCAAATACGGAAGTGTTCTTCATGAATCCTCCAGGAAGATGTCGGATCGGTTCACGCTTCGGTCTTCACGGAACTCATCGCGGCAACGGATGGCTGCGATGCTCGAATCTTCACGCTTACCGTTGTGCAAGCGCGGGACCAGAATGGAGTGTGAGAGAATCGAGCGACTTGCGAAGACGTGGGGATACAAGCTAGGGAATTTATTGCTCTAGCCTGGAGGTAACGGTTGGGAATTGGTGTAACGGTGAGGATGGGTCAGGTTGGGGGAAAGTCAACCTGACCCGGGGGGAACACAGGCATGCCTGTGCTACATCGGATGCCCGTACGTCACTTGGCTTTGCGGATGTAGATGTTGCCGTTGAAGGTAGTGAGCTGCATCTCGGTGCCGCCGCCGTTGACCAAGCCGAACATGGCTCTGTCGAACTGCACGCGATACTTGCCTTTGCCCGATTGGTTATCCTGCACCACGGGCTTGCGTGAAGTGGAGTCCAACTGGATGTCGAAGTCGCTATAGATTGCGCCGTTATCGCTCTTCAGCTTGAGCTTGGCTTTCACGTCGGCAGGCAGCGCGACATCGATATCGCCATTGAGCGAGCTGAAGGACATCGGTTTGTCGCCGCTGACTTTGTCGAAACTCACCAGCACTTTTCCGTTGAGCGCATTGACCACGGCGGTTCCGGAGATGTGCGTGGCAGTGATATTGCCGTTGGTGTCTTCGAGCTCGACGTCGCCAACGATGTGATCCACGACGATGTCGCCGCCGTTGACGGTGTGCAGTTTCAGCGAGGTGTTGAAGGGAACCTGGATGTTCAACTGAATGTCTTCGTTGATGGCGCGCGTTCCCACGCGGATTACGTTGTCGGACTCCTCGACGTTCAGGCCGGTGCCGTTCATGTCGATGCGGCGCATGCCGTCGGAGCGATCGGGGGCGCGGTGGCGCCGGGACGAATTGCCTTCGGGGCGCGCTTCGACGATAGCGTCCTTGCCGTTATAGCCTCTGACGGTGATGCCGCCAGTGATCAGACCGACGCGGAGCGTCTTCGGCCGCGAGGGGTCGCTAAAGGGTACGGTTACGCGATCCGGTTGAGCATCCTGAGCGAATGCCGCCGCGGCCGCGAGAATAGTAAATGCTGCCAGCTTTCTCATAGTCACTTTCCTCGATTGATGATGCGAATACTGCCGTTGAGCGTATTAAAACGAAATTCGGGGCCGCCGCTGCCGATGCGCATGCCGGTGAACTCATCGCTGCGATAGACGAACTTGCCGTTGCGGCGCTCGGAGGTGGAGACCATGCGGGGCATCGCGGTGACGTCGTAATCGGTGTAGGCGCGGCCGTTGAAGGTCTTCACGCGTACGTCGGCGTTGAGGCCGGGGCGGAAAGACGCTTCGATGGTGCCGTTCACGGTGCTGAACGAACACGGCGTAGTAGGGTTCCTGGTGAACGTGGCGGTGATGCCGCCATTCACGGTGGCGATCTTCCCTGCTCCGCCGACCTCGCGCGCTTCGACGGCGTGATTGACATTGCGCAGCAGAAAATCGCCGGTGGTGTTTTCGAGGCGCACGTCGCCTTCGTTCACCGTGCCGAGCCGGACAGAAGTTGCGGCCGGGACTTTGATTTCGAAATCGTAGACCACGCGATAGCCGGGGCGATGCGATTCGCGGGAGAAACCGTCGTTGAAATGGTCCCAATTTCCGCGGTCGCCGCAATTACAGCGGTTGGGCTCGTCTACAGCGAGAGTCAGCGTGTCGCCGGTTTGATTGATGTCGAGCTTCACCTCGCGCTGGGCGGCTTCCAGGCGGTCGCGCGAATCGGCGATGATGTGCTTTTCAATGACGGTCTGGATCTCGCTTCCGTTGTATCCAGTGACGTGGATGAAGCCGTGGATATTGTCGACCTCGAGGTACTTGGAGGCCGGGTAATTCTTGCGAATGGTCTCGCGGGCTTCTTCGTCGTAGCCATAAGCCGCGGTGAGAGCGGCGGCGAAAATCAGCAGAAGGCGTTTCATTGGAGTTGCTTCAGCGCCCATTGTGCGCGCTGCCTCACTTCGGGATTCAAATTCTGATCGCCCAACAGCGCCTGGATGGCGGACACTGCCGAGCGCTCATGCACGGCGACGATTTCGTCCAGAATCGCGATCTGGACCAGCGGCGATTCCTGTTTGGACAGCGCATGGACCAATCCGTTGCGGCCCACCGGACTGTCGGTGAAGTTGCGCAAGGCATCGACGGCGGCCAGGCGGACGTTCACGCTGGGATCGTGATCGACAGTGGTGAGCAGCGCGCCAAGCACCTGCGGATCGGATTGCTCGGCGCGATAGGCATAGTTGACGCCGCGCAGCCGGTCACTGGCGGATTGCTGTTGCATTAAAGATAAAGCCACAAGCTGACGCATGTTATAAACCTCCCCACGTAATTGCGACATTTCTGTGGAGTCATGGCCGCGCATCACATATCCTGTGCCGATGCCGGCGATCAGAAGGATGGCTGCCGCAGCGGCCTGGAACGCGGGGTGGCGCAACCATCCCCAGGAGTGGCGGCGGTCCGCTTCCTGCCGCCGCCACTCGCGCAAAGAATCATAGAAGCGCGCCCGCAGGCGCATACTCGGATCCTCTTCGGGCACGCGGTCCATGATGCCCCAGAGATCGCGCAGTTCTTCCGCTTCGGCGCGGCAGCGCTCACACGAGGCAAGGTGCACGCGGAACTCACCCAGCGGATCTTCCAGCGCGCCCCGCCAGTAATCGACGAATTGTGTTCTTGCTTCTTCGCAATTCATGACGCTCTTTCTCCTGACAGCTCGAAGTAAATCTGTCCTAGCGCTTTCACCGCGCGATAAACGCGAACTTTCACCGCGCCGACATCGCAACCGAGGATGCCGGCGATTTCCTCGTACTTCAAATTCTGATAACGGCTCAGGATCAGGAGCTCGCGTTTGTCCATCGGCAGGCGAGCGATGGCTCGCTTCAGCAGGCTAATTTCCTGCTTGCGCTTCAGGTTTTCGTCGATGGGACTCATGGTCGCGAACTCCCTTTCTCCGATTTCCACTTCCACTTTCCGCTTCGAGATCGTATCCACGTTGGCGTTGCGGGCGATCTGGTACATCCAGGCGGTGAACGGGCGATCGGGCTGGAAGCTTTTCCGGTACTTCAGCATTCGCATAAAAACGTCTTGTACCAGGTCTTCGCTCAAGTCCCGATTCCCGTTCAGATGTACGAAGTAATTGAACAGCGGGCGATGATGCCGCTCGAAGAGGATAGCCAGGCCACCGAGGTCGCCATCCTGGACGGACTGCATCAGGCTGCTGTCTGTCGCTTCGTACACATCCTTAATTACCGCAGGTTTGGGGGAAGGTTACAGGCAGGGAGGTTGTAGGTTGTGGGGTGTAAGGTTGTAGGAAAACCAAGCCCGACGGGCGTCGGGCTGCAGGCGAGGGCGCCTGCCCCACGCAGGAGTGCGGTTACCAGACGCGGCAGGCGGGTTCGCGGACCATTGGTTGGCCTACTTTGCAGGCGAAGGCTTCGCGGAATTCGGGCATGTTGGAGACCACGCCGTTGACGCGATCCTTGCCGGGGGAATGGGGGTCGATCTGGGCGCGCATGCGGGCGACTTCGGGCCGGACGTTCTGGCACCAGACCTGGCCCCAGCCGAGGAAGAAGCGCTGTTCGGGAGTGTAGCCATCGATCTTCGCCGGATGCTTGCCCTTCAGAGATTCCATGAGCGCCATGAAGGCCAGGCGCAGACCGCCATTGTCGGCGGAGTTTTCGCCGAGCGTGAGTTTGCCGTTGAGATGGACATCGCCGGTAGCGATGAATGACGAATATTCTTTGACGAAGCACTCGGCGCGCTTTTCGAATTCCTTGGCGTCTTCCGCCGTCCACCAGTCACGCAGATTGCCTTGGGGATCGAACTTGCGGCCCTGGTCGTCGAAGCCGTGGGTCAATTCGTGGCCGACCACGGCGCCGACACCGCCGTAGTTCGGAGCATCGTCGAGCTTCTTGTCCCAAAACGGCGGCTGAAGAATGCCGGCGGGGAAGTTGATGTTGTTCTGGGTGGGATTGTAGTAAGCGTTTACGGTGGGCGGAGTCATGAGCCATTCGGAGTGGTCGACCGGATGGCCGATGCGGGCCATGATGCGGTGCACTTCAAATTCGGTGGCGCGCTCGTCGTTGCCGACGGCATCGCCGCGCACGACTTTGACGCTGGAATAATCGCGCCATTTATCCGGATAGCCGATTTTGTTGGCGACCGCGCGGAGCTTCACCAGAGCCTGCTCTTTGGTCGCGGGCGTCATCCAGGTGAGGGTTCCGATATCGGTCTGGAGAGCCTTTTCGATCTCTTGCACCATTTTCAGAGTGCGCGCTTTGCCCTCGGGACCGAAAGTCTCTTCGACGTATTTCTGGCCGAGCGCGAATCCGAGATCGCCGTCGACGGCCGTGACGCAGCGCTTCCAGCGCGCCTGCTGCTCCTTCGCCCCGGTGAGGATCTGGCGGAAGAAATGAAAATTCTCGTCGTCGAAGGGCTTGGATAACAGCGCGGCTTCCGAGTGGACCAGGTGCCAGCGGAGATAGGTCTTGAGGTCTTCCAGATTGGTCTGAACCATCACCGATTCGAGCGTGCGGAAGAAGTTGGGCTCGGCGACATTCAGGTCGGTGATGGCAGGCGCGCCGACGCCGGCGAAATACTTGGGCCAATCGATTCCGGGGCTCATGGACACCAACTCGTGAACGCTGAGCTTGTGATAGGTTTTGTCCGGGTCGCGGCGGGAGACGCGATCGAGCGCGCCCTTGGCCAGGGCGGTTTCGATCTTCATTACTGCATCGGCATCGGCAGCGGCTTTGGCGGCAGGCTCGCCGAGCAGTTCGAACATCTTTGCCACGTGCGCAACATACTCCTTGCGGATCTCGACGGACTTGGCGTCTTCTTTCAAGTAATAGTCGCGGTCGGGCAGGCCCAGGCCGCCCTGGTCCGCTTGCGCAAGGTTGACGGAAGCGTCCTTGGCGTCAGGTGCGGAGTAGAAGTTGAAGAAAACGGGAACGCCTTCGAGATGCAGGCGGACGAGTTCCGGGAGCATGCCGGATTTCGAGGCGATGGCGGCGATGCGGTCGAGGTCGGGCTTGAGCGGCTGCGCGCCGAGCTTGTTGATGGCGGTCTCATCCATGCAGGAAGCATAGAAGTCGCCGATCTGCTGCTCGACGACGGTGCGCGAAGGTTTGTTGACGGCGGCTTTCTCCAGGATGTTCTGCAGCACGGCGCGATTGTGCTCGAGCAGAAGGCTGGACTGTCCCCAGATGGACTGGTCGGGAGGAATGGGGTTCTTGGCCATCCAGGTTCCGCAGGCGTATTGGTAGAAGTCGACGCAGGGGTCGGCCGTTTTGTCGATGTTGGCAACGCTGAAGCCGGGGATGCCTTGGGCGGCGGCGAGGGAAGCGATCAGGGTGAGAAGGGATAGGTGTCGCACTCTTTGATTTTAGCGGGTGCGCGGGCTACGTAACATTCCTGGCTCGTGTACAGTATTACGTGACTAGCGGATTTCGATGAAAAGCGGGCGAGGATGAGAACGGATTTGCTGCGGTTCAATGGCGCTGTGGAGCGCGATCCGGCCGTTGATGCGTGGAGGAAACAGCATCGGGGCGAGTTGGGAGCGATCGCGCAGCAGTGGTTTGAGGTGATGCGAAAGTGCGGCGACGAGGTCCGGGAGTTGTTGCATGATGGCTGCCCGACTGCGTGTCTGGGGGATGCGGCTTTCGGCTACGTCGCCGTATTCACGTCGCATGTGAATGTCGGGTTCTTTCAGGGAGCATCACTGAAGGATCCGGGGCGGTTGTTGCAGGGCACGGGGAGATTCCTGCGGCATGTGAAGCTGCGGCCGGGAGCCGCTACGGACGGCGCGGCGCTACGTCGGTTGATCGAGGCGGCGTATTCCGATATCAAGGCGCGAGTGGAGCACGGCTAGATGATACGGGTGCGTGCCTGCACTTTTGGCATGGTGCAAGAGAGTCGGCCATTTGGGCTAAATGGCGAACCGGCAAGTTATGGAAGCGTCAAGCTGGAATGCGGTCAGAGCGCCTTAGCTGGGGAAGAGATTGGATTGACTTTCCCGCTTTTTTTTGCGCTACGCGAAGTTCGTAGAGGCTCTGCAAGTTGAGCCAAAACTCCGCAGTTGTCCCGAAAAAATGAGCCAGACGCAGGGCGGTGTCGCCGGTGATGGCGCGCTGTCGATTCAAGATGCCGGTGATCCGGTTGGTGGGCACACTGATCTTCCGCGCAAGTTCCGCGGCGCTCATTCCGAGTTCTTTCAACTCTTCGGCGAGGTGTTCACCAGGATGAATTGCCACAATAGCCATATGGTTCTCCTAATGGTAATCGACGATCTCCACGTTCGAAGGGCCCAATGCGTTGTCAGCCCATTCGAAACAAACCCGCCACCGATCATTGACGCGGATGCTGTATTGCCCCTTGCGGTCGCCAGCTAATGCCTCCAAGCGATTGCCCGGGAGAGCGCCAAGATCCTTCAACGCCGCGGCCGCTTCCAGGCGGTCAAGCTTCAATCGCGCTGATCGTTCGATTCCTGAGAAGGCTTTTATCTTCTTGCCAGCCGCGAACTCTCTAGTACGCTTGTCGCAATAGCTGACGATCATTGCTTAACGTAACGCACCGTTATGCGTTACGTCAAGCATAATCGAATGCCGAGGTGCAAGGACGAGCGCGCCCTGCGCTACATCGAAGAAGTTCTGAAGTGATTGTCATTACTGATGGCGCGGCGCTACATCGGTTGATCGTGCGGCGTACGCGGATATAAAGGCGCGGGTGGAGCATGGCTAGTTGCCTGCATCTCTTGCTATCATGTAGGCATGAAGAAGCAGGCACAGATCCAGTACACGATTCGCGGAATTCCGCGAGAAGTGGATCGCGCGCTTCGACGCCGGGCCATGCAGCGACAGTTGAGCTTGAACCAGGTCATTCTGGAGGAACTGACTGCATCCACGGTCGGAGACAAAAAACGGGCCGACTTCTCCGATCTGGTTGGCAAATGGACTCGCGATAAGGCGTTCGATGAAATTATCGCGGCGCAGCGACGGATCGATTTGGACAAGTGGAAATGAGAGTCGCGCTGGATACGAACCGGCTGACCGATTTGTTTCAAGGGGACGCGAAGTTAGCAGAGTTGCTTGGGACTTGTGAAGAGGTGTGGATTCCGCTCATCGTTCTGGCGGAAATAAAAGCGGGCTTCCTGGGCGGGACGCAGCAGCATCGGAATGAGAGCTTGCTGCGACATTTCCTGGCAAAGCCCACAGTGGATGTCTTGATGCCAGGGCGGGAGACAGCCGAACACTACGCAAGGCTCTTTGTTCAACTCAAGCGCGCAGGGCCGCCGGTCCCTGACAACGATCTTTGGATCGCTGCGCTTGCTCTGGAACACGATTTGACGCTGGTCACGCGGGATCGGCATTTCCAGAGCATTCCACAGTTGATGCGAAAGTAACAACCGCCTCGAAAACGAACGTAGTCGTCGGGCCGAGCGTACCCACGAGTGGGGACGCGGCAGGATTAAAGAGGCTGCGGGAAAAAATCCCGTCTCCACAAGTATTTGGCCCCCGCTCCCTCACGGTCACGGCTCGGCAAAAAGCAAACACAGGCATGAATGCTTGCATGAATGCCTGTGCTACTTGCTATTTCAGGACTTCTTCGATGTAGCGCAGGGCGCGCTCGTCCTTGCTTTGGCCCAGCCAGAACATGGCCTGCTTGCGGACTTCCGCATTGTGATTAGTGCGAGCAACCTGAATCAGCATGGGAATCCCTTCGCCCGAGGGCATCTGGGTGAGGGCGAAGAGGGCCTTCTTCTTCACTTCTGTTTCCGGATCGTTGGTGATGGCGTCAGTGATGGCCGATTGCGCCACCTTTTGGCCGGCGCGCTGGGCCAGCCAGAACAGGGCTTGGCCGCGCACGCGCGCGTTCTTATCGTTGTGCGCCATGTCGACCACGACGCTGAGAGCTTTCGGATCTTTGCTCTGAGTTAAGGCGAACATGGCGTGCTCGCGCATCTTGTCATTCGGATCTTCGCGGGCCACGCGGGTCACCACGTCGATGCCATGCTGGCCGCGGGCGTTGCCGATCCAGAAGATAGCCTGGCGACGCACCTGATCGGGCTGATTGACGGCGATCAGCTCATCGAGAGCTGAGTCGGCGGACGGATCGGCATGAAGGGCGATGGCGGAAACTGCGGAATCGGCGCGCCGCAACTGTTCGCGCGTTGCGCCCGCGGTGTCCTTGGCGATTCCCAACAGAACCTTGACGCTGTCCGCGCCGGTGACGCCGGTCAGCCAGAGGAACGGCAGGCCGCCGCCGTCGAGCTCGCAATCGGGAGTGAAGGAGCGAACCTTGCCGATCTGGCGATTCTCGACGCGGAACAGGACCATCAAGTGGGTCGGTCCTTCGAGCCTTACCGTGGGATTACCGTTGACGGTAATGGTCTCGTTGCCGGAGTGCGGCTCCAGGAAGCAGCCGCGTACGTCATTGCTCCAGCAGCAGGACTGGCGGTCGCCTTTGATGACCGGAACGGCGTAACCGATCCATGCCGGAGACGACTGGGCGGCCACCAATCCCTGGAAGATGTTTTCGAATCCACCCGACACCGCGCGCGTTTCCATCCGCGCGTTTTCGACGCGAGGCTGTTGCGCCGGCGCCGGGCTTACGAGGAAGCCCAGCGCGGCGAATGAAACCAGAGCGAGCCAGGATGCGGGTTTCATTTGCTCAGAATCTCCATCAGATAGTCGGTGGCTTCTTTGGAGTGCATCACCGAGAGTTGATTGACGATGGCCTTTTTCAGGTTCATGTCGTTTTCTTTGCGCGCGATCTCCACCAGCGCCGTGGCGTTGCCTTGAACGAACAGCGCGCTGATGATCGCTTTTTTGTTGTCCGTATTGGTCTCCTGGCCATAGAGGCTGACCAGTACCGGACCGGTCTTGCTGCGGCCCATTACGCCGAGCTGGTTGATGGCCAGACGGCGGAGATTGTCGTCTTTTTCCGCCTTGGCGATATCCATCAGCTTGTCGGCGTTACCGGAGATGAAAAGCCCTTGAATGATGGCCTTCTTCACTTCCGGGGACGATTCGCTGGTATAGAGCTGCGCGAGATCGGCGTAACCGCCGGTGCTGCCCACCAGTTGAATCGCGTAGGCCTTCAGCTCCTGGTTCGACTCCGACTTCGCTACGGCGAGCAGCCCTTCGCGATTGCCGGAAACCATAAAGCTGCTGAGAATCGATCGCTTCACGTGCGTGTCGTTGGTGCTCTTGTAGATATCCGCCAGCACCTGGCCGTTTTCGCGGCCGCCGTAGACGCCGAGGTATTCGATGGCCTTGGCCTGGAGGTCGGGGTTAGAGCCGCCCTTGGCGACGGAGGCGAGCACTTCCCGGGCGCGCGGGGAGTGTCCCTGGGCGAGCACGAACAGCGCGCGCTCTTTGACTCGCGGCGAATTGCTGCTCTTCAGGAGCTTTTCGAGCAGCGGCACGGCGCGCTCCGGATCGGTATTCATGAGCGCATTGATGGCCATGAGCTTGAGATCTTCGTCGTTGGTTGTTTCCGGAGACACATGGCCGCACTCGGCGCGCAGAACTTTCGCGTCGTCCAGCCAGTGGCTGTTTGGATAGTCTTTCTGCAATTCATTTACGGTGGCGACGGAATCGTCGCACTTGGCCAGCCGCATCTGGGCGTAGGCTCGCCAATAGAGCGCTCCATCGGCGCGGGGGCCTTTGTCTTCGAGTGCGCGATTGAACGAATCGATGGCGCGGTCGTATTCCTTGCGATCGAGATAAGCCTTGCCCTGCCTGTAGTAACGATCTTCGCGGTCCTGCACGCGGCGAGCCTCGGAGCGGGCGCGTGCTTCGGCGGCGCGGACGCTCGACGCTTCCTGGAAAGCCAGCAGGCCGATCTCACCGATTTCCGGCGGAAGCGGCGGCATGGGAGTCAGGGCAGCCATCGGCGCCATAGGCGCGAGCGTTGTGAAGGGTTTCGTGGCGGTGATCAAGCCGAGCGGCCTCGACGCCAGGAGCCCCATCGGGCCGGCCGGGGCCAGCAACGGGTTCGGAGGCGTGGCCAACATGAGCTCGATCGGGACCTCAGGCGGCATGGCCATCACGAGATCGAGCGGGACATCGGGCGGCGTGCCGAGGATCGGCATATCGTCCGGCCATCCGAGAGCCGGAGTGCGAGGAGGCCGCGGGGGCTGCGGCGCGGAGTCAGGTTTAGCCGGGGGAGCTGGCGGGGCTTGCAAGAATGCGACGTCGCTGGGCCATCCAGGCGGCGGGGTCCTGGGCGGGGGCGGTGGTTGCGGCGCCCACGACAGTTGGGCCGGAGCTGCGGGCGGCGCCGGTAAGAACGCCACGTCACTGGGCCATCCAGGTGGCGTCTTCGGCGGTCGCGGCGGCTGCGGCGCCCACGCCGGTTCGGCTGGCGCCGCGGGGGCCGGTGGAGGCATGGGAGGCTCCTGAGCCAGCGCAATGGTCCCCGCTGCGAGAAGTACGGTCATCACGATTGTTCTATGTTTTGGTGTCATTTTTTGGTTCTTCCTTCTTCCCTTTCAAATTCGAACTAGCTCTCAATTTTCAAACTTCTCTCGTTCACACAGGCAGGAATGCCTGTGCTACAGTTTCTTGGCATCTTTGTCGCTGCCTGCGGCGGGCTTGCTTTCCTGCTCGCGTACTTTCGATCCCAGCACGCGCACCTTGAACAGCAGGCCGCGATTTTCAATCTGATGCTGCAGGTCGTTCAGTTCTCCGCTCGAAACTTCGTTCGGGCTATGGGCGATCTCGATCAGTACGCGCTCCAGATCATCGAGCACGCTGGCCACGGCCGTATCGCCGGTGCTGCGCGCGGTCTGCCGGTACAGGCGATTGTCTTCGAGCAGATCCGCGGCGGTCTGCCGCTCATCGGAAATATCCAGCTTGCCCTGCCCGTTCGGCGCGTTGGACAACTCGGCCAGTATCATCTGCGACCGCTCGAGGTGATCGCCGACGGCGACCAGCAGAATCCGCTCGCGGAATTTGCTGTTGGCGTTGGTGGCCGGAGTATTGGCCGGAATTGCGGTGCCGCCGGTAGCGGGCGTATTCTTGACCGCCACGGTGGTGCCCGGACCAGTCTCGCGATGCGAGAGCCGTCCGGCGAAGAAGGACACCAGGACCAGCGTGGCCATCGCCGGCACCCAAACCCACCACTGGAAGGCGCGGCGCGGGCTCCGGCCCACGCGCTTTTCGATGCGCCTCCAGACGTCAGTGCCGTACTCCGGTCCACGCTCGGGCACCGGCGCCGTGTTCACTGTATTCAACAGCAGTTGCAGGGAGCGGAATTCCGACCGGCACGCTTCGCACTCTTCGAGATGGCTCTCGATTCCGGCCGATTCCGCTTGCTCTCCGTAATAGAAGAGCACGAGTTGTTCTTCGCTAATATGATTCATCTTGCTGGTCCTACTAGCGGCTCGAGACTCCGGCGGAGTTTTTGAACCGCTCGAAAAATGCTGTGCTTGGTGGCGTTCGCCCCAGTGCCGAGCGCCTCGCCGATCTCTTCGATCGACAATCCTTCAAAATGCCGCAGCACGAATGCGGTGCGCTCCTGCGCGCTCAGCTCATTCATGGCGGCGTTGACTTTCTCTTTCACTTCTTCGCCGTACATCAACCGGTCGGGACCGGGCGTGTCCAACGGAATCGATTGCAGGATGTCCCGTTGATCTTCGTCCGTGCCATGCTCGCGCCGGCTTTCGTGGCGCTTGCGCATGCGCATCAGATCGAGCGAGTAGTTTGAAGCGATCCGATACAGCCAGGTGGAGAAACTCGACCGGGCTTCGTAACGATCCAGTTGTTTGTATGCCCGCAAGAATGTCTCCTGCACCACGTCTTCGGCGTCCTGTTCATTTCCAGTCATACGAAAAGCCAGGCGGAAGATGGCACGGCTATGCTGCTCGACTAACAGCCGGAACGCGTCGCTGTCCCCGGACCGCGCTCGCTCGACTGCGCCGCCGGCTTCCACTTCCATCCAGCCTTTAGACTACTTTTTTTCGATACGGTTAGGGGGAATCGGGGCGCTGCGGGACGGGTTAGAATGGAGGTCGCGCGGTAGCCCTACTACCGCATTGGAAGCCTAGTAGAATGACTGGTATCCGATTTGCGTGCCAGCCCGGCTGCACCAATTGCTGCACGCAGCAGGGGTTCGTTTACTTGACCGATGCGGACGTTTCGCGGATCGCCGGACACCTGGGGATGCGGCCGGCCGAGTTCGAGCGGCGTTACGTGTATCGCACCAGTAACAAGATCCGGCTGCGGGTGCCGCGCCATGCGCAGTGCCATTTTCTCGAAGAAGGTGGCTGTTCGATTCATGCAGTGAAACCAGTGCAATGCCGGGTGTTTCCTTTCTGGCCGGAGCTGGTGGAGGACAAGCGGGAGTGGCGCAAGACGGCGCGCTGGTGTCCGGGGATTGGGAAAGGGAAACTGGTGCAGATCGAATCGGCGAAGAGGCAGGCGGAGGAGATGAGAGAGGCTTATCCGTATATGTACTGAAGCGGACCAGGGGGTCCGCTTGCCGACCTGGGGGTCGGCCCCACAAAGCCTAACGCGGACAAGGGTCGGTGGTACATTTCAATTCGTGCGAAGTACGTCTGTCAGTCTATGCGATCGATGGTGCTCCTTTGCTTGTTCACTGTGGGTTGGGGACCAGCGATATCGACAATTTCTGGCGCGCTTATGACGGTTACGGTTTAGCCGCGGCCCAAGTCATCATGGCGCGAGTGAGGTCCCTGGAAGTATTGACAAAGGCAGAGTTGTCTCCGAGCGCTCTCTCCGCTTCCTGCCGCTTGCCTGCCGACGCCAGGGCCAGGACATCGCCGGCGGCCGCATGAAATTTGCGGTGCAGGTCACAGCAGGTCTTGTAGTTTGGAGATCTTCTGCCCTCGGCGTCGAAGGATTGCAACCATTTGCCAAACGCGCATTGGTTATCGACGCTGACGGCGTGGACGGGGACATCGCTTCTGCCAGTGCGGATCGCATCCTTCAAGCGGCCCTTCCACAGGCCATGGGCGCCGATAGCCGCATTGATCTGATCGTTTAGAGTCATTGCCTCACCTCATGGAACTTATCGGTGAACTAGCGACCAAATAATAGCCGGCGCGTAAGTGTGATGGTAGATCGTCTACCATCGCAGCCCGATCCAGGGTAGAATATCAACCAAGGCATGCGGCGGGAAGACGACTTCGAGCGGGAGCTGCGCGATCACCTGGAGCTGGAAGCCGAGGAATTGCGGGCCAGCGGCATAGGCCCGCGCGAAGCACAGCAAGCCGCGCGCCGTACCTTTGGGAATCCAACGCAAATCAAGGAGAACGTGCGCGCCATGGCTCGCTGGACCTCGCTCGAACGGTTGTTTCAAGACTTGAAGTACGGAGCCCGGCTACTGCGGCGCAGTCCCGGCTTCAGCATCGTGGCGATTCTCACGCTGGCGCTGGGGATCGGCGCGAACAGCGCGATTTTCAGCGTGGTGAACGGCATTCTGCTGCGGCCGCTGCCTTTCCGCGATCCGGGGCGGCTCGTGAGATTGTGGCCAGCGAGCGCGAAGACCGGACCGCTGCCCTACGGAGTCAATTCGTATCCGGACTTCACCGATTGGAAGGCTGCAAGCCAAAGTTTCGAGCAGGTAGAAGGGTATGTAGGGCGATCGTTCAATTTGATTGGCGGCGATCAACCGCAGCGCGTGACCGGGCTGCGCACCTCTGGCGGATTCCTTCCGTTCGCCGGCGTATCGCCGATTCTGGGGCGCGGATTTACTGCGAACGAAATCGCGCGGGGCGAGGATCACCTGGTGCTGCTCGCCGAGAGCCTGTGGCAGAGCCGGTTCGCACGCGATCCGGGGATTTTGGGAAAAACCGTGCAGCTCAACGAAGAGACGTTTACCGTAATCGGTGTAGTTCCGGCGACGTTCCAGTTCCCGCCGGATCATCCGGCGGATATGGTGCTGCCGCAGCCCGCGGATCCGAGCCGGGGTCACGGCTTCTTCAACGTGGCGGCGCGATTGAAGCCGGGCGTCTCACTGGCGGAAGCGCAGGCGGAAATGAATACGATCACCGAACGGATGGAGGCGCAGTATCCGAAGGAGAACAAGGACAAGCGAGTGCGGCTGATCGGCTTGCAGGAGTCTTATGTGTCCACGATACGGCCGGCGCTGATGGTGTTCCTGGGCGCAGTCGGATTCGTTTTGCTGATCGCTTGCGCGAACGTGGCGAATCTGTTCCTGAGCCGCACCGCAGGTCGTCAGAAGGAACTGGTAGTGCGCGCGGCGATGGGGGCCGGGCGGCTGCGGTTGATCCGGCAGATGCTTACTGAGAGCGCGCTGATCGGCTTGGCGGGCGGCGCAGTGGGGTTGTTGCTGGCTTATTGGTCGGTGAAAGGGCTGACTGTGCTGATCCGGTCGACGTTCGCGACGGCGGCGATGGACTCGGTCTCGATGGACGGCACGGTTCTCGGCTTTACGTTGGGCATCGCGCTGCTTGTGGGCCTGGTGGCAGGGCTTGCGCCGGCACTGGGGGCGTCGCGTCTGGATTTGAATGACACGCTGAAAGAAGGAAGCCGCGGGCTGACTGGAAACCGGCGTCGCAGCCGGATTCACGGCGCGCTGGTGGTGGCGGAGATGGCGCTGGCGCTGCTGCTGCTGATCGGCGCCGGGTTGATGCTCAAGAGTCTGGTGATCCTGAACAATATCGATGCCGGGGTTCATGAGAAGAATGTGCTGGCCATGAACTTTTCTCTCGGCGGCAAGAAATACGCGAAGACGCAGGCGCGCGCGCCTTTTGTGGATGGCCTGCTACGGCGCGTGGAGCAAGTGCCCGGCGTGCGATCGGCCGCGGTAGTCACGAATATTCCGCTGGGCCACGACAATGATGCGCTGGCCATCAGCATCGAGGGACGCCCCGATCCTCCGCCCAGCCAGAAGCCCATCGTACGTTTCAATGTGATCGGACCCGGCTATTTGCGGACGCTCGAAATTCCTCTGCTTAAGGGACGCGATTTTTCCGCGCGCGATGCCGAGGCAACGCCGATGGTGGTGATGATTAATCAGGCGATGGCGCGGAAGTTCTGGCCGAATGAAGATCCGCTGGGGCGGCGCATTTCGACCGACGGCCAGCACTGGCTCACGATCACTGGCGTCACTGGCGATGTGCGGCAGAACGGTTTGCGCGCGGATCCGCAGCCCGAGGTTTACGTCTGCTACCTGCAGGATCCGTATGCGTGGCCGTATTTGAGTCTGCTGGCGCGAACCGCGACGGATCCGATGAAGCTCGCGCCGGCGATTCAAGGCGCCATCTGGTCCATGGACAAGGATCTGCCCATCGCGGCCGTTACGACGATGGAACAGATTCGTTCGGGATCGATCGCCCAGCCGAGGCTCACGGCTTTACTGCTGGGCGTATTTGCATTCCTTGCGCTGACGCTCGCGACGGTGGGAATTTATGGCGTGATGGCGCATTCGGTATCGCAGCGCACGCACGAGATGGGACTGCGGATGGCGCTGGGCGCGCGGTCGAGCGACGTACTGCGGGCTGTGGTGGGTCAGGGCATGGCGCTGGCGGGCTGCGGCGTCGCGCTAGGGCTGCTTGGAGCTTTCGGAATGACACGGCTGCTGGCGAAGTTTTTGTGGAGCGTCCGGCCGACGGATCCGCTGACGTTCGCCGCTGTGTCGCTGCTGCTGATGGGCGTCGCGCTGCTGGCCTGCTATGTTCCGGCGCGGCGGGCGACGAGCGTGGATCCGATGGTAGCGTTGAGATACGAATGAGGCGGGCTGTGGTTGTAGGTTGTGGGAAAAACCAACACAGGCAAGAATGCCTGTGCTACAGAACTGCCCTGCGCCACATTGAATGTGGCTTCCTGGTCATGGTTCAATGTTAGTTACACTCCTTCCCGAGTACTGGAGGACAATCCGAATTGAATCATGCAATGCTCGCCCTGGAGGACGGGACGGTCTTCGAGGGCAGGAGCTTTGGTGCGCCCAAAGAGAAGACCGGAGAAGTTGTCTTCAACACGGCGATCACCGGCTACCAGGAAATCTTCACCGATCCTTCGTATGCGGGGCAGATCGTCGTGCTTACGAATCCGCAGATCGGCAACTACGGCGCGAACGAAGCGGACGACGAAGCGCAGCGGCCGTACATTGAAGGGCTGATCGTCCGGGAGTTTTCGAGCATCGCCAGCAATTGGCGGTCGGAAGAGAGCGCTGGGGAATTTCTTTCCGGGAACGGGATTCCGGTGGCGGCGGAGATCGATACACGCGCCTTAGTACGGCATTTGCGAACGCGCGGTGTGATGCGCGGCATTCTCGCGCCGGCCGGCGGCGATGCCAAGGAACTGGTGGAGCAGGCGCGCCGATCGCCTTCGATGGCGGGGCTCGATCTGGCGACGCGCGTTTCTACCGCGGCGAGTTATGAATGGAACGAGCCGGTGGAAAAATGCTCGCCCTCCGAGCCTGTGGGCGAGAGAGCCGAGCCTTGGTGCCACGTCGTCGCGTACGATTACGGGATCAAGCGCAACATCCTGCGGCGGCTGGTGCATGTGGGCGCGCGCGTTACCGTGGTGCCTGCGCTGACGCCGGCTGAGGACGTGCTGGCGCTCAATCCGGATGGAATTTTTCTCTCGAACGGGCCGGGCGATCCGGAGCCGCTCGTCTTCCAGACTCAGCAGGTGCGCAAGCTGATCGGCAGGAAACCGATGTTCGGAATCTGCCTGGGGCAGCAGATTCTGGGGCTCGCTCTCGGCGGCAAAACGTACAAGCTGAAATTCGGGCATCGCGGCGCGAATCACCCGGTGCTCAACCGGATCACGAACAGAGTGGAGATCACATCGCACAATCACGGATTCGCGGTCGATCCGGACTCGCTCAATCAAAATGAAGTGGAGCTAACGCACATTAATTTGAACGATCAGACGCTGGAGGGCTTCCGGCATCGCAAGGAGCCGGTGTTTTCGGTGCAATATCATCCCGAGGCCGCGCCTGGCCCGCACGACTCGCACTATCTCTTCGACGATTTCATGAAGTTGATCAAGGACTGCGGATGCAAGTGAGGCAGGTCTAGTGCCGCGGCGCACGGACATACATCGCGTCCTGATCATTGGCTCCGGTCCGATCATCATCGGCCAGGCCTGCGAGTTCGATTATTCGGGCGCTCAGGCGTGCAAGGCGCTGAGAGCCGACGGCTTCGAAGTGGTGCTGATCAATTCGAATCCGGCGACGATCATGACCGATCCGAATCTTGCTGACCGGACGTACGTCGAGCCGCTGAGCGTGGAGTTCGCAGAAGAAGTGATCCGGCGCGAGCGGCCGGATGCGCTGCTTTCGACCGTCGGCGGACAGACGGGATTGAATCTATCGGTGGCGCTGGCCGAAGCGGGCGTGCTGGACAAGTACGGCGTGGAATTGATCGGAGCGAAGATCGAGTCGATCAAGAAGGCCGAGGACCGGCTGTTGTTCAAGGATGCGATGCGCAAGATCGGCCTGGACACGCCGCAATCGCAATTGGTGAATAACGTCGACGACGGCGTAGCGTTCGCCAATCGCATCGGATATCCGGTGATTCTGCGGCCGAGCTTTACCCTCGGCGGGTCGGGCGGCGGCATTGCCTACAACCGCGAAGATCTGTACGACATTCTGGAGCGCGGCCTGGATCTTTCGCCGGTGCATGAAGTGCTGATCGAAGAGAGCGTACTCGGCTGGAAGGAATTCGAGCTGGAGGTGATGCGCGATCTCGCCGATAACGCGATCATCGTCTGCTCCATCGAGAATTTCGATCCGATGGGCGTACATACGGGAGATTCGATCACTATAGCTCCGGCGCAAACGCTGACCGACCGCGAATATCAGATGATGCGCGACGGCTCGCTGCGCTGCTTGCGCGAGATCGGCGTCGATACGGGCGGATCGAACGTACAGTTCGCCATCAATCCGCAGGACGGGCGGATGGTGATTGTGGAGATGAATCCGCGCGTGTCGCGGAGCTCGGCGCTGGCGTCGAAAGCTACTGGTTTTCCGATCGCTAAAATCGCGGCCAAGCTGGCGGTGGGATACCGGCTAGACGAGATCAAGAACGACATCACGAAGGTGACGCCGGCGTGCTTCGAACCGACGCTCGACTACGTGGTGGTGAAGATTCCGCGCTGGCAGTTCGAAAAATTTCCGGGCGCTGAGCCAGTGCTGGGAACGCAGATGAAGTCCGTGGGCGAAGTGATGTCTATCGGCCGCACGTTTAAACAGGCGCTGGCGAAGGGCATTCGCAGCCTGGAGACAGGCAAGGCGGCGACGGCGGAGACATTCGATCCGGAGCTGATTCCGCAGCGGCTGATCACGCCGAATCCCGAGCGTCTGAGCTACATCCGCTTCGCCTTCGAACAGGGCTGGACGGTGGAGCAGGTGCGCGAGATCACGGCAATCGATCCGTGGTTCCTGAAACACATTCGCGAGATGGTGGAACTGGACGCCGGGCTGGCGAAGGAGAGCCTCGCCGGGATTTCGCGCGAGACGATGTTGAATGCCAAGCGCGACGGCATGTCCGATACGCGCCTGGGCCTGTTGTGGAAGACCGATTCGATGGCCGTGCGCGCGCGGCGCAAGGAGCTGGGCGTCGCCGCAGTGTTCAATCGCGTGGATACTTGCGCGGCTGAGTTTGAGAGCTTCACTCCTTATCTCTATTCGAGCTACGAATCGGAGAATGAGGCGGCGCCGTCGGATCGCAAGAAGGTCATGATTTTGGGAAGCGGGCCGAACCGGATCGGTCAAGGGATCGAGTTCGACTACTGCTGCTGCCATGCTTCGTTCGCACTGCAGGAATTCGACTGCGAATCGATCATGGTGAACTGCAATCCGGAGACGGTCTCAACCGATTACGACACCAGCGATCGCTTGTACTTCGAGCCGCTGACGCGCGAAGAAGTGCTGAATATCTACGATGTCGAGAAACCGGACGGCGTGATCGTGCAGTTCGGCGGGCAGACGCCGCTGAACCTGGCGCTGCCGCTGAAGGCGGCTGGAGTGCCGATTATCGGTACCGATCCGGCGGATATCGACCTAGCCGAGGATCGGAAGTTGTTTGGAAAACTGCTCGACGAGCTGAAGATTCCATCGCCGCCGAACGGCACTGCGACCAGCGCGGAAGAGGCGTGTGCTGTCGCGCGGCGGCTCGGCTATCCGGTGCTGGTGCGGCCGAGTTACGTGCTGGGCGGTCGCGCGATGGTGATCGCCTACGACGAGGACATGGTGCGGCGCTACATGCGCGAAGCGGTAGTGTTCTCGCAAGAGCGGCCGGTGCTGATCGACCGGTTCCTGGAAGATGCAACCGAGGTAGATGTCGATGCGCTGGCGGATAAAGACGGCGCGGTGCTGATCGCGGGCATCATGGAGCACATCGAAGAAGCCGGCGTGCATTCCGGCGACAGCTCGTGCGTACTGCCGCCGCAGGGGCTCAGCGAGAAGGCGCTCGAGACGATCCGGGACTACACGACCAAGCTGGCGCGCGCGCTGCATGTGATCGGCTTGATGAACGTGCAGTACGCCATCAAGGACGGCGAAGTGTTCGTGCTGGAAGTGAATCCGCGAGCGTCGCGCACGGTGCCGTACGTCAGCAAGGCGACCGGTGTGCCGCTGCCGAAGATCGCCGTTGGATTGATGCTGGGCAAGAAGCTGGGCGATTTCGCCAGCCTGACCGGCGGGCAAACGTCGGGCGTCCTGCAGGTGAAGCAGTGCTTCGTGAAGTCGCCGGTATTTCCTTTCGGCAAATTTCCGGGAGTGGATCCGGCGCTGGGGCCGGAGATGCGGTCGACGGGCGAAGTGATGGGCGTGGGCGAGAATTTCGGCGAGGCATTCGGAAAGGCGCAATTGAGCGCGGGAACGCCGCTGCCGGACAAAGGAACCGTGTTCATCAGCGTGAACGATCGAGACAAGGCCGCGGCAGTGGAAGTGGCCACTAAATTCGCCGAGTTCGGATTTCAACTCGCGGCAACGCGCGGAACAGCGGCGGCGTTGAAGGCGGCCGGGCTCGCGGTGAAGACCGTGTTCAAGGTGAACGAAGGGCGGCCGAACGCGGTGGATCTGCTCAAGGCCGGATCGCTGCAACTGGTGATTTACACCACGACAGGCGGGCATTCGTTCACCGATGAGCAGGCGATCCGACGGAGCGCAGTGGCGTATCGCGTCCCATGCATCACCACACTGAGCGGAGCGAAGGCCACGGTGCAGGCGATTGCTTCGCGGCGGCGGGATCCGATTCGCGTGTGGAGTTTGCAGGAAATCCACAAGCTGAGCGCTCGCGCGTAGGCCGGCGCCGATCCTCTGGCTAAGATCAAAACCTGAGCCTGCTCGGGCAACTTGCGGATTCCCGCCGGCCGCAAGCGGTCCCATCATCGAGGTATGAGGCGTTCTCGGCTGTTCTTTATCACGATCTTAGCTTTCGGCATCTCGGGAATCGGCGTGGCTTCCGCCGTCCGCGTGCTGCTGCAATTGCATGGCGCGCCCGTGGCTGTATCGTCGGGTAAATTGTCCGAACACGAGATGGATGAGATCAACGGGATGCAGCCGCAGGAGCAGGTGGAGCGGCTGTTGGAACGCGCGATCAATCATTATGGCGGCGCGGCGGAGGAGATCGCGAAGCGAGCCGACGGCTGGGTTGGCCAGATTCACCAAACGAAGAACCTGGACACCATGACGAACACGGCTTACTTTGCGAATGACCTGCGTGTTCGAGCGATTGCGCTGGAGGTCTGGCTCGCCGAATACGGGCTGCACAAGAGATCCGAGACGGTGGATGAGCTGATCGGGAGCCTTGGCTCGACCGACCGGAAATACTTCGTGCTTTCGAACCTGGGCATTTTTGGCAATCGCGGCGTCGAGCCGGAGAAGGTGTTCCGAACGATTCAGCTCTATGTGAACGATCCTGATCCGGCGGTGCGGTCGGGCGCGATCAACGCGCTAGGGCTGTTGGGAACGGAAGAAACAATCGCGCCGCTCCTGCAATTCTTCCAGACTGATTCCTCTTTTGACCTTCGCGAGCGGGCGGCCTGCAATCTGGCAGATTCGGGGATGCTATCGCGCGAATTGCGTAAGAAGGCGCTGCCGGAGTTGACGCGGATGAGCCAGGATCCGAATCTGGATCCACGGATGAAGGGCTGGGTCGGGCAGGCACTGCGCGAGATCGAACAATAGGAACGCCAACGAGCGCGCAAAAGAAAAAGGGCCGATTTCTCGGCCCCTCTCTTGTTTCGAATTAGGGTGTAGCGATTAGAAGCGGAGGCGCAAACCGAACTCGAGCGAGCGGTTGGCTGCGCCATTCGGAGTGGTGTACTGGTTGGTCACCGCGCCGAAGGTAGCCGCGTTGTCGATGTTCGTAGCCGGGTCAGAAGGCACGAAGTGGTTCAGGATGTTGACGAACTGGAACGAGAGCGTGCCGCCGATGCTTTCCTTTATCCGGAAGTCCTTGGAGATGGTTGCGTCCAAGGTCCAGAACGGGAAGCCGCGAATTCCACCGGCGCCGCCGGCGCTGTAATCCTGGCCGAGCAGCGGACGACGGAATTCGTTGTAGACTGCGCACGGGTTCGAGAACATGTTGATTCCCGTGTTGCCGGCTCCGCCCGTAGTTCCGACCGTGGCGTTTCCGCCCGGCGTCGCGCACGTGGAAGAAACCTGCACGTTGTATTGCGGTGAGTTGCCGCCGGTGAACGGAGTGAATCCAATAGCACCTTCGTAGTTGGCACTCTGGCCTGAGTAGATTTCGCCGTAGGATTCGCCGTTGGTGGAAGTCGTCAGCCGCTGTGGCAGTCCGGAACGCGCGGTAAACAGCGGTGCAATGGACCAGCCGCCCAGAACGTGACCAACGATGCCCTTCTGGCTCCGGAAGAACGGGGGCTGATAGAGCATCAAGAGGCTGTAGGTGAACTTCACGTCAAACGGCTGTACGCCGTAGGTGCCGAACCCGGTATTGAAGCCGTAGGGATCGGGTACAGTAATGGAACTGCTGGCCTGCGTGGTGCTACCGGTTCCGATCGCGCGGCCCCAAGTGAAGTTGGAGCGGGCGGTCAAGCCGTGCCAATCCCTTGCGGTGAAGGAAATGAACGCAGCGTTGTAGTTGCCGTAGCCGAGCGAGTTGATGTAATCAAACGCTCCGGTGAGCTGCTGCCCGGGTCCAGGCTGCGCCAGCAAGGTACGGCCCAGCGTGGAACCAGTGGCCTTGGAAATGTCGACGAAGGTGGAATAGGCTTTGGTCGCGCGTATGTTGTTGACTTCGTTCTTTACCACCGCAGCAGTGCAGTTGGGGCTGCCGGCGCAATAGGCCGAAGCCGCCCCGCCCATCGCAGATTCAAAGAACGGTTGGGCAGTGACGCCAGCAGCCTGGGCCGCGGTGGCACCGCAAATCGGTCCGCTGCCGGGACAGATCTGGTTGTACACATTCGCGAATGCCTGGGCGAACGTCTGGCCGCCCAGGGTCAGCATGTACGGCGTGGCGTCCAGGTTGATTTCCTGGAATTCGTTGCGAATTCGCCGGCCGATGTAGCCGCCCTCGACCAGCATC
Organism: Bryobacteraceae bacterium; assembly: GCA_035632375.1. GTDB lineage: Bacteria > Acidobacteriota > Terriglobia > Bryobacterales > Bryobacteraceae > Palsa-89. The sequence continues at coordinate 25,730 of DASQGY010000228.1, read as the reverse complement.
TTGCTGCCCAAGGTGCGCTGAACCGAGATCGTGAACTCATCGGAATGATTCGGCCGCAGTTTGGGATCGAGCTGGGATCCGTCGGCGGCTGCAGCGTTGCCGTTCAAGCCAGGGAAGAAGGGTTGAGGCAGAGTCGGAGAGGCTGTGGGAACTGGAGCCACCAGACCATCGGCCTGGGTCCCGATGCGGAACGAGGTGGTCGGGTTGCCGGCGCCTACGCCGCCGCAAGTTCCGTTCTTCAACGGAGCGGGGCACGATACTGCTTGCAGCAGGCCGGGGCCGAGCAGCGGCACCAGCATGAGATCGACGCCGTTGAGGCGTCCGTAGATGCGGGCGTAGCCGCCGCGAATGACTGTCTGGTTGCGGCCGATGACGCTGCCCAGAATTCCGCTGTCAAAGCTCGGGCTCCAGGCCAGCGATGCACGCGGGCTGAAGCCGCCGTAGAACGGATCGTACGGGTATTTGCTGGTGCCGCCATTGATATTGCGGATTGTGGCGAAGCCGATGGTTGGGTTGTAGACCTGGCCTTTCAGCGCGGCGTTTTCTTTGTTCAACAAGTAACTCTTGATATCGATGAAGTTGCCGGCCGCATCCACCATGGAGACCTGCTTGCCGTTGATTTCATACGGAGGCAGAGCGACGCCATAGCCGATGCCGTAGGTCAACGTAAGGCTCGGGCGGAGATGCCAAGTGTCGGTGAAATGCACGTCGTAAGTGGGCACCACGCTTTGATCGAAGCCGGGGGTCCCCTGCGGGTTGAGCTGCAGATTGGCTCCGCTGCGGGTGTACATCACCTGAGTCTGCGTCAGGATGCCCATGATTTCGTTGTAGAGAATCGGATAGTTGGTGGCTGCGCTGGCTGCTGCGCCGGCGGGAAGAGGATAAGCGCCGGAGTTCAGCGGAGAGCCGCCGGCCGACTGATAGACCAGCGACGTGTTGATGCCGACACCGTTATCATCGCGCCCGTGGAACAGGAACTGGCGCATATAGCTGCCACCGAATTGCAGCAGGTGGCTGCCCTTCAGCATACTGATGGTGTCGCTGAGGAAGTAGTCGTGGCCATCCCAGAAGCGCTGGCGAACGTCTTGCGAGTCGACGTTGTACGGGATGAGCGAACCGGTCTGGCTCTCGCCGCCGATTTCGACAGCGCCGCCGAGTCCGGAGAATTGCGGCGGACCCGCCTTGGTGTACCACTGCCAGAAGTTACGCAGATAGCTGAAGCGGAACTCATTCGTGGTGTTCGGCGTGAGCTGGCCGGTGAGGCCGCTAACCCAGTACATGGGCTTCTGCGGGCGGGTAGCAGTGGAATTGTACGCGCCTTGCGTTCCACCGAGCAAACCGCCGACATCCACCTGGGTGCTGACGAACTGGCTGAAATCATAGAAGCGATAGCTGACCATGAACTTCCACTTGTCGCCGAAGTCGTGATCGATGCGGCCTACGGCGAAATTCGATCTCTGCGGGATGGATAGGTTGCCAAGGAACCCCTGCGCGTTCAGTCCATCTACCAAGCCGGTGGAACTATTGCCGGCGGTAAACGTCGGATCGTTCGGCAGCGGCATCAGGTTCCAGAGCTTTTGCACCACCGGATTGATTCCCAAGCCGCGCGGATCGCAATTCTGGCCGCCGCACTGTGCCGGCTGGTAGGTTACACCGTTGACGGTTACGGCCGTCGGATTGAGATTGAATGCGGCATTCCCGCCGGCCGCAGCCGGAAGAACGACCACACCGGCGCGCATCAGAGCCGTCGGAGTGCCGTGGTCGAAGTTGCTGATGTTGGGGAACCGGGCCGCTTCATAGTTGAAGAAGAAATATGTCTTGCCGCCCAGGAATTTCGGAGCCATCGGGCCGCCGACGGCCACGCCGTAACGGTTGCGGTGGGTGACCGGCAGGGGCGTGGCTTGCCCGCCAACCAGGGTGTGGTTGTTTCGCCAGAGATTCGCAGATCCGACGTTATTGCCGAAGTAAAACTCGTACAGAGCGCCATGGAACGCATTCGTTCCGCGCTTGGTGACCATCTGGATCTGGCTGCCGGCGGCGTTGTTGAATTCCGCTGTCTGGTTGCTGGTGCCGACCTTGAACTCTTCGATGCTTTCGATGGGGGTCGGGATCACGCCGGTGGGAGTGCCGCCGGACGCGCCGCCGCCGGAGTAACCGTTGCCGGGAGTGTAGGTGGTGTTGCCGCCGGCCATGTCGTCGCTGTTGTTGCCGCCGTCAAGCTGGAATCCGTTCTGGTCCGTCTGCGCGCCGGCTACGTTTCCGCTGAGCGACACGCCAACCTGCAGCACAGAGAGAGAAGAAGCATCGCGGCCGAGATTCGGCAGCAACTGGAGCTGATCGTTGTGGATGGTGGAGCCGATGGTGGCGTTGAGGGTTTGCAGCTCGGCGCCCGCTTGAGCCTGGACTTCGACCACAGTGGAGGTGGCGCCGAGTTGGAGCGTCACATTGAGGGTCAGCGCCATTCCGACGTCGACCTTTTGCCCCTGAACCTTAGCCTGTGTGAAACCCGGGTGGCCGACGGTCACGTTGTAAGTGCCCGGCTGCACGTTGATGAATGTGTACCGGCCGGTCTCATTCGACGTCGTGGTCTGGCTGCTGTTAGTGCCAATGTCGATCAGTTTGACTTCGGCGCCGGCGATGGCTGCACCCGACGGATCGGTGATGAGGCCCGCAATCGTTCCGGTGGCGGCTTGTCCGAACGCGGGTGTCGAACCGATGCTGAGGATCATTGCCAGGCAAACAACGGCAGCCAGGCAAGAAAGAACACCGAGCTTCTTAGAGCTCTGAATCATAACCCCTCCTCTGTCAACAACAGACTCCCCACCCCTAAGGCACGGGAGACACTTTGCGGTATTCTATTGCGACAACGCCACACGTGTCAAGGAAATAGTGCTTTTGTCAAGCCGAAAACCCCATGTGGCGCTCGACCTGCCTGGAGCCGATGCTGTGGTGAAGTGTTTGGCCCGGCGTTCGAAGGCAGGATCTACGCCAACAAGTCCTGTTTCCAGAGCTTGCGGCCGGCGATCGAGGTGCGGAAACCCCAGCCGGCCATCGCCAGAACGCAAGCAAAAAGAAAGATGCTGTTGACGAAGTACCAGGACGACGTCTGCAGGGTCGGCTGGGCCTGGCCGAGCACGCCGTCAACGAATATGTAGATGGCCATGGCCAGCAATCCAAAGCGAAGCACCACGAAGGAAATCAGGGCGTAGACGCCGACGCTGGTGATGAGGGTTTCCACAGTACGGCCGCTCTGGAAATAATTGAGGGCGGTGAAAAGCAGGGTAAACCCGGCGCACGCCAGCCATTGATTGCGGAGCAGCACGCGCAGCAAAAAAATGATGAGGAAGAACATCAGGGTTTCGCGGATGCCATGCGGGATGCTTGTCGACAAAACCGTCAGGGCGCTGCGGAATCCGCTCAGTACGTAGGTGGACCCGAATTGAGGGCCGTGGCCTGGCGCGAGACGGACCCCCGCAAGGATGGCGCGGATCAGGACACCGAGGGCGCAGCCAATCAAGAGGTCCCGTCCGACGATGGGATCGCGCCAGTGGCTGGTCAACACGGCAGTAGAAGAGATGATAGTCTGCGGCCAACGGCGGCGGACATGCGGCTCCAGCGCGATATACATAGTTCGAACAACGAAACCGTAGAAGACAGCCGTGGCCAGCGCCAGAAGAAGCATTCCGAAAGTTCCCATGGCCGGATTCATGTGAGAACGCGCGGCCCAAAGGATCATCTGGACCATGCCGACGAAACCGGCCAGTCGCGTCGCCCCGGCCTCGTCACCCCGGCCCGACTTGGCATTGCGGCGGACCAGCGCCCAACATCCGAAGCCCACAGCCAGTGAGATGGCCACAAAGATCGCGAACTGCCCGCGCTCATTGCTTGACAAACTCCGTGCCGGCATGCGATCGGCTGAGGTCCAGGGGCCGATCAGCGAAAATGCTACCGCCCGGCCGCGCAACGCCGCGGCTTCCACGCGCAAGGGGCGAGTGCTTCCCGGCCAGGTTCCGGTCCAGGCGGCGCGCGTGTCGGATGTTGCCCGCCAGGTCCAGAGCGGCTCGGTGGTTTGAAATTGCGCTTGATCGAGTCCCGCGGCGGTGAACAGCGGAGTCCAGTCGATCGGCGCTTCATTTTGCGCCGGCCGCTGCTTCTGCGCGGGGATGCGTTCGAACGCGAGCAAGTTGCCCTGCGCATCCAGCTCCATATTGATCATTCCAGTCAGGATGAGCGGAGGATCGTCAGGCGCTACCACACCGGGCGTGAGCAGATCGTCGTGAAACTCTCCGGCTGTCAGCGGATAGGGGCTCTGCCTGTACCAGAATTTCAAAGGCACGGGGCGATGCGAAAGGATTTCGTTCCAGCGCGGAGTGGGCTTGTCGTTGGTCTCCGCATAGTCTAAGTACGACCCGTCCCACTTGAAGCCGTAGGCCTCATCGGCAGGCTGCGCCGTGACACCGAAGCGCTGCACCATTTCGCGAGCCTTCTGCGTGAGGATTTCCGGCGAGTAGGGCGGGCGGATCTGTTCGAGCGCGCTCAAGCGCACGCCAATCAGGAAATACGCGGCTAGCCCGAGGAGCACGGCGGCCATTAGCGTAATGGCGAAGCGCGGCGAGAGTCCGACGCCTTCGCCCGCGGCAGCCACCATTTCCGGCGACGGTGTTTCTCCGGCAGCAAGAGCGGCCGCGAGCGGATCGCCTCCGGGAAGCGCGGCGGCAACAGCCAGCGCGGAAGTGGGACGGCGCGCCGGCTCCGGGTCCAGGCAGCGCAGGATCACGCGCTCCACGCTTGGATCGATGTCGCGGACCAGCGTGGTCAGGCTCTCGGGCCGCGAATCCGTTTGGATGCGCATCAGCTCGGCCATGGACTTCGCTTCGAAAGGCCGTTTGCCGCTGAAGATTTCGTAGAGCACCAGGCCGAGCGAGTAAATATCGCTGCGCGCGGTGACTTCGCGGCCGGCGAGCTGTTCGGGGGCCATATACTGCGGCGTGCCGTTGCGCACCTCGGCGCCGGTGAGCTGATCGGCCAAGCCGGCCAGTCCGAAATCGGTCAGAAGCACCTGCCCCTGGCTGTCGAGCATCACATTGCTCGGCTTCAGGTCGCGATGCAGCACGCCTTTTTCGTGAGCCGCGGCGAGACCGGCGCACAGCTTGCGCGAAATCTCGAGCGCTTTATCGACGGGAAGGCGGCCGATGCGGCGCAGCAGCGAGCCGAGGTCCTCACCGTCCACGTATTCCATCGACAAGAAAAGCTGTCCGTCGATTTCGCCGACATCATAAACGCGGCAGACGTTGGGATGCGAGACCTGGCGCGCCACGCGGACCTCATTCTTGAAGCGAGCAAGCGATCCTTCGTGCCCACTGAGCGATTCCGGCAGGAATTTGAGAGCGACCGGCTGATCGAGCGTGAGATCGTCGGCGCGATAAACCTCACCCATGCCTCCCTTGCCCAGCATGGAGACGATGCGATAGCGTCCGGCCAGCACCGTGCCGGGCGGGAAGCGGCTTTCGGTGCGCGAAGATGTGACCCTGGACATCGACGAGGCGCCGCTGGCAGGCCGCGGAGAGACTCGAGGCGTGGCCGGACTCACCGAGGCTACGGTCTGCGTGGCGAATACGTCGAGCTCAACCGCCTTTCCGCAGGCAGAGCAGAAGCGGCTGTTTTCGGCGATTTCGGTGGCGCAGGACGGGCACTTCGCCATGGAATTTTTATGGTCGCACAGAGGAGGGGTGAAGTATTGCAGGAATTTGCCGCATTCCAGGGACACGAGTGAACTGTGCCACGGTACAATGGAGCGTCTCGGGGTAAATCATGTCCGTTCAGACGCAGGGCAATATTGTTGTGCTTGGCGCGCAATGGGGTGATGAGGGGAAAGGAAAAGTAGTGGATCTTTTCTCCGAGAAATTCTCGATCGTGGCGCGCTACCAGGGCGGCCATAATGCCGGCCACACGGTCTTCATCGGCGAAAAGAAGTTCGTGCTGAAGCTGATTCCGAGCGGCATTTTGCGACCCGGAGTGCAGGCCGTTATCGGCAACGGCGTTGTGGTGGATCCGGGCGCGCTGCTGGACGAGATGGCAACGCTCGAGAAGGCCGGGATCGACGTCTCCAAACAGCTCGCCATCAGCAATCGCGCCCACGTGATTTTTCCTTTTCACCGCATTGTGGAGAAGATGTCGGAGGCGCGGCAGGATCGCGTGCCGATCGGAACGACATCGCGCGGCATCGGGCCCTGTTATGAGGACAAGACCGGCCGGCGCGGCATCCGCGTCGCGGATTTGTACGAACGCGAGAGTTTCTGCGCGATGTATACATCGCTGGCCGAAGACAAGCAGCTTCTAACGCAGACGTTCAATATCCACGAGAACATCGATTACGAAGCCATCCGCGACGAGTATCTGAAGTTCGCCGATCGGATCAAGCCCATGGTCTGCGATACGGCGCAGCTTTTGCACGACGCAATGGCCGCGGGCAAGCGGGTGCTGTTCGAGGGAGCGCAGGGATCGATGCTGGACGTGGATCACGGGACCTATCCATTTGTGACTTCGTCGAGCGCGACAGCCGGCGGCGCCTGCACCGGCGCGGGAGTGCCGCCGACCAGCATTCACGGTGTGATCGGCGTGTCGAAAGCGTACACGACGCGCGTGGGGAGCGGTCCATTTCCGACGGAGCTGACCGATGACATCGGCGAGCGCATCCGAAAAGCGGGAAAAGAATTCGGAGCCGTCACCGGGCGGCCGCGCCGCTGCGGGTGGTTCGACGTCCCGTTGTTGCGATACACGTCGATGATCAACGGGTTTTCGAGCCTCGTGGTCACCAAGCTGGACGTGCTGGACGAATTCGACGAAATCCTGGTGTGCACGGAGTATCGCGGCGCAAAGACAATGCCGGCGACGTTTCATGCGCTCGAAGCGGCCGAGCCGGTGTACGAGAAGCTCCCCGGGTGGAAGTCGCACACGCGGGGGCTGCAGCGTCACGAGGATTTGCCGCCGCGCGCGCGAGATTATCTGAAGTTTCTTTCGGAATGCACGGGCGTGGAGATCGGGTGCATTTCCACCGGACCGGAGAGGGACGAAACGATCCTGGTGAACGGCTCGCGGCTGGCGGGGTTGCTGTAGCGGCTCTACGAGCCGGGCAGCAACGGATTCGTTACCGATAGAAAAGCGAACTGCAAGAAGTCCGTGTCGGCGGTGACAATCTCGCGGACTCCATGCTCTCGCATGAGCACTGCGGTATGGATGTCGTGGAACAGGTTTCCCGCGGGATGGGCAAGTTCGTCGAGGACTTTGCCCAGAACCGCCGCATGACGGCTGGTTTCCGTCAGGATCGAGACCTCGTCCCGCGAGATTAGTTTCTCGACGAAATCCCATGCTGCTTTCGCTGTGAGGGGCTTGGGGAAGACGCGCCGGTGCGTGGCGACCCGAAGAAATTCATACAGAATCGGCCACGTAGTGCACCAGGGCTCCTGCGCGCGAAGATGCAGGTCGAGAAACTTCCGCGCCGGGGCGTGCGAGTCGCTTCCCGCATTGGCGGCGTACAAGAATATATTCGTGTCGATGAGAAACTTCATTTCTCTTCCATGGCGTCCCACAGTTGATCGCGATCGGCGATGTTTACTCGCGGCTTGCCCATGTTGAAGACAGGAAGAGATGGTCTGCTCCGTCTGGGAGCGGAGGCTCTGCGGATGCCTTCGGCCAAGAACTGGTCGACAATCGCGGAAAGGGTCTCGCCACGGGATGCAGCCAGCCGCTTCAGTTCTAGCAGGCGGCGGTCATCGAGTATTAAAGTCGTACGCTTCATATGATTTATCATACGGTACGCGCGTGCGGCTGTGGATCACTTATCGACGCGTAACCGTGAGCGAGCGCCAGCTTGTGTTGCCCGCGGCGTCTTTGGCGCGAATTATGATCGTGGTAGTTCCGATATAAAGCGGGATCGGCGCCGTGGTCCAATTGTCAGTTCCGGAGGCGTTTCCCGAATCGTCATTCGAAGTGGACCAGGTAACGGCGGCTACGCCGACGTTGTCATGAGCGGTTCCGCTGACGATCAGCGAGCTCGCTGATGTGGAGACGTTGGTTAGCGACGGCGTTACGATGGTCAGCGTCGGGGGCGTTGTATCTGTGCCGGCCGGCGTTGGATTGGGCGCAGGACTGGGTGCAGACCGCGTGATCGTGAAGCTGCGGACCACCTGATTTTGCTTCGAATCGCGAGCCGTGACGGTGATTACGTTGTCGCCGATGCTCAACGGAATGATGGCGATGCTCCACGTCGCGGATCCTTGAGCCGAGCCGCTCGATCCAACGTTGGTGCTCCAGCTTACCTGTACGGTCCCGTCGCCGCCTGACGTTGTCCCGCTCAGCGCCAGCGAAGCCGCCGTGGTCGGGCTGGCCGGAATTTGAAAGCTTAGCGCCAGCGGAACCGGGACTGGATTGGGAGGAGGCGGAGGCGGATTCGGACCCGGCATGCCGTCCTGAGCCGCGTAAAGCTCCAGAACTGCGGCGATATCATCCGGCATCAAAGCGGTGTGTTTTCGGTAATACGGATACATCACATCGCCCGGACTGTCGGAATGCCCCAGGCCGAGCGCATGACCGGTTTCATGCAGCGCGACACTGAACAGATCCACGTCGGCTCCGATGCGCCAGCTTTCGTCGTTGTTGAGGTGCATGTCGCCGGCCACCGGTTCGGGATTAACCGGAAATGGATAGAACGTGTGAGCCAAAGCGCCGCCGGAACCGGTAAACGGGTAGGGGTCTCCATGCGCTCCGCTGGCGAACAACACCGCAATAGTTCGCCCGGATGCCGCGCCATCAGCGGGCGTGAAGGTCAGCTTAGCGTATTTCGACCATTCAGCGAAGGCGCGGACAATTTCCGATTCCACCGCATCTGTGGGCAGCTTCGTGGTGAGGTTAATGAAAAAATAGTGCAGGTCAGCGCTGCCGCGGCCCGGTCCATCCCAACCATCGCCGACCAAAGGAATCGCTTGCGTTACCTGGCCCTGGCTGGTCATCGCGCTGGCGCAGGCCCGCACCGGCGTGCCCGATACCAGTTCCGAAGCGGCGGGAAAAACATAGCTCACCTCATCCCATTCCGACAATGCTTCGATCTGCGCAGCGGTGCCCGTAAGCAATAAGTGGTTGGCGCTGAGGTCGGGATTTTCCTGGATAATAAGGCCGGCGTCGACGGCAATTGCGCGGGCATCATTGGGATCGACATCCGTATAGAACTCGGCTAGCACCGAGACCGGCAAGTCGACAGCGAGGGCATCGGACAGTTGAGGACTGGTTTTCTCGTCCGGCTGAAGCCGGCCAATCCAGCGCAGGTCCAGCCCGTCGAACGATGCGTCATCGGCTGCCGAGATGGAAAAGGCGAAGTCCGGAACATAAGAAAGGACCGTTGCGCCGCGATCTTCGAGCGCCGCGATCTGGCCATCCGTCGGGTTGGCGGCATATTCAACCAGCAGATGGGAACGCCCCGGAGTGCGGGTCTTGAGGGGAGCATCGAACTGCGCGCTGCGCGAAATCGGCTGGCGATGGAATGCCTTCAGACGAAGCACCGGCTGGGCATCGGCGAACTCGGCGGCCAGTGCCGGGAACAAGATGATGGCTAGGAGGCGGCAAATGCTCCTCATAATCTGTCAATCGGATGAGCGCTGAGAATTTTCCATTAGCCCCGACACTCTAGTCCTGTGAGGGGTATCGGTGCGTATTTCGAGTCGAGCGATTTTCTGGGGCCTGCCGCTGGCCCTTTGTCTTCAGGCGAGTGATTCAACCGCCAGGACGTACACAATTCAGACCGTGGCCGGGAGCGATTTCGTCGGCGACAACGGGCTGGCTATCGCGGCGGTGTTCAGTCAAACGGAAGGGATTGCGGCGGATCGCGCGGGCAATATATATGTCGCCGATGCGGATGATAATCGCGTTCGCAAGATTACCCCCGACGGAATAATCCACACAGTAGCAGGGAGTGGTATGGCCGGATTCTCGGGCGATGGCGGACCCGGAACTGCCGCGCTGCTGGATCATCCCTATGGCCTCGCCGTGGACGCGTCGGGCAATCTCTATATTGCCGACCTGGGGAACGCGCGGGTTCGCAGGATCGGTTCGGACGGGATTATCTCCACAGTCGCGGGCGGCGGAATCACAGTCCCGGATACCTCCGGCACCGCAGTTGCGGCGGCGAATGCCAAGTTGATTCAACCGCGCAATCTCGCCGTCGATAACGACGGAACCTTGTACATTTCCGACTTCGGCGCGCACCGGGTATTTCGGCTCTCACCGGGCGGCACACTGACTGCGATCGCTGGCACGGGCAAGGCTGGATTCGCCGGAGACGGCGCTCCTGCGCTCCTGGCACAGCTCAATTCGCCCGCCGGCCTGGCGTCGGATTCGAACGGGACGCTCTACATCGCCGACAGCGGCAACAATCGGATTCGCAAGATCAACCACGGATTGATCAGCACCGCTTACAGCGTGAGCGCGCCCACTGGCGTCGCGCTGACACCCGGCGCCGTTCTCTACATCGCCGGAGCCAGTTACTTCGGAACGATGACGCAGCCGATGAAAGGATTCGCCGCCGCTCGCGACGTCGCCACGGATGCCGCCGGCAACGTTTACGCGACGGCCGGACAAGTGGTCGGGAAGGTCGCGGCGAATGGAAACGTCAGCACTCTGGCAGGCAGCGGCGCGGCGCCCTACTTCGCCGGAGAGAACGCTCCGGCGACGAGCGCTCGTTTTCACACTCCAACGGGAATCGCCGTCGACGGCTCGGGAAATTGGTACGTCGCCGACACCGCAAATCATCGCGTGCGGCGCATCACGCCGGGCGGGATTGTGACCACCATCGCCGGAAATGGTGTCGCCGGATCCGCAGGCGATGGAGCGCTGGCGACGGCCGCGCAATTGAACTCGCCGCGTAGCGTCGCGATCGACGCGCAGGGCAATGTGTACATCGCCGACACGGGCAACAACCGGATTCGCAAAATCTCGCCCGGAGGAATTATCAGCACATTCACCAACGCGGTCAGCAATCCGGAGTATGTAGCTGTGGGTCCTGATAGTGCGCTCTATGTCGCCGATGCCGGCAACAATCGCGTGCTCCGGTTGACGGCCGCGGGATCATTCAATTCGGTGGCAACGGTGCTGAAGCCTGCGGCTGTGACCGTGGATCGAAGCGGGAACGTGTATGTCAGCGAATCGGCGCGCGTATCGAAAATCAGCCCGCAGGGTGTTCTGAGCACGGTTCTCGACGGGCTGAATTCGCCTCGCGGCCTGGCCATGACGGCGGATGGCAGTTTGTTGATCGTTCAGCCCGGCGTGGACATCGTGCTCAGTCTTTCCGCTGCGGGGAATCTCGCGACTATTGCTGGAACGGGCACGCCAGGATTCTCGGGCGACGGTGGCGCGGCGCAAACCGCGCAATTGAATCAGCCGACCGATATCGCTGTCGACGCAACGGGCACGGCATGGGTGGCCGATTCCGGAAACAATCGGATCCGTTCCCTGACGCCGGTGGCGGCCGCGGCAATCACGCAAAACGTCGCACTGGTTCACGCCGCGAGCCTGGCCGCCGGGCCCATCGCGCCGGGCGAGATCGTTACCTTCTTCGGATCGCAGTTCCAGCCGGGGCAGACCGATCTTCAGTTCGACGGCAAGTCCGCCATGATTTTCTACATCAGCGCGACGCAGATCAACGCGCTGACGCCACCGGATCTTGTGCCCGGCGCTTCCACAGAAATAACGATTCGGGCCGGCGGGCAAACCGTCGCGGATTTTCCGTCCGCGGTCGTGAGCGCAACGCCAGGAATCTTCACCAGCGGGAGCGGCACAGGTCAGGCTGCCGCCGATAATCAGGACGGCAGCATGAATTCACTTGCTAATCCGGCCGACCGCGGATCGATCGTCGTATTGTTCGGTACTGGCGACGGGCGCGATACCAGTGCGGTCAGCGTCAGCATCGGAGGCTTCGCGGCCGAGGTGCTCTACGCCGGTTCGGCGCCGGGATTTCCCGGGTTGCTGCAGGTGAACGCGCGAGTACCGGGTGGCACTGCGCCGACGGGGGTCGTCCCGGTGGTCGTCACCGTCGGGACCGCCAGCAGCCAGGACGGCGTCACGCTGGTAGTGCGCTGAATCTCGCCGCTATCCGGGATAGTTCCCGGCGATGTAGCTTTGCAACTGGCCGATGGTCTCTTCGTGCGCGGTGATGATCCAGTTCACCAGGTCGCCGATGGAGATCATTCCAACCACGCGCTCGCGTTCTACCACGGGCAGGTGGCGGATGCGGTTGTCAGTCATCAGCCGCATGCAATCTTCCACCGTGTCCCGAGTTGTAACGGTGACAAGGTCTCTGGACATGATTTCCTGCACCTGCGTCTGCTTCGAAGAGCGATCGTGGAGGATCACTTTCCGGGCATAATCGCGCTCGGAAATCATGCCCACCAGCTTTCCTTCGGCGAGGACGAGCAGCGCGCCGACACCTTGGTCGGACATGGTTTGGATAGCTTCGTAAACTGTTGCCGTAGGGGCGACGCTGAAGATCTGGCGGCCCTTAAGCTTCAATACGGAATCAATGGTGTCCACCGATTTCATGGGATGCCTCCCGCCCAGATAGTAGATCCAATGATCGCCGGATTCAAGGGGGTTAACGCCCGCGGGATTGGCAGCGCTCGCCTTCAGGCTCGGGGTCGGGCCGCACGGCGAATTCCGGAGCGCAGGCCGCAAATCCGAGCAGGTGATAACGCAGCGAGATTTCGAAAACGGTCGTTCCGGCTTTCCAGAGGTCGAGCATGCGCAGGTTCGATACGCCTTCGTTGCGGCCGATGTAAGTAGTCGGAAATTCCTGGACGCGCAGACCTCGGCGAAGCCAGAGCGCCAGGACCTCGCTCAAATAAATCGGACTACCGTAGCGAATCCGGTGATCGGCAACTAATCGGGCGGCGGCGCGGGTGTAGAACCGGAATCCGTTGCTATAGTCGCGAACCCCCGGGCTCAGCAGGGTCGCGACAGCGATGCTGCACAAACGGCTCACCAGCCGGCGGCCGATGGGCCGGTTGATCACTTTGCTTCCGGGGAGGTACTTGGATGCAATGGCTACATCGCACTGGCCGTCCGCAACGAGCTGGATGCCGACCAACAGTTCTTCCGGACGGTGCGACAAGTCGCCATCCATCTCGATGAAGATTTCGTGCCGCGTGTTCTCCAGGCCCCAGCGCAATAGCGTCAGGAGAGCAGCGCCGCGCTGCGACGATCGCGCTGTTTTCTTGCGGCAGAGCAGCGCCAGCCGGTGATCGGGCCGGCGCATTCTTTCTTCCAGATAACCCAGTGTCCCGTCTGTGCTTCCATCGTCGAGGATGCCGATGGTGTACGATTTTCCGGACAATGCTGTCTCCACGTGATCCAGCAGGCGGCCGATGTTGGCCACCTCGTTGAGCACCGGCAGCAGGATGAAGTAACCGTCAGGCATCTTGGAGCGGCCGCTTCAAAACAGCGCAGATCAGGATTTCAGTTCCGAAGATTCGGTCGGCCAGTTGCAGCGGGGCCAATGCCGCGCGGACCGCGAATGAAGTAGCGATGTCTTCCCAAGGCAATGCGCGCCGCCCAATGGAGACCACTTCGAATCCGGCCGAGCGGCAGAGTGCAGCCAGGCTCGACTCGGTGAAATACTGCACGTGCTGCGGTGGAAACAGCCGTTCGAGCAATTGCTGCGGTTGTACGGCATGGCTGAGGGCGCGTCCGAACTGATACACCATCGATCGGATGTTCGGCGTTTCGAGATATAGCGCGCCGCCCGGCCGCAACCGCCGACGAATTGCGCGAAGGACATCCCCCGGCTGGGCCACATGCTCGATCAGATCGATGGCGGTGATGGCGGGAAAATCGTGCAGGTGCTCCGGCGCTTGCTCGATCGGCGCGCAATATGCCTCGATTCCCTGCTGTTGAGCCGCCGCGATGGCCCGGCTTGCGGTGTCCACACCGACCGGAACGATGCCGAACTCTTGCGCTGCGGCCTGAAGAAAGACGCCAGTATCGCAGCCGATATCGAGAACCCGCTGGCCGCGAAGAGAGTCGGCGGCCAGGCCCAATTGCGTGAAAGCGTACCGGCAGCGGCGGATAATCGACGGGCTCAACCGGCGGCGGAGATCGAAATAAGGATGATCGAAATAATCGCCGGTGTCATGAATCGCCGATTGATCCGCGGAATTCGGGCGCGGCAGATAGGTCCAACTCCCGCAGCGCGGACAAGCGTGCAAGCGGCACCGGCCAAACTCGACCACCGGCCGCTGCGGAAGACCGGAATTACACACCACGCAACGTTCGGCGCTTCCGGAATCAGTATCGCCGGGGCCCGGCGCGGATGCCGGCGGTGGGATCGTCTGCGATGATTGCGCCACTAGGTCTAATTTAACGCAGCCCTGCGATGAGACCGGCCGCGCCGTTGTTATAGTAAGCATTTGAGCAGTACCCGCCGGTCGAAACGCAAGTTCGCAAGGGTGGTACCTGCCACTTCGATCGATGCCGTTGCGTCCCCTGCAGCGATCGCCGAACTTCCGAGCGTACCCGCATACCCGCGCTTTCCGGAAGCGGTGGCGCTGGCTATCGTGCTGGCGATCGCCTTGTTGCTGCTGGGCGCGTACTTCAGCAACCGGATGGGCGCAGTCGACGAAATCGGATTGTTCAATCCCACGTACATGGATCTGCATTTCGGAAAGGCCACCTATCCGATTTACGGCTATTTCGACACCATGGTGGTGCATCCACCGATGCAGTATAAGATTATCGCCGCGATTATGCGCCGCGGCCTATCGTATTACTACGCCGAGGCGACGCCAACCGTTTTGCTTTCGCTGGCGGGAATCGTCCTCATTGCGGTCAGCAGTTTTCCCGCTCCGGTGAAGATCGGGCTGCTCTTCGGCATCGTCGGACCCATCGCCATCTTCGCCACCGAAGATTTTGAGCTCTTCGGCATGCGGCCGGAGGGCCATCTGAACGCTGCGTGGCTGGCGGGCCTAATCGCGCTCGAATCCGGACGGCTGAAGAATTGGGACTGGAAGCGGCTTTCACTCGGCGCTTTCCTGGTGACCTACGCCAGCGGATTGCACTACTATGCCGGGCCGGCTTTGCTCGGAATCTTGGTGTACCTCATCTGGGCTGTTGTCCAATTGGGCTGGCGCCGGGCCGCCAAACCGGTGGCGGCTGTCATCGCTGGGGGATTGCTGTTCGGCATCCCTTACCTGCTTTTGTTCCTGATTCCGGACTGGCAGCAAATCACGCAAATGCTGAACAGCGTCCCGCGCGAGGCTACGCCCGAAATCTTCCGCCATCACATCGAGCAGTATCACTCCTGGGATTCGTATCATGCCGGCGGACTGGGGCTGGGACTATGGTTCCGGCTGGGGGTTCCAGTGGTTGCAATCTCCACGCCCATTCTGTTAGCGCTGAGAACAACGCGCGCTTTCGCGCTAGCGGCCTTGCCACTCCAGGTGTTCGTACTCTTCTTCGCCGGTCACAAACACGCTTACTACTACGTGCACGAAATCTCACTCTACTGCGTGGCATTGGTTGCAGGCGGGGCGATATTGGCCGATCGCCTGGCGACAAAATTCGATGGAAGACAAATTGTGCGGCGCGTGGCGTTGGCAGCGATCGCTTTGATCGTAGGGGTGGTCTTGTTGGCGGCCAAGTGGCACGGGGGCCGCTCTGAGATGTCGATGGAACCGCGGCAGCAGGAGGCCGAGGTCGCGCGCGCAGCCGGCAAAGAGATGCTGGGGCGCAACGCTCGTATCGGTAGCCGGCTGGGTCCCTGGTTCGCCTCTGGAGCGGCGCATTGGGCGAACATCTCCGTGGATCTCTTGTGGAGGACTTTGCCCAGCGATTTCGACGTTGCACGTTACGTATCAAAATTGGATGCTGTCGCCGAAGTAAGCCATATGAGCAACTCGACCCAGAATGGGCGGAACGCGACGCTTTCATCGTGGTATGCCGACGGGACGCTGCATCTCGCCGGCTTCTTCTTCGCGGAGTCCAATACGGAATTGAACTATGTTTTGCTTCGCGGTTCGCCCTCCGGGCCGCTTCACGGCTTTGGACTAAGAAATGGCCGGATGGTCCGCTTCGATGAGAATGCATCAGGCGACACCGAATTCTCGGCCATGACCTGCCCGGCGCAGTTGCGGGGGGACTATCACGACCGGGTGCCGTATTCGAGCCTGCTGTATCTGCCGCGCGCGCACCCGGACGACGAGGACCAGGTTGTGATCAGCGCTCTCGTCCCGCCGAATGGCCCAAGGACGTACGCCGATTCTCATCCGGGCTGCAAGGTGATCCTGCGCGTCAACGGTTTTCTCACGCCCGTGTATCGGCGGGCGGTCGTCGAGAAAATGCGCCGAGAGGACCAGCCGATGCGATTCTACAAGCAGGTCGGCGACATGCCAGGGGCAGCGGCGCGATAATTCAGGGTGTCCTCCGCACTTCGATTTTCTCAATTACGGCTTTCGACACGAAATTGTTTATGGCCTGATTCGTCACGATCAAGTCGCCCGTCATCGGAGGCGATGGCAGCGGTAGAATCACTTCCGCTGGCTGAGCGAAAGCCCACATGGGCTGTTGCACGATGAAGGTCCGGCCGGTGGGATCAAGTACTCCGATCCCGATCTTGCCCTGGAGAACGCGGGCCCTGACGTGAACTTCAAGGCCGCTACCTGCGCTCGGATTCAAGCCAAGTTTTAGCCGCGCGGCGAATGCGCCGAAGCCGGGCAGCGTCGTCACCACCAAGCCTTCCGAGGTCCGCTCCAGGCGAGCGTTCACGTCGCCCAGTTCGGCGCTCGACAGATCGACTGTGCTGACAAGTTCCGTCGACGGGCGTTGCGGCCAAGCACCGGGTTCCAGGTGAAACATCGCCATTGTGTAAGGCTCCGACATCGCCGGCAATACCCGCTGGGAATCAAGCACGGGAACCAAGCCGAGCTGCTGCCAGCAGGCGGAGAGTGCCGGCCGCGCAAGTTCGGCCGCCTGATTGTTTCTCGACAGCACGATCACCAAAGAGTCCGGCGGGACCGGATCGTTGCAGTCCTTTGGAAAATCCGTCCCAACGCGGCTGAACTCAGCGAGGTAGGTGGCGTTCAGCCCGGTGTATTCGTAAAAGTTAGGTTCCTTCCGGTCGTACCAGAAGCGCACCGGCCGCCCGTGACGACTCGACTCGATGATTGCCCGCGCGTCCATGATTCTGCGGTACTGCGCGCGACTGCCGTGCAGATTGTTGCCGTCGAAATACGATGTTTGGGCCAGGGCGATGTGGGTCAGCCCGGCAAATCCGGCGATCGCGAGCAGGGATCCGATCGCGCGGCGGCGCAGCACGAGGGCAGCAGCAATGAAGCAGGCAACAGCGATCATTTCCCTGACCTGCGCCGATGGGGAAATTCTCCGCTCGGGATCGAACCACAGGACGGCGAAAGCCAAAGCAGCGCACAGCGAGACGGCCACGAAAGCGCGCTGGCTCATCTGTTCCGTGGACGGCCAAAGGGTTGTTCCGAACACCAGGAATACAAATGGGAGCAGATAACTGGAATAAGGATAGTGGCCGAGAACGGTGCTGCCGCGAAGCTGCAGGAAGATCATGTACGCGACGACGAGCAACAGCACGCTCGAAAAAATCAGGGCTGCGGCGTTTGAGCTTTCGCGGCGGCGGGCAATGAGAACCGGAGCTGATAAAACGGCCACTCCGCATCCGGTGACCACGGGCCACAGCCACGGCACCAATTGATCTTGAAACCAGATTGGCTTGGTGTACATGAAGGTCTTAGCCATATAGCGGGCCTGCGCGATGGAAGGTGCATAGAACCAGAAGTTGCCGTCCAGCAGCAGATTGATCCCGCAGAATACGAGGGTGACGGCTCCGAATCCTATCGCGATCCACAAGAATCCCGCAGTCAGAGCTTTCATCGCGGATGCCCGGCGCCGCAGCCCTGCCACTCCGACGTAGAGAAGAAGCACAAACGGGATCAGCGTCAAGAGGAACAGATGACTATAGGCCATCCCTGCCAGCGCCATGCCCGCGAGAAGCGCGATCCACCACCGGACCTTCGCCCCATAAGCGTGCCCGGTCAGCAGCGCGACGGCCAGCAGCGTGTAGGCGATGCCTGCGCCGTCCACGTAGTCCCATCCGGCAGCCGTCCACAGCCAGGGATTCGCCGCGAACATCATCGTTCCGAGAAATGCGCAGCGCAATCCGGCGGTGAGCCTCAATGTGGAAAACAACGACAGCGCAGCGACGGACTCCACTGTCAGATGAAGAATCGCGTTAGCGGCTAACGGCGGGAACAGAGAGTGTACCAGCGTTCCTGGCAGAATCCAGGAAAGCCGGCTGCCGTAATAGAACGTGTAGAAAAATGTCCGCTTAAATTCCAGAAGGTCCTTGAAGTAGCCGAGGTAGAACCACGCGTCGGCATAGAAGGGCGGACTGTAGAGAGCGCTGTCGTTCTTCCAAAGAACCAGCGCGGGAAACAAAAGGACCGCGGCGAGGTACGGCCAGAGGCGTGCGGCAGGCTTGCGCGGTGGCTCGGGCTCCGGGACTTCTGTCGCAACTGTTGTTGCGGGCGGATCAACGGGCGGCTGGTTTTTGCGAGGAATTTTTCGGGGACGTGATCGACCCAAAACTTAATATAGCAATGCGTTGAAACCCGCTTGCTTCACGCGCGCGGCTCACTCAATCCAGCTCGAACTTGGCGGCGTAACTGGCCTTCAGTGCGGGATCCTGATCTTCTTTGCGCAGGAAGCAATGGCCAACCGCCAGGACTTCGATCTCTGTTCCCATGAAGCAGCGGAACGCGTCCTCCGGCGTGCAAACGATCGGCTCGCCTCGCACGTTGAAGCTGGTGTTCACTAATACCGGGCATCCGGTCTTCTGGTCGAAAGCCGTGAGCAACTGGTGATAAATGGGATTCGTCTCGCGATGGACGGTTTGCACGCGCGCGGAATAGTCGACGTGCGTCACCGCAGGGATGTCGCTGCGAGGGACGTTGAGCTTCTCGATACCGAAGAGTTTCTGCTGATCTTCGGTCATCGCCTTGCGGCGGCTTGGAACGACGTCGGCAACCAGCAGCATGTACGGGCTGTCGACATCCATTTCAAACCAATCGCTGACCCGCTCGCGCAGCACCGACGGCGCAAACGGGCGGAAACTTTCGCGATACTTCACCTTCAGGTTGAGCATCGACTGCATGCGCGGCGATCGCGGATCGCCGAGAATCGAGCGCGCTCCTAACGCCCGCGGTCCGAACTCCATGCGGCCTTCGAACCATCCGAGCGCTTTTTCGTCCGCCAGAGCTTCGACGCAAGCATCGACCAGGCATCGGTCGTCGAGTACGGTGTATTTCGCGCCGGCAGCGGCCAGCCTGGATTCGATATCGGACTGAGCGAAGGACGGGCCCAAGTAGGACCCTTTCATCTGGTCGCAGCCGATGTGCCCGCGCGCCTGCCCCTGATACAGGTAATGGGCGGCCAAAGCCGCGCCTAGCGCTCCGCCGGCATCACCCGCCGCCGGCTGTATCCACAGGTTCTGGAAATGTCCGTCGCGAAGTATTTTGCCGTTGGCCACGCAGTTCAACGCCACGCCGCCCGCCAGGCACAGATTCCGCTCCCCGGTTTCCTTGGCCAGCGCGCGCGTCATGCGCAGCACCACTTCTTCGAGCGCCGCTTGCACCGATGCAGCGAGATCCATGTGATGCTGCGTCAGCAATTCCTCCGGCTTGCGCGCCGGTCCGCCGAAGAGGGCGTCGAACTTGGAGTTGGTCATCCGCAGGCCGGTGCAGTAATCGAAGTAATCGAGATTAAGGCGGAACGACCCGTCGGGCTTGAGATCCAGAAGATGGTCGAAGATCAATTGCGCGAACTTCGGCTGGCCATAGGGCGCCAGGCCCATCACCTTATACTCGCCGGAATTCACCTTGAAGCCGGTGTAATAGGTGAACGCGGAGTACAGCAGCCCGAGTGAGTGTGGAAAATGAATCTCTTTCGCGATCTCCAACTGGTTGCCGTGGCCGCGCGCGAGCGACGTCGTGGCCCATTCGCCCACACCATCCATGGTCAGGATTGCGGCGTCCTTGAACGGCGATGGAAAGAAAGCGCTGGCCGCATGGCTCAGGTGGTGCTCGGTGAACAACAGCCGTTTTTCCCAATCGAAGCTATCGCCCGCAAAGCGCTTCAGCTCTTCGCGCAGGAGATCTTTCTGGAAGAGCTTTTCCCGCAGCCATAGCGGCACGGCCATCTGAAAAGAGCGCAGGCCGCGCGGCGCGAAGGTGATGTATGTTTCGAGCAGGCGTTCGAATTTCAGAAACGGCTTGTCGTAGAAGACGACGTAGTCCACTTCGTCGAGACGGACATTTTCCTGACGCAGGCAGAAATCCACCGCGTGCGCTGGAAATCGCGCGTCGTGCTTCTTGCGCGTGAAGCGCTCTTCCTGCGCGGCGGCGACGATCTCGCCATCGCGAACGAGCGCGGCGGCGCTGTCGTGATAGAAAGCGGAGATGCCGAGGATTCTCACGAGATTTGGGAACCCGCGCTACGCGACGGCGTGAGACCGAGCAAAGCCACACAGGCATGCATGCCTGTGCCACTAGAAGAGCGTGTAGATGAACGGCGCAATGGCGCTTCCCTGAGCAAAAATCAGAAGGGCTCCGACCAGGAGCATCACCAGGATAATGGGCAGCAGCCAGAACTTCTTGCGAGTCTTCATGAAGTCCCAGACTTCCCTGAGAAGAGACATCGTTTCTCCTTAAAATTGCTTGGCCATGGTGTGCGGCGCCGGCCCCGGCGGATCGCGGACGATCCAGTAGCTATCCGCTTGCGCATCGCGTTTCAGCCGCAGCGGATCCTTTCCCAGCATCCGGCCGATGATTCCCGCCGGAGTGAAAACCAGAAAGAAGAGCACGCCGGTCATGATCGGATTCACGATTCGTCCCAACAGCAAACCGAACTTGGTCCACACGAAGTTGAGCGGGTGCAGCAGGCGCGGGCTGATGATCGCCGCCGCCACGAATACTCCCGCCACCACCAGCAATGACCAGCGGATGTGGCCGTGTTTCAGCAGAGGCCAAAGGGCCAATAGTGCGCATCCTGCCGCGAACACCAACCCGAAATTGCGGTCGGACGAACCTTTCGCATGCGCGGATCGCCGCAGATCCTCATGGAAATTCAAACTCATGAACTTCTATCTTAATGAACCGGGCGGGGCCGCCGCCGGAGCCGGGATTTTCTCCGTAACCACGGCAATATCCTCGATCAGCGCTTCGGACGGGCCCTCGGCCCGCTGGTTGCGGATCACAACCCGGCGGGCTTCATCAAAGGATGCAATCGGCAGATATAGTTCGTTCACGCCGTCGTTTGCGCCCCACATCGCATCCGTGCCCAGAATCGTATTGGCATCGCTCGCACGGATGCTGATACCAATCACGCCTTGGATCACTTTGCCGCGCACGTAAACATACGCGCGCTCCAGCGGCTGCGTGTGGTTGATGGTCACTGCCGCTGCATCCCACCAGCGTTTCACCGGGGTCAGAACATCGACGGCACCGGCGTTCCTCGTTACGCGCGGATCGGGACCGGTGGCGTGCAATCCTTCGAGCGAAACAATCCCGGCGATGCGGTCAGTATTGGCGCTGTTCAAGCGATTCGTTCCCGCCAGCGCCGTGGCGAAGCTGCGGTAGAAACGAATCGTGTGATCGCTGGCGCGCGATTGCGCGAGCAGCCCGGCGGGATCCACTTCCGTCACGTTCCCGGAGACTTGATCGCGGACCTTGCAATGTGCGGCCGCCGGTAAAACGTCACGCTGGAATTGCTCTTTGCTCACCAGGAGCATCCGGATCAGTGGCGTCGAGTCGGCGCCGACTCGCGGATCGTCGTTCGTAGCGGAAGGGAAGTAGAGAGTTCCAAAGGATCGAAATTGGCCGTGATTGCGCAAGTCGGCGCCGGTACAGACGGCGCAAAAGAAGACGCTGTTTCCCTCGGCCGCCTGATCGAAGCGGTATACATGGCCGTCGGCGTACGCGAATCCGTGCACTGGATTATCGGCAGCAGCGTACATCATCCAGGACAAATCGTTCTCGGCCGAGGCGCGCTTATCACCCAGCCAGAATCCCTTCAAGCGCAGGTCGCCCGAGAGATACAACGAAGTGAGATTGGCGCGTTCCTTGTTCCAGGTGACCCAGCTTTCCAATTGATCGATCACCAATCCGTCGAATCGCGCGGCGAATTCGCGCGGCCTCGCGATCAGCGCCGGGCCGTACTGAATCTCCGGCGAGACCAGGTAGAAATGCGTCCCTCCGCCCGTGTACCAGACGCCCAGGCTGGTGGACCCGATGAAGGCATCCGGGCCGGCGATCTGGCGCGCAGCGGCGCGGCTTAATCCCAGGTCCTGGAGATCGCGCGTGAATCGGACGAGATTCCCGGAGATCGTCGGCTTGTCGTGCAGCGAAAATCCCGTAAACACGCCGAGACCGGCCAGCGTTAGCGCCAAGCTACCGCTTCGTACGCGAATTTTCTTGCTCAGAAGAAACAAGGCGGCAAGCAGCACCGCGATCACCGCCGCGAGGTAAATGATCATCTCTGGCGCGAAATAGCCGGAGAATCGCCCATCTTTGTGGCGCGCTCCGAGAGCCATAAACAAGACTTGCGGCAACGCTGCCAGTGCCAGTCCACGCGTACCTCGAAACGCCGCGAGCACCACCGGCCCGATGAACGCCGCCGGGATTCGGGACCACCACAGCGGCGTCAGCAGCGTTTGCACCAGCGGCTGCATGGCCATTCGCCCGGCGCTCAGATTGGCCCACTGTCGATAAGCGTCCAGATGATGCTGCAGCGCGGTGCCGGCGCCGCCTTCGCCTTGCGTCTGGCTGACCATCTCCAGAATCTGGCGATGATACGGAACCAGGAACATCAGCAGATACGGAATCCCCACCAGCGCCAGACCGCCGGCCATCATTGCGATTCTCCGCAGCGCCGCACGTCGCTCCAGGCTCCGCCACACCCACGCCATATAAACCAAGACTCCCAACCAGCAGAACGATCCGGTGTAGTGGAGCGCGGCGGCATACGCGAGCAATGCGCTACCAATAAACAGGCGCTTGGGATCCCAATCGTTTAATCGTCCGGACTCGAGCCCGATGAGTCCGGCGATCCACGCGAGCGCGAGCGTCACATCCGGCCTGATCGTTTGCGTCGAGGTCCAGATCACAACGGCGAGATAGGTCCCGAACAGCAGTCCGAACTTCCCCGCATACGGCATGCGCGCGGTGACAAGCAGCAAGGCAGCCAGAACAAAGAAAAGTACGTCTTCCGCGGCCGCCGCATGAAACAGATTGAGGCCGAGCCATTGGAATAGCGCGATCGCCGCGTAGTGCGTCGGCGGATGCACCACCATGTCGTCGAAATGGCCATGGATCGGATAAGTCATCCGGGCGTAGTGCAGCAGCATGTACGGCGGATTCTGCAGGCCCGCTTCATCGAAGGATAGTTCGCGATCCTGGAAGGCGAGATAAAGAATCGCAGCCGCGGTAAGAATCATTGCGCATGCCGCGAACAGAATCCGCAGGTGCGGCTGCTCGGATTGCGAAGTCAAGTTATGAAGATAGCAAGCCGCCGGGCTCAGGTTGCCGTGTTCCCTGCCTTGCTGCGAAACTGAAGAACTCGCATGACTCAGCAGCAGTCCCCGGCAGTTCTCCAGCGAACTCCGTATTGGCATTACGCGGCGATTTTCCTGATCCCCACGATTCTCTACTGGATCAATCCCAACTGGTGTTTCCAGAATCTTGGCCACATGGATCCGTGGTATTACTTCGGCGAGTTCTGGCACTCTGCGCGCTTCGAAGATCTTCTGAAAAGCTATCCCGGCGAGCGAATCACCTGGATCGCTCCAGGGCACGTGCTGGCGCACGTCTTCGGCTACGTCCCCGGGACGATGATCCTGCATTGGCTGGTTTTCCTGATGTCGCTGTTTTCGGTACACGACATCCTGCGCGGGATCGCCGGCGTCCGCACTGCTTTCCTGGGCGCTGTACTGCTCGGTTGCCATCCCTTTTTCATTTCCGCCAATGGCTGGGATTATCCGGAGGGGATGGAAATGGCGCTGGTATCGTTGAGTTTCGCGGTGTTGCTGCGAGCGTCGTCGAGCGCGCGCCACTCCGATCTTTTGCTTTTCGTTTCAGCAATGCTCTGGTCCGGCGTAATCTACACCTACATCGGCTGGGCCGCGTTAACGCCTGCTTTCTACCTGGCTGCGGTGTATCTGTGCGCGCCCCGGATCCAGATGCGCTCGCTAATCCGAACGGGAATGATTATTGCCTTGGGAGGATTCGCCACCACCGCTCTGCTATCGAGCCTTTTTCTGCTGCTAGGCGCTCATCGCTTCTTCTTCCGCGAGAATGTCAAGACCGCGTTGCCTTTTGCCCGAATGAAGGGCCCCAATCCGTGGCTGGAGGGGGATTGGTATACGCAGCCCTCCTGGCTATTCTTTCCGGTTCTGGCTTTCTGTCTGGCGCTGATGATGGTTATCGCATCCCGCACGCGAAAGCCGGGAACATCGAAGCAGTTCTCCGGCACGTTGTGGTTTTATCTGATGACGTTTGGAATTCTCGTGATTTTGACACTCCGCCCAACGCGCTTGCTGGCCTTCCAATACCACACCAGCCTTCTGCTTCCCGGCGCGTTCCTGGTGCTCGCTCTTCTGCTATTCCGCGAGCCGCAACAAGCTCCCTCGTGGCAGGTTTACCTGGCAGGTTTGATCGCGGCCGCGCTTAGCGTTACTCCGCTGGCTCGGGTGAATCCGGTCCAGATCACCCACTATTGGAGTTGGATTGCTATCGTGTTCACTGCGTTTATCGCGCTGGCCGTGATTCGTCTCCTGCGGCCAGCTAGTGGCGCATGGAGCGTTGCTGTCATCCTGGCCGGCGCGAGCAGTTTCCTGCTGATTCCGCGCAGCCCCGGGTTGGCCTGGACCGCACAATATAACGGCAAGGAAATCTCAGAACGCGTGGCGCGAGCCGTTCAAGACATCTGCAACCGAGTACCTCCGGGCCGGCTGCCCGTATTCTGGATTAACAATAACGACGACCCCCGTGCGGCTGAATATCGCGGGGTGATGTGCGCTTTCGTCACTCACGGAAAATCGATGTGGGATTTTCCGAAGCTCGATCCAACGAAGCATTACCATCCGGGCACGCCGATTATTCTCGTTACCGAAAAGAAAGACGTAGTCGAGCCCGCGTCCGAGACGCTGGCCAAAGCGGGAATGCCGGTCAAGCTGATCTCGCAAGATCTTATCGCTTACGGATCACAACCCTATTGGGTGACGTGCCTTGAAGTCTTGCCGTGAGATGTAGCACAGGCATTCTTGCCTGTGTTCGGTTTCAAGTACCTTTTTTCAGCGGTTGATTTTTGGCTGTGTTCGCTGTTCGCAAGCCTAGTCACCCCGCGCCGCCAGAACCTGCTCGCGACTCTGCGCGCCCGCCGTGCCGTAACCCAGCATCAGATACTCCACGCGATCCTCGAACTTCTCGCGCGCCAACACTCGCCAGCAATCCAGCACCACCGGCTTGGCAGCGCCTTGCTTGAAGTTCTCAGGTTCCAGGTTCTTGAATTCGGCCCAGGGAGTAGTGATGGCTACCACATCGCCTTGGGCAGCGGCTTCGGCGGCGCTCTGCGCGTACTGCACGCGATCGCCAAGCTGCTGGCGCGCGTTGTCCATC
>DASQGY010000227.1:0-29293 GCA_035632375.1 Bryobacteraceae bacterium | reverse complement strand
GCAGAAGGAGATGCGGGATCCGGGCGAGTTTATTTCCACGCTCAAGGTGGATCTCTACCCGGAGGAAGTGTACACCTTCACACCCAGGGGCAAGGTGATTGTGCTGCCGCGCGACGCCACGCCGATCGATTTCGCTTACGCCATTCACAGCGACGTGGGCAATACCTGCGTCGGCGCCAAGGTGAACGGTCGCATCGTTCCGTTGAAGTACAACCTGAAGAACGGGGAGATCGTCGAGATCCTGACCCAGTCCGGCCACCTGCCGAGCAAGGACTGGCTGTCGCTGGCAAAAACTTCCAAGGCGCGAAACAAGATCAAGCACGAGATCAACACCACGGAGCGCGCCAAGGCCATCGAGATCGGGCAAAAATATCTGGAGCGCGAGGCGCGGCGGCTGGGCGTGTCGCTGTCCAGAATCACCAAGGCGGATCTGGATCGCGTCTCGAGCGAATACGGCTGCGGCAAGATGGAAGACTTGCATGCGGCGTTGGGATACGGAAAGTTTTCCGCGCGCCAGGTGCTGCAGAAATTGATTCCGGAAATGGTTGAGGAGGCGCCAGCCGAGCCACCCAAGCCTGCTCCGCCGGTGACGCCACAAACTCCGGCCGTTCCCGGCGACCTGGTGATCAAGGTGAAAGGCTGCGACGACCTGCTGGTGTATCGCGCCAAGTGCTGCAATCCCATCCGTGGCGAGGGAATCGTGGGTTATGTGACCCGAGGCAAGGGGATCGCGGTGCACTCGACGAATTGTCCCAACGTGCAGAATCTGATGTACGAAGTGGAGCGCAAGATCGACGTGGAGTGGGCGCGCGCCGTGACCGAGACGTTTCCGGTGAAGGTGATCATTCACACTGACGACCGGCCGGGAATGCTGAATCAGCTTACTTCCGTGCTATTCAACGAACAGAGCGACATCCGGAGTTTGGAAGCCACCTCCGATAGTAAGCGGGGCGTGGACGGGGCAGTGATCGACGTGACCATTGAGATTCGAGACAAGAAACAACTCGAGCGCGTGGTGAATGCGATCCGCCGGATATCCGGAGTGCGCGACGTGGAGCGAACCCAATGACCGAAACACTTCCTCAGCCGGAGCATATCGCAATATCCAAATCGAAAGGCATTCAAATCGATTGGAAGGACGGCCATCACAGCAAGTACTCGCTGGCCTACCTGCGCGACGAGTGTCCCTGCGCCAGTTGTACCGGCGCGCACGGCACCGAACCGAAGCGGAGCGACTACTCCGCCCCGGCTACGGCGGGGAATCCATTCCCCATGTTTCAACCCACGCTCAAAATGCTGGACGTGAAAGAACTGGGCCACTATGCGTTCCAAATCGACTGGAGCGATGGGCACAACACCGGCATCTATTCCTACGACCATTTGCGTAAGATCTGTCCTTGCGAGGAATGTAGGGCGGCGAAATACCAGGGTTCTGAATCCGAGGATTCCGAATCCAAGAATTCATGAATCCAAGAATTCGAGGAATGTGGTGGCGCCTGCGGCGCTGTTATTTGGCTAGAGTCGCGCGCTGGACTATGATTCCTAGTTCGCGCTCTTCCGGCGGGTTGGGGGGAAGCGATTTGTCGAGGGTGAAATCGAAGCGGTTCGGGCCAGCGGTGAGCCACGATGCATCGAGATCGCGCGCATAGGTGAATTGGCCTTCTTGACGGTAGGTTTCCGGCGCGAGTTGGTGCGAGCCTAGGCGGGCGCGCAGGGTGATGGCGCCGAGTTTTTGAACGACAGGCGCCGGAATATAGAGGTCGACGCTGAGTCGGGCGTTGCCTCCGCCGCTGGCATCGGGAGCAGTAAGGGTGATGGAGAATTCACGTTTCGTCCAGCGCCAACCGCCCTCTTCGATCTTGTGAAATCCTTCCAATTGGTTTGCAAAGCGCTCGTCGCCCGTGGATACGGTGGAAACGGAGGCAGCTTCCGGGCTTGACCCTTGACCCAGAGAATTTGGTTCGATCTCGACGATCTGGGCGAATGTCGCGCCATTGCGTTGCTTGATGGTGTGCCAGCGTGTTAGCGGCCGGCTCTCCTCCACTGCGTGCAGGAAGCCAGTGGAGGCAACCGGGAACTGACGATTGTCTGGCCCGTTCAACAGGTAGACGCCGCCGTCGCGAATCTCTTCGATCCACGGCCGATGCCGCATGCTCTGTTGTTCGGTGGCGTCTTCGTAAACCTCGCGAATATGCAGCTTCCCGCCGCTGAGAACAAAGAGATTATATTCGAGCCCCCAATCGAGGATCTGCACTTCGCGATTCGGGTAGTGCTGTTCGAGATATTGCGCGAGAGGTGCGATGCCATCGGACCAGGGGCCAACGCCGCCAGTAGTGCGCAGGCCACGGATGGCGGAAACTTGCCAGATAAGCGCCGAAACCACGTAGACCATCGCGAGAACTGCCAGAAGTGCTTTGCCCCAGCGGTAACGGCTGATGAGCGTAGACGCGAGAACGGTAAGCACTGCGGCGAACGGTAGCAATTCAATCAGATGATGCTCGGACAGGTTGACTCGAGCGAAGAACAGGATGGCGGCGAACATGAGAAAAGCGATGGCTATGAGGCGAGCGAAGATCGCGCGGCCATTTGTCTTAATCAGGAGGCATGCCAGGCAACTCACCAGGACGATCGCGGGGAACAGCCAGCGCTGCCAATCGGGCATGGGCGGGCCTTGCCACATAGCGCGGTGTTCGCGATCCGAGAGCAGGGTTTCCGAAAACGAGATGAGCCGGTTGAAGAGTTGCTCGCGCAACGTGCCGCCGGATGAGAACATGCTCAGGCCTTGCCAGGTGCCGCCCTTGGAGAGGAGTTGGTATGCCAGGAACGGGAACCCGCCGACTAGTCCGCCGGCCAATGCCGCAATCCAATGCGAGCGGGGCAGTAGCAATCGCTTTCCCAGCGTGAGCAGCGCGGCGAGCGAGAGGGCGGCGAGCATCCACACCAAATTGGCTCTTGCCCAAACCAGGAAGGCTATAGCGGCGCCGGCCCAGAAAGCGGCGGAAGGATTTTGCTTCTTCAGATAGGCGGCGATCGCCATCGAGAGTAACCCGAGCGCAGCCATGGAAATCGCAAACGCGTCATTGTCAAAAACCGACATATCGGCGTAGGCAGGATTCAGGGCCAGTATCCAGGCGGTCGCGGCGGCTGCGGGCGCACCGGCTTGCGTGCGGACCAGGGCGGCAATTCCCCAGATGCCGAGCGCTCCTAACAGTGCCGACAGCAGGCGCAGTGCGACCGTGTTGTTGCCGAAGATCGCGAAAACGGGAAGACACAGATACTCTTTCGCCGAGCCGACGTAGCGCACGGTCATGAGCGGGAAGCAGCGGCCGAATGGGCAGATCCAGGTATCGGGATCGTGGGGCAAGGGGAGTTCGGCCGGCGAGATGCGCATCTGCACGGAGCCCTCGACCAGCAGCGCCTCATCGTATTGCAGCCCCGGCCGCTGCAGGATGAGGCAGAGCGCGATGACGCAGTAAGCGGCCACGGCGCTGAGCAATATCCAGCGCCAGTGTTTGTGCGTAGCTACGTCGGCCATTGTTCGATCTTAGCGGTGTGTGCGGTTGTCCCGCAGAGCATGGTAGTGTCCTAGTGAGTACCGTTAGGACATTACCCAGACATCTAGAGGAGCGTTAGAGTATCCACATCGGTTACCGTTGGCACTGGGGGCGAAGAGGTAGAGATGGAATGCCACAGACTCGCGACGTTGTTGTTAGTGACTGGCCTCCTGGCTGGACAGAACGCGCAACTTTCTGACGATGCCCTGCAGCTACTTCGGAAACCAAGGTTGGGATATGCGGAACTGACTCGCCTGGATGGGACTAAGACCGCATATTTGAGGGGTCGAGCGTTCATTACAAAGAAACGCAGGTGAAGCATGGTCATTACTCGGTGGGGGCCAATCAGATTCACATAACGTTCGACGATGGGTCTGAGGCCGTGAGGCCTTTTCACTTCAGATGCGCCCAGTTAGTTTTGGAGAACCCCGCGGAAGAATTTGGACGGGCGTTTCCTGCAGGCAAAGCCACCGCACCGATCATCGGAACATGGTCTAAATCTGAAGTCGTTCTAATATTGAGGTCTGACGGAAGTATGGAGGAACTGCGACAGCTAAGTCGTGACGGCAAATTCGAGCAGAACGCGACGAGTGTAAAGATACTTTAGACGGATGGTGAGGCGTGGAGCGTGCAAATCAAGCATCATCACCTGATGTTGAGCATCGGGACCAGGACCACTGCTTACAAATACGTTCCACCGGGTCTCGATCTTGAACTCTGATGCTTCCCGCCTTCTCACGATCGTGGCTCGGTTTCGTTAAAGCAGCGTTAGCGGGTCGACGTCGATTACCAAAGATGTGGGGCTCCACTTGCGGTCGCGGGCGAATTGCTGGATTGCGCGCAGGGTTTCGTTCAGGTGTTTGCGGTTCACGGCTTTGATCAGGAGCTGGTAGCGGAATTCGGTTTTTAGTTTGGGGACTGGGGCTTCGGCGGGACCTAGGATTTTGAGGCCTTCGGGGGCGGGGTCCAGCAGGCGGCCCAGTTCGGTGCTCATGGCGAGCGCTTCTTCCTGTTTTTGGCTGCGGACTAACACGTTCGCCAGGGCGCTGAACGGCGGGTAGCGCATCAGTTTGCGGAACTGGATTTCTTTGGCGTAGAAGCCGTCGTAGTTTTGTTCCGATGCGTAGCGGACGGCGTAGTGTTCGGGGTTGATGGTTTGAATCAGGACGATGCCGGGGAGGTCGCCTCGGCCCGCGCGTCCGGCGGCTTGGGTCAGGAGTTGAAAGGTACGTTCCGCAGCGCGGAAATCGGGGAGGCCCAGGCCGATGTCGGCGGACACGATGCCTACCAGCGTGACATTCGGAATGTCGTGACCCTTGGCGATCATCTGAGTACCGACCAGGATGTCGAAGTCGCCTTCGCGGAATCCGTGCAGGATGGTTTCAAAGTGGCGCTTGCCGCTGACTGTGTCGCGATCCATGCGGGCGATTCTAGCGGTCGGGAAATCGCGGTGCAGCTCTTCTTCCACTTTTTCGGAACCGGTGCCAATGAAGTGCAGGTATTCGCTGGCGCACTTGGGGCACACGCTTGGCACTTTCGCCGCGTAATTGCAATAGTGGCAGAGCATCCGGCGGTCGCGGCGGTGATAAGTCAGCGTGACGGCGCAGTTGATGCATTCCAGTTTTTCGCCGCAGGAACGGCAGGCGACGAAACTGGAAAAGCCGCGGCGATTGAGCAGCAGCATGGTCTGCTCGCCTTTTTCCAGACGCTCGGCGATGGTTTCCACCAAACGGCGCGAGAAAGTGGTTTGCTTGCGCGTTTCGAGAAACTCGTGGCGCATGTCGATCACTTCGACGTCCGGCATGGGGCGGCGTTCGATGCGTTCGGGCAGGTGGAGCAGCGTGTACTTGCCGCGATCGGCGTTGTAGCGGCTTTCCAGGCTTGGCGTGGCGGAGCCTAGAATGGCGACGGCGTTGGCGGATTGCGCGCGCACGATGGCCACGTCGCGGCCGTTGTAGCGCGGCGTGTCCTGTTGCTTGTAGCTCTGGTCGTGCTCTTCGTCGATCACGACGAGGCCGATGTTTTGCACGGGGGCGAAGACGCCGGAGCGGGTGCCGACGACGACTGTCGCTTGCCCGGAGCGGATGCGACGCCATTGCTCGGCGCGCTCGGCGTCGTGAAATGCGGAGTGCAAGATCGCGACGCGATCGCCGAAGCGGTGGAAGAATTGACCGGCCATGGCGGGCGTGAGTGCGATTTCCGGGACCAACAGCAGGGCGCTGCGGCCGAGCGCGAGGCAGGCGTCGATGGATTTGAGATAGACCTCGGTTTTTCCAGAACCGGTAACGCCCTGGATCAGGAACGTTTGGAATTTGCTGTTGCGGAGGGACTGCTCGATTTGCTGGTAGGCTTCGAGCTGATGCGGATTGAGCGTGCGGGGCGGGACTTCGGAAGCGAACACGCCGGTGGGTGCTTCGGATTCCAGAACGATCAACTGGCGGCGGGCTAGTGAACGTGCGGCCTGGCTCGCGCCCGTCACCGTAGTCCCCAGAGCCTCAAGGTTGTGCGTGCCGGGGTGCAGTTCGAGGAACGCGTGCAACTCGCGCTCGCGCTTGGTCAGCTTGACGTCGGCGGCGGGAGAGGCAAGCCAGGAGGCGCGGAGGCGGGCCGAGGATGCGCGCAACGGGTCGCGCTGTGCTTCGAGATCCTCGGTTTCGATGAAGCCTTTCTTTTCGAGCGAGCGGACGATGTTTTGGGCTTTGGGGAACTTCTTTTGAAGATACGTCGCCGACAGCGGGCGGGCTTCGAGCAGGCGCAGGACTTGCAGCGTGGGATCGTCTTCGGCTGCGCCCAGGAGGAGTTGGCGGGCGACGTCGCGGCCGGCATCGGTGAGCGAAAGCAGCTTCGTTTTGCGAATCTCGCCGGTGAGCGGGGTCATGCCGCGGAGCACTTCGCCGAGCGGCGCGCAATAATACTGGGCGATCCAGCGGCCGAGGGCGATGAGCTCGGGTTCGAGCACCGGCTGCTCGTCGATGAGGCGCATCACTTCTTTGAGTGGGCCTGTCGACGGATCGTCGTGGAGTTTGAGGACCATGCCGGTGAGCTTGCGAGAGCCGAAGGGGACCAGGACGCGGCAGCCCGGCTGGACGCGATGCTGCAATGTTTCCGGTAGCCGATAGGTGAAGCTTTGGTCGAGCGGCACGGGCAGGCTGACGTCGCAACTGGTCATGGGAGGGTTCGATTAGATGGTAGCGTTCGGG
This sequence comes from Bryobacteraceae bacterium, assembly GCA_035632375.1. GTDB lineage: Bacteria > Acidobacteriota > Terriglobia > Bryobacterales > Bryobacteraceae > Palsa-89. The sequence continues at coordinate 22,539 of DASQGY010000227.1, read as the reverse complement.
GCGGTAGAATCTCAGTCGGGGCGTGAGAGGCCGATTCACAATCGGCCGCAGGATTCCATCCTGCCCCACAAATCCCTTCAGGTTAGTGGCACACTCTATCCACTGCGGAGGAATTCGCGGAGCGCGGGGTAGAGGGACTGGTAGCGGCGGTGGCCGTCGGTGTAGATTTCGGATTCTGCAGGATGTGGTGAAACCGAATCGACTTCGCGGATTGCGGCTCGGCAAACTTCGGGAACGGAGGAGTACGCGCCAGTGCCGACGAGCGCTAGCAGGGCTGCGCCGTAAGCTGAACCTTCTTGCGTCGCTAGAGTGACGACGCGCTTGTTGAAGACGTCGGCCAGCATTTGACGCCAGAAGGGACTGCGCGCACCGCCGCCTGACGCACGAACGGAGTCGACAGCGACGCCGAGCTGTTCGACGATATCCAGGCAATCCTTGAGGCTGTACGAGACGCCTTCGAGGAGGGAGCGGATGAGGTCGGCGCGGGTGTGTTTGGCGGTGAGGCCGATCCATCCGCCGCGCGCGCTGGCGTCGAGATGTGGCGTGCGTTCGCCCATTAGATAAGGAAGCCAGTAGAGGCCTTGGGATCCGGGCGGCGCTGCGGCGGCTTCCGCGGTAAGTTTGTCGTAATCCGCGCCCGGCGCCAGTTGATTGCGGAACCATTGCAGGCTGAGACCTGCGCCTTGCGTGACGCCCATGACGTGCCATTTTCCTTTTACCGCGTGGCAGAAGGTGTGGACGCGGCCCGCCGGATCGTAATTCGGCTGATCGCTGTGGGCGAAAACGACGCCCGAGGTTCCAATGGTGCAGGAGACGATTCCCGACGCCACGATTCCGTTGCCGACGGCGCTCGCTGCCTGATCGCCTCCACCGGCTACAACCGGGGTGGCGGGCTCGAGTCCGGTGTCGCGCGCGGCTTCGGCAGTGATCGCGCCGGTGATTTCGGACGATTCGAGGACGCAAGGAAGAATCGCGCGATCAAGCCCGAGCTTATCGACGAAATCGAGCGACCATTGGCGATGGACGACATCGAAGAGCGCGGTGCCGGATGCGTCCGATACGTCGGAAGCGAAATCGCTGGTGAGCTGGAAGCGGATGTAGTCCTTGGGCAGGAGCATCTTCTTCATGCGCTCGAAGTGCCGCGGCTCATTGTCGCGGACCCAAAGGAGCTTGGGCAGCGTGAAGCCGGTTAGGACTGGATTCGCGATATAGCCGAGCACGTTTTCTTTGCCGACGGTCTGGTTGATCCAGTCGACTTGGGCCTGGCTGCGCTGATCGCACCAGATGAGCGCTGGGCGAATAACCTGGTTTGTGGCATCGAGCATCACTAGGCCGTGCATTTGGCCGGACAATCCGACGCCGCGGACGTCTTTACCTCGCGCGCCGGCATCGTGCAAGACACCGCGGATGGCTTGGCGTGCGGCATCCCACCAGTTCTCGGGGCGCTGCTCGGCCCAAAGAGGCTGGAGCATCAGCATGTCGTCGTGCGGGGCGGTGACGGCGTGATGGACGATGCCGGATTCGTCGATGAGAAGGGCGCGAGTGCCGCCGGTGCCGATGTCGATGCCGAGCCAATAGGTCAAGAAGCGAGTTTAGCGCAGAGATAGATAATGATTGTGTGGACTACTTGGAACTCGCTCGATTCCTCGAACGATGGAATCAAGGCGAGCGCGAAGGCGAGATCGACGCCCATGCATCCCGGCGGCTGGCGGTATATGGGACCCTCGCGCCGGGGGAGTGCAATCATTGGGTGCTTGCCGGTCTGGAGGGCAAGTGGACAGCGGGGACGGTCCGAGGCGATCTGCGGTCTGCTGGTTGGGCTGAGGCACATGGGTTTCCTGGATTGATTTGGAACCCAGCGGGCGAGCGGGTGGCAGTGAAGGTTTTTGAGTCGGCGGATCTGCCACGGCACTGGGAACGGATCGATGCGTTTGAGGGGCCCGATTATCCGCGTGTGCTGATCCCCGTAGAGCGGGATGGTGAGTTGGTGGTGGCGAATATTTACGCGCTCCGGACCTAGGCGAACCGGCGCGCTTGGCAGTGAGAGCCGCCGACTGCCAAACATTCTTCTTTACAAGAGACGACAAATCTTGCAGAATTGTTTTTAATCCATTAGGCCTCGTTCGCCGGGGGTGATGCTGAAACTAGGCAGCATCAGATAGCGTCTTTACAATTGAGGTTGAAGTTTCGTGGCCTCGTTGTCGATGAGAGGTTTGAGGCGGCTGTATGGATATCGTGGGAGACCGAAGATTCGTAGAGGTGCCCGGCGAGAAGACGCACGAACTGCCGCCGCTGCTGGTACGGACCGCGCCTAACGTACGGCGTCTGGATCGCGTGGTGGGGATGGCCAACGACATCATCGACTCCGATGACATGATTCCGATGCCGGCGCTGGACGGGTTTGCGCCTGAAATGGAAGCGCGCAAGATGGATCTGGCCATCAACCTGGTGGATCAGTATCTGCATCTGGTGACGCAGTGGCAGTGGGGCGACAGCATCCTCGAATGGATCAGGCAGTGCGAGGCGACGTTTGGGATGCGGCTGGAGCTGCGCAATCTATTGCGTCCGGATTTGTGGCCGCACGCCGGGCGATCGAGCTTCGTGACACTATTGAGTGACAAAACGCCGAGTGATAAGGCAGTGCCATGGGAGGGCGTGGAGCTGGATCAAGCCGTTGGATTGCGGTTGACGTTCCGGCAGCCGCCACCGATTTCCTGCTTCTCAAATCAGTTTCTGTTTTACTTGAACACCAGCGTCACGACAACGGCATATCAGACTTGGGCGCACATGAGCCCCGATCCAGTGTCGTGTTTACCGCCGGAGCGGTTCACGTTTGAAGTAATCGATATGTCCTAGGGACGGCTGCGCGATCTACGCTACTTCACGAGGGCGGCGCGCCAGCAGGTCGATCTGTTCTGGAGCTTGCGGCTCATCTCCTGACGAAACACCCAATTCGCGCATCTTGCGCAGCGCCGGCACAAGCCGCGTATCCCACGAACCAACTGACCGGTTATACGATTCCACGGTTTTTTCCAACAGACGGCCGGTGTCGGCGTAGTGATCGTGCACCAGTTGCACTCGATCATAGAGCTCCGAGGCTACTCGGCGGATGGCCTCGGCGTTCTCGGCCAACTGCTCCTGACCCCATCCGTAAGAGATGCCCTTCAGCACCGAGATCAACGTGACCGGCGTGGCGATCACCACCTTGCGCTCAATTGCGTCTTCGATCAGGTTCGGGTTGCCTTCCAGAGCGGCGCTGAAGAAATGGTCGCCGGGGAGAAAAAGCACCACCAGCTCCGGATTCGGCTGGAACTGGCTCCAGTACTGCTTGCTGCCGAGTTGGCGGACATGTTCAGCTACCTGCTGGCCGTGGCGCTGAAGTGCGGATCGGCGCGTTGCCTCGTCCGCGGCGCCGGCGGCGTCGAGATACGCCGTAAGCGGAACCTTGGCATCCACTACGAGCGACCGCCCGCCGGGAAGCCGGACCACCATATCGGGCCGGATGCGTACGCCATCGCCCTGGTAGGTTTCCTGCTCGACGAAATCGCAGTTTTTCACCATGCCGGCGAGTTCGGCGACGCGCCGCAATGTTGTCTCACCCCAACGGCCTCGGGTCTGTGGCGAACGCAGCGCCGTGGAAAGAGTAGTGGTCTCACGGGCCAACGACTTCAGTTGTTCGCCGATTGCACCGAAGGCATTCTCGCGCGCGCGCTCCAGGTCGCGCACCTGGGTTTCCAGCCGTCCCAGCGTATCGCGCAGGGGCTGCACCACGCCTTCGATGGCGGTTTGCTTTTCGGCGAGGTCGCCGGTCATTTGCGCGCGGGTGGTGTCGAGGGTGGCCCGCGCGGCTTCCAGGAAGCTTGACTGATTAGCGCGCAACGCGGCATCGGCGAGGGATTGGAAGGTCGTACTAAGCTGGGACGCAGCTTCGTCGGCGAACTGCTTAGCTGCTTCCAGGCGCGCGATGCGGGCGCGCATCCACAGGCCAATCACCAGACTTCCGATGGCCAGGCCGGCGAAGAATGTTATCCAAGGAGCCACAGAGTTACTGTAGATCATTTTACTAGAAAAATGTTTGGAGAGTGGAAGCATTGCCGGGCATGGAGAATTTGCCCAGGTGAATTGTTGTTAGACCGCGGGGCACGGGGCGGCTAACACCTTGCCCTTCATCAACTGGGAAGCCCCCATTCACCATGGCAGAAAAAATGCTCGTGTCAGGTCAGGGGTGCTTCATGCATGTACGAAAGTTAATTACAGCGGCGGCGTTCGTGGCGATGGCCGGGACGCTTAGCGCCCAAGGTTTTCAGCGCAGAGCGAATTTGACCGGCGGAGGCAATGCCGGTGGCGGCCAGTGTGTGGTGGAGGTAGCGGTGGATGGCGCGGCCGAGGTTGAAGTTCGCGGCGACAGCGCGATGCTCCGCAATCTCTCCGGTCAGGCGCCGCAGTGGCGAAGATTCGAATGTACCGGCGCGATGCCGGCGAATCCGGGATACTTCGCGTTTCGAGGAACGGACGGCCGAGGGAATCAGGAACTGGTCCGCGATCCGCGGAACGGCGGAGCGGCGGTGGTGAGGATCGAGGATCCGGAAAGCGGCGCGGGCGTGTACCGGTTCAATTTGGTATGGAACAACGCCGTTGGATATCCGGGATCGCAAGGCAACTATCGCCGGAACGACTGGGGGAACGACCGGAATCGTTCCGACAACGGATACTATCGGCAATTCACGCAGCAGGATGCGCTGCGGGTCTGCCAGGATTCTGTCCGCGAACAAGCGATGTCGCGGTTCCACACGGGAAACATTCAATTTCGTACCAGGGCTGAGACCGATGGCAACCGGCCGGATATCGTGAGCGGAACGCTGGACATACACAACCGAGACTATGGGCGCGACGACACGTATCACTTCAGTTGTTCGGTTGACTATGAGACCGGACGCGTCCGCAACACGCAGATCGATCCTATTGATCGACGCGACAATGGACCGGGATACGGCTCCAGCAACCCGGCTGCTAACGGGCCCGCAATTCAAGCGTGCCGGCGGGCGGCTGCGGATCGGCTTCGGCGCGATGGATATGAAGGCATACAATTCGGATCGATCCGGGTGGAAGACCGGCCGGGTGGAAGCGATGTGGTGCTGGGCGATATGACGGCCAACGGCCAGTATGGCATTGAGTCGTTCGGCTTTTCGTGTGCGGTGCATCTGGAGAGCGGCGAGGTGCGATCCGTGGATGTGACACGGCGGTAGCGCGAGCGGTTCGGGCCGCTCTGGGGAAACGCGCTACGATTCAGGATGCTTCCAACTCGTTAGCGCCCAGCCCCAGAGCACTGCCGGGAGCAGCATCACCAGCCCGGTGAGACTCGCCACCGCGGGCGCGCTCATCTGCCCATCGATCAACACTCCGGCCGAATAACTGGTAAGCGACATGGCCAACACGCTGAACGCCCATTCGGCGGCAAACACGCGGCCGCGAAACTTGTCGTCGGTCTGGATTTGCAGCAGCGTCGACGAGAAAACCCACAAGCTGGACCCTCCCGCGTGCGCAAGCGCGATTGCGGCGCAAGCCACCAGCAGCCCGGAAGCATGGCCCAGGGTCCAATACCCAATCGCCCCGCCCAAAAACCCGAGCAGTATCCCGAAACGCATTCGCTTATGAATGCCAGCCGCCCAGTAACCGCTCACGACCGGCCCAATGATCGCACCGACTCCTCTGCAAGCCATCAGCAGGCTCATCCCTAACATGCCCGCTTGCCGCTGATCGAATCCGGCGCGATGAACCGCAAAGATCCGCTCGCCGAAGATCGGAAGCAATACCCAGTTGGAGCCCATCAGTCCGTTGCCGGCCTTCACCAGGATGGTTCGCCGCAGCGCCCGGTCCTTCCACACGTATCGAATCCCCTCTCGAATCGGCGAAAAATCCGCCAGATCCTTCATCGCCAGGGGAGGCTTGTTCTCGGCGTGCGGCTCCGTGAACTTCATCCGGCCGATCAACAGTGCGGAAACCACATAGGACAGCGAGTTCAAGACGAAGACGGTATTGCGGCCGAAGAACGCTGCCAGAACGCCGCCGGTGGCAACACCTATTGCGAAGTTGAAGGACCAGGTGGTCGACGACAGTGTGTTCGCGATCAACAGCTCTTTCTCGCCGGCGATATTCGGAATCACCGCGCTGCGGCCGGGTTCGAACATCGCCCACAGCACCGTCTCCATGAAGAGCAACACGTAAACCAGCCACACCAACTGCGGCCCGCGCACCAGCACCATGCACAGCACGATGGCAGCGCGCGACCAATCGGCGAAGATCATCACCTTCTTACGGCTGATGCGGTCGTTGATGACGCCCGCGGCCGGCGAGACGAAAAACTGCGGCAGCACTTGCAACACGAAGGCGAACGCCACGTATTTCGCGCTGCCCGTGTATTCGAGCAGCAGGCTGTAGATCGCGATAGCGTACAGCCAATCGCCTTGCTCGCTGACGATTTGCGCGATCCACAGCAGCCGGAAATTGCGATTGGTGCGGAGAAGTCTCAGGTATGCCGGAAAAGATACCGTCGGCGCTGGCATCTCAACCGCTGGTGTAGAGCCCCATTCGCTCCCTCACCAGTCGCACCGTGGAATCGGCAATCGGCGAGACGCGTTCCGCGCCTTGCTTCAAAATGCTATCGACATAGCCGGGTTCCGTCATGATCTCGTGAAAGCGCTTCTGCAACGGCTCCAAGTGCGAGATCACCATCTCCGCCACCTGCTTCTTCAAATCGCCGTAGCGCATACCGCTGAAGTGGGCGCGCATCTGATCGTTGGTCCAGCCGCTGAAGGCCTGGTAGATGTTCAGCAGGTTCTCGACACCCGCGCCGAGCGCACTGTAGTCCACCGCGGGCTGCGAATCGGTGGTGGCGCGCATGATCTTCTTGCGGATCTGCTCAATTGGGTCGAGCAGAGCGACTGCATGGCCGGTTCCCGTAGCCGACTTGCTCATCTTCTTATCGGGCTCGTCGAGTCCCATCACGCGCGCACCAACCACCGGCAGATGGGTCGCCGGCACCACGAACGTCTCGCCGTACAGCGAATTGAATCGCTGCGCGACGTCGCGCGTCAGTTCCAGATGCTGCGCTTGATCGTCGCCCACTGGAACGATCGCCGCCTGATATAGCAGAATATCCGCGGCCATCAAAACTGGATATTGCAACAGCCCGTCGCCCACGGTTTCCTGAGTGGCGGCCTTGGCCTTATACTGCGTCATACGCTCCAGCCATCCAACCGGAGTAACGCAAGTGAGCATCCAGGCGAGTTCGCAGTGCGCATGCACCGACGATTGCGCGACGATGGACGATTGCTTGGGATCGAGCCCCACGGCGAGAAACAACGCAGCCGTCTCTACGATCTTCGCGCGTAGCTCGGCCGGTTCCTGATAAACGGTGACCGCGTGGAGATCCACGATGCCCCAGATGCTTTCGTAATTGCTCTGGATCTCCACCCAATTCTTCAGGGCGCCGAGATAGTTTCCAATATGCAGATTGCCCGACGGTTGAACGCCGGAAAAGACGCGTGCTTTCATGCTGATCATCCCATGGTACCGTAGGGCTTACAGCTTGCCCACCGAAGAAACCCTCACGATAGAAAAACTTGTGTACGGCGGCGAAGGCCTGGCGCGCGTCGAAGGCAAGGTGGTGTTCATTCCCTACGTACTGCCCGGCGAGGTGGTGCGAGCGGAAGTCAGCCGGATCAAGAACGATCTGTGGCGCGGCCGGCTTGTCGAAGCCATCCAGCCGTCGCCCGCTCGCGTCGCCGCTCCGTGTCCATACTTCCAGCGATGCGGTGGCTGCCATTATCAGCACGCCGGGTACGAGCAGCAGTTGGAACAAAAGCGCCTGATTCTTCGCGAAGTGCTGCGCCGTGTCGGCAAGATCGAGTTCTCGGGCGATATCGGAACAATCGCGGGCGAGCCTTGGCAATACCGCAATCGCATGCAGCTCCACATCGCCAACGGAGCCGCGGGCTACTTCGAGCACGGGTCGCACAAGTTGTGTGCAATCGATCACTGCCCCATCGTGTCGCCTGCGCTGAACGATGCCATCGCCAAGCTGAGCCGCGGACTTCCGCCAGCCACCGCTACCGTGGAGTTGTTCACCAATGAATCGCAGGTGCAGGTGAACATCCTGGATCGAGTGCCCAAGGCCGCGCTGGCGATATTCGAATCGCTGGGCAGCAACGCGCCGCTCGAATACAACGGCTTTCGCGTGAGCCGGAACTCGTTCTTCCAGGTGAACCGATTCCTGATCGAGCAGTTGGTGGAGTGCGCCATCGGCGACCTAGCGGGCGAATCGGCAGTGGATCTTTACGCGGGCGTCGGACTGTTCGCGGTGCGCCTCGCTCAACGATACAAAAAAGTGACCGCCGTCGAATCGAGCCAGAGTGCCTTCCGCGATCTGGAGCACAACACCCAGCAGTCCGTTCATGCGGTAATCGCGAATAGTGAGGATTACCTGGCAGGTCTCGGCGAGATACCCGATCTGGTTTTGGCCGATCCGCCGCGAGCGGGCTTAGGCAAGATCGTGGTGCGAGAGTTGGCTCGAATCCGTGCTCCGCGCGTGACTATCGTCTCATGCGATCCAGCAACACTGGCGCGGGACCTCCAAGGCCTTCTGGCGAGCGGCTATCGAATCGAGAGAGTCACGCTGGTGGATCTGTTCCCGCAGACGTATCATCTGGAGACCGTTGCCTCCCTGGTCCTGTCCTCCTCTACTTAGACATTCGCGTCCATTCGGTATTGCCCTGCACGTCTATCCGAACTATTTTCGAGACACGCCCGTTCGAGTCGCGAAGGAAAACACGACTCGCGGTTGGATCGGAAGGTACAAAAAATATATCGGTGGACTCCGCAAACCAGGGGACTTTCTGGAAACCGTTTCTTTCGCCCATCAGTTGGTTGCCCTCGCACGTTATGTCGTAATAGACGCCTGGCGCGTTTTCAAACCGCCCCACATACTCACTGAGCAATCTGGCATCGAGCGAAGTGCTGACGCGGTTCGGATAGGGGATAGTTGAGCCATGTATGGCGATTAGCTTCCATTCGTTATTGCGCCGAATAAAAGTGTCGCTCTCTACTCCCTGATAGTCGCCTCCAACGGCAGGTGGGCCGCGAAAGACCAAGCGATACACCAACAGTGCGCTGTCGCCAAAGTCGCGGAACTGAACGTCCTCATAGTGAAAGCTATATGTTCCCGCCTTCGCTAGTGGCGCTAACTCCTCCATGGCCTCGGCGTACTTCAGTGTCCGACCGTTTGAATAAGCGAACACTGCGTCTTTGGCAACCAGCTTTTCGTACGCCGTCTTGTCTCCCTCGAAGAATGCCTGGAAGCGTCGCCTCGCAAGATCAACAAGTCCTCGCTGCCGGTCAGTTACGGCTGAGCTTGTTGGAGTCTGTGCTGAGGTCCAACTCCCAGCAAGGAGCAGAAAGATAACAAATCTTACGCGGATCATTGTGGTATACCCGAGAAAGTCTTTGAACGAATGAAACTCTCAGTCAGCGGTGAAATAGATTGCGGTGGGCTCCCGTCATCGACACACACATCGAGCAACTCGCCGACTATTTGATTGCGCGGCAAAACCGACCAACGTTTCATGCCCTACCGCATTAGCTCTTTTTCGCCAAAAGGGCGTCCATCATCGCTTTACCCTTGCGGAAGATTAGCTCCGCTAGGTTGAGGGCGATTGCGAAAGCCAACAGCCCAGGCCACAAGCGCAGCGTCGATGCCTCCGAGCGCCCGCCTGCGTCGAACACTTGCTTCGGAGCTGGATTGAAGCGGCCGCCGGTGAAGTCGGCGATGGATTTCAGCAGAAACGGATTCGATCCGTAGTCCAGCAGCTCCTGTTCCTGACGATAGTAGCCGACTTCCGGAAACGCGTGCGATTCCTCGAGCGGCCGAATCCGGAATAGGCCCTGCTGTTGTCCGATGTGAATCCTTCCGCGATACGATTTGTCGGCCAACTTTGCGACCGGCACCGGCTGCTGGAATCCGTTCGCGCCCATGACAAAAATGTTCGGCAGCTTCTTCGGCTCCGGCACATCGCGCCCGAGATGATAGTTGACAATCAGATCGCCGCTGGCGCTGTCGTATTCGGCCTTCGCCTCACCGGCCTCGGCGTGGGGCAACAAATCGCGGAAGATGTTGGTCCAGAGTTTATCGAAGCCTTTCCAGCCCACCCAGTCGGCAGCCCAGCGGCTCTTGGCATCGGAAGTGAACACGTCGGCGCGGCCCAGGCCGTACTGCCAGCGAACCAGCAGCGGGTCCTTCTCATCCACCTTCAGGATCGTGTCGGAGGTCGGCTTGGCGATGTATTTCACATAGCCCTTCAACGCAGGCGCGGAGTCGATTCCCACACCATCGAGAATCTCCACATTCTTGGCGACTATGGGTTTGAGCGTCTTCTCCACGGCGGTCGACCCGGTGTGCTCCATCACGTCCTTGAGTAGAATCTGCTCCAGCCCCGCCGGCTCGTTCAAGAAATACGATTTACCTTGCGCCAGCGATGCTACTTTTTCAAGATAAGCGCGGTTGACGTCCTGCCCCAAGCCGACGGTGGATATGGTCACGCGCTGCGCCGCCGCTTCCTTCGACAGATCCAGACTATCGCCCTCCTCGGAAATCCCGTCGGTGAGCAACACGATATGTTTGAATGTCGCCTTCGATGGCAGCACCTTGCGATACGCTTCGGCCAGCGCGGGAGCGATCTGTGTTCCGCCGTCGGGTACGATTCCGGAAATCAACCGCTTGATCATCGACTTGTCTTCGGCGCGGCGCATCGGCACGGCCCACTGGAAGGAGTTGTCGAAAATGAGAACGCCGACGGAATCGATTGGCCGCAGGTTTTCCACCACGCCCACCGCTGCCTGCCGCGCCAGCTCGATCTTCTTGCCTTCCATGGACGATGATTTGTCGATGATCAGCACCACCGCCGTTCCTTCCGGCGATCGCGGCGGCGCGAGCTTGGCGGGAAGTGCGCGATCCAGCGAATCCTCGGCCTTCTTGGTGTCGGTGTAAACGTTGCGCTCGCCGGCGATCTCCAGCAATCCCCCGCCCTGCTTGACGAATTTCTCCGCTTCATCTTTTCTCTGCAGCGGCATGGATTCCAAGTCGAGATTGTTGAGCACCACCAACTGGTAATCGCTCAGTGTCCCGTGCATCAAATCGCTGGTGCGGTCCACATCGAACTGCGCGGCCGCGAGATTCTGCATCAGGTGAGTTTCCGTGCCCTCCGGATCCTGCGAGACATAGAGCACCTTCGGACGCCGCAATGTTACTGCCCGATCGAACTGGATTTCGCCCAGATTGCCGGCGCGTATCACGCCCGAAAGGTTCAGCGCACCGGCGGAATTCAAGCTGGCGTGCACGCGGATTTGATTGTTGCCTTTCTCCAGCGCAACGCGATTTGAGCCGAGGACTTTTCCTTCCGCGCTAATCTGGACCGTGCACGAGACCGGCTCGGGCGACAGTATATCCAGGTCCACGGCGAATTGCTCGCCGGTAAACGCCATGGTTGGAAGGCTCACCGATTCGAGTCGCAGGCTCGGCTTCGACCTGCCTTCGAGCGCAATGGTATCGATAGGAATTCCCAGGTGCTGCGCCTGCCAGGTGGCCCTGGTGATGGTGCCCGCGTTTTCCTTCCCGTCGGAAATCAGGACCAGGCGAGGCACCAGACCGGATGGAAGCGAGCTGACGGCTTCGCGGATAGCGGCCTCCAGATCGGTGGCGCGGCCAGCTTCGCCGGCTGTGTATTTCAACTGCCATCCATTCCTGTTCTCTTCAGGCGCGGCATTGCGTACCGTGCGGGCGAAGGGAAATACCCGCACCCAATGGCGGCCGCGCGATTTCTCGAGCGTAGTTGCGAGCGCCGAAGCGCGCGCCAGATCCTGCGAGGAAACGCTCGCGGATGTATCGACCAACACCGCCACGGCCATCTTGGTTTCGGGCAGCGTCAGCTTCGGCTCGGCCAGCGCCAGCAGGATGGCGACGAACGCCGCGGCCTTCAGGAACAGCGCTGTTTTCCGGCGAGTTCGCCCCAGCTCCAACAAGGTCCAGCCGATTGGCAGTAACAGAAGGAGCAACACCCAGGCGCGTTCGAAGGTCATGACGCTTTTCTCCAGAGCGCGCGACGAATGGTGTGCGTGGCCGCAGCCGCGCCCCTTTGCATGCGGCCGTACAGGATCCAGTCCAGCAACAGGCCCAGGCCGCCCAATACAGCCAACCATTGCCAAATGTCGGTGGCGGCGGCCTCCAGCGGCGCGCGCGGCGGCAATCCATGCTTGGCCTTGGCGGGCGTCCAAACCACGTCGCCCGGTTGCGGCAACGTAAGTGAGTAGACCAATTCCCGGTCGCCGGTGAGCACGCGAACGATCCCCGGACTGCCGGAGAAAAATCGCAACGTGCGGGCGTCGGTGGTGAACGGAAGCGGCTTGCCGGCCTCAGTTACTACCCGCACACTGGCTGGATCGGCCTCAGTTTCCAGTTCCACATCCACTGTGCCAACCGTACCCGCCGTCAGCTCCCACGATCGAAAAATATCCGGCGCCATCCAGCGCAGGATGTTAGCAAACAGCAGCGGCGTGGTGAGCTCGTATTTCAAGCCGGACCGCACCGGATGAAATCCGAAGACCACTATCTTCGGCTTGCCTGGCCGCGCGGCGATCAATACGCCCGCATCCGATTCCGCAATTGCAATGTCGCCCGGTTGCGTCGTGAACACTTCGGCATTCGTCAATTCCAGATCCTTCGCTCGCAATCCGGCGCCCAACGGATGGTCCGCGCTCCAGCGTTTCAATTTCACTTTCTGTCCGATGCTTCTCGCGGGTATCGGCGACTTTCCGGCAGGCGGCTCCATCCAGATGCTCTCTGTAGCGGGAGGCGCAGGCGGCGCGAATCGATCAAGCAAGACGATGCCAGTGCGAAGGTTCGCATCGTAGCTCGATACCGGCTGGAACGTCGCCTGTACGCCCGGTATCGCTGTGAACACTGGCCGCAGCAGGTCGGGTTCATTGGAATACACCGTCACTGGCAAAACTTTGCGGGCCGGCAGTTCCAGCACGGCGCGCGTATCCGCTTGAAATGCATCTTGCGTCAGCAGCCGCGCCTCCAGCCATCCCGCTGCGCGAGTCTTGAAGCGGAATGTGGCATTCTCCTCCGCGCCCGGTTTCAGATCGAAACGCCGCGTCCCCACCGGAGACCCACCGAACTGTACACCGAGCGGCGCGGAGCGTGCGCGTTCCCCGTAGTTCTTCACCACGATGAACACTTCCCAACTATCCGGATCGGTGAGTGAACGCCGCACGCTGACCTTGCGCAGTCCGCAGTGCTCCGTCGGCCCGATGAGCGGCAGCATCCTTAGATTTACAGGGGTAACGAGCAGTGGCGCCTTGTCGCCCGAAATTCGTCCCGTACCCGCAAACACGATTTCGCCGGCCTGCTGCGAGTGCAGCCGCTGCGCATCTTGAGCGAACTCCAGCGCCTGCTCGATGTTCAACGGCCCGGCGCCGGGCTGCGTTTGGTCGATGGCTTGTTGAATTTTCCGGCGGTCGTTCTCAAACAGCGTCGCGGGAGTAGATAGTACATCGGCGCGCACCACCATCACACGATCGCTCGAAGGGAGCAGCTTCACGTAGTTTCGCGCCGCCGTGCGCGCCTGATCTATCAATCGCGTTTGCCCGGAGCGCGCCGCCATCCACGCCGAGGTGTCGAGAATCAGCACATGATCGCGTGATGCGCGTGTCGGCGAGCCCCAGCGCAGTTGAGCGATCGCCAGCAGCAGAAGCAGCAGGCTCAGCAATTGCAGAATCAGCGACCAGGGCTGCTGCAGCTTACGCCGATGCTTCAGGACCGGCGGCCGTTCCGATGCGGCGAAGAAGCGCAGAGTGGACACGGTATGCTTCTTCCGCATGCGGTCCAAAAGATAGAGCGCCACCACCACGCCGGAGACCGATCCCAGCAGCGCGAGAAACTCAGGCAGGGTGAGGTTGAGGAAAAACATCGCGACCTATTGCACTCCTCCGGAGCGCGCCATGGGACCGAATATCGCTTCCTCGATAGGAGTACCCGTCGAAATCCCTACATATCGTCCGCTGTTGCGCAGGCCGATGCGCTGAATCGCTTTGGCATATTCATCGAAGGCCTCGGTGTAGTTGAGCCGCGAGTCGTCATCGAAACCAATCTCCAGCATCGAGCCGGTTTCAGCGTCCACCAATTCCAGTTGCCCGTCCCAAGGCGGAAGCCGGTCTTCCTCGCACCAGACGTGCAACAGCATCAGCTCATGCCCGAAGTCGGCCAGATATTGCAAGGGCTTCTCGCAGCCGGAGTCGTCGAGAAAATCGGAGACGACTATTAGCAGGCCGCGCTGCGGATACTTCGAGATGAAGTCGCGCGCCACCTGAAAATAGTTCGTGCGGCCGCCGGGCTTCACATCCTGCAGGAAATTCACTGCCGGAATGAACCGATGGCGCCCGCCACCGCAAAGGAACGAATCGCCCAGTCCTTCGGCAAAAGGCTGTATGCAAATCGTATCCAGCCGCACCAGGCCGATATAACAAAGCGCCGCCGCCAGCCGGCGCGCGTAATCGAATTTGGCCACGCCGCCGGTGATCATGGAATTGCTGCAATCCAGCATGATACGCACCGGTATCCTCGGCTCCACCTGGAACATTTTCAGGAACAGTTTTTCCAAGCGAAGATAGGCGCGCCAGTTGACTGCGCGAAGGTCGTCGCCATGATGGAATTGGCGATGATCCAGAAACTCCTGGCCCGGGCCGGCAAAATGCGAGATGTTGTGCCCGCCCACCAGTCCGGGAAACGACTTCTGCCATTGGATAGCCAGCCGCTCGAGCTTCTCGAGAAATTTACTGTCGATGAGCGGAGTTGGTTTCACTTGACTGCCGCGGAGGTGATGTTTTCGATAACCTTGCTCAGAATCGTCTCGGGTGTCTGGCCGTCGGCGTGGGCGTCGAAATTGAGGATGATGCGATGGCGCAACACCGCCGGCGCGATTTCACGAATGTCGTCGATGCTGAGATTCAACCGGCCGCGCATCAGCGCCAGCACGCGGCCGCATTCCACCAACGCCTGTGCGCCGCGCGGCGAGCTGCCGTAGCGGATGTATTTGGTCGCCAACTCGTGGGCATAAGGCGTTCCCGGCTGCGTCGCCATCACCAGATCGATGGCGTATTCCTGGACGTGTTCCGCCACCAGAACGTCGCGACAAGCGGCGCGCAGTTGCATAATCGCGTCGCGATCCACTACCTGATGGATGGAGTTGTCCTCCAGGTGAATGGTCCGCTCGACGATGCGATTCAGATCTTCGCGCGATGGATACAGCACCAGAATCTTCATCAGGAACCGGTCGAGCTGCGCTTCGGGCAGCGGATATGTGCCTTCCATCTCGATCGGGTTCTGCGTGGCCATCACCAGGAATGGCGCTTCCAGTTCGTGCGTGGTGTTGCCGCTGGTGACGGTGCGCTCCTGCATGGCTTCGAGCAGCGCCGATTGCGTCTTGGGTGTGGCGCGATTTATCTCGTCGGCCAGCACCAGATTCGCGAAGATCGGCCCGGGCTGGAATCGCAGCCCCTTCGCTCCATGATCGTCCGCTTCGATAATCATGCTGCCCACGATGTCGGCGGGCATGAGGTCGGGCGTGAACTGGATGCGCGAGTACTTGAGGTGCAGCACCCGGCCAAGCGTTCGGAGCAGCGTGGTCTTGCCAAGTCCAGGCACCCCTTCCAGCAACACGTGGCCTCCGGCCAAGAGGCAAATGAGCACGCCGTCAACCACACCTTGCTGGCCAACGATGATTTTTCCAATTTCCTGACGCACCTGATCGAGATAGCCGGTGGCGAGCTGTAGGGTGGAGTCGGTCCGCACCATTTCATTTTAGACGTTGACCGGGGCGCTCCGTTTGGGCGTGGTTTCAGCGGAGCTACCATGGCAAGAGATATCGATGTTGCCGAACAAGCCTTCATTCAGTCCGGTGCAGCAGCGCCTCACCGACTTGCGCAACGGCCTTCTTACTCTTCACAAAACGCTGCTCGACTCCGAACGCGCCAGCTATGAGCGCGATGTGGCGCGCATTCAGTCGCCGAATGAGATGTTGCACCTGCTGTTGAACGATCCGTGGTTCGCCTGGCTGCGCGAATTGTCGCAACTGGTGGTACTGATTGACGAGGCCATGGATGCCAAGGAGCCGCCGAGCGCAGCCGAAGCGGAACGATTCATCGCCCAATCGCGAGAATTGCTGGTGCCGAACCAGGCCGGGGTTGGGTTCCAGAAGCGCTATGACGACGCGATGCAGCGCGATCCGGACGTAGTGCTGGCGCACGGGCGAATGCGGAAGGTGTTGACCAAATTAGGGCCGCCGCATCAAGCATCTGATGCGTGATGTGCTATTCTGAAGGAAATGAGAACGACACTCGATCTCGATGAGGACGTGATGCACGCGGCCAAGAGTCTGGCTCAGCAGCGGGGACAAACAGCCGGACAGGTGATCTCAGACCTGGTCCGCATCGCTTTGAAACCTAGAACCGCGCCTCGGGTGCGCAATGGCGTACGTCTCTTCACACCAAAACCCGGCGCCAAGATTCCGTCCCTGGCCTTAGTCAATAAGCTGCGGGATTCTGATTGAACGCTTCCCTGCTCGATGTCAACGTTCTGGTGGCGCTCTTCGATCCGGCTCATCCCAGCCATGACGATGCGCACGCCTGGTTCGAGGTGAATCGGCAGCGCCCCTGGGCAACGTGCCCAATTACTGTGAACGGCGTCGTTCGAATCTTATCAAGCCCTGGTTACCCAAGCGTAGATGCAACGGCTGCGGACGTTATCTCGCGGCTACATGACCTTTGTTCGACTGCCCACCACGAATTCTGGCCGGATGATATCTCGCTTTTGAACGGCCGTCTGTTCCGAGCAGCCCTTATTGCTGGGTACCAAAAGATCACCGATGTGTACCTTCTGGCCTTGGCTGTGCATCGGGGAGGCCGCCTGGTCACCTTCGATCGATCTATCCCGCTACAACCAGTTGTCGGCGCAGAACCGAAACATCTCAAGTTACTCGGCCCAAGGCGACCGTAACCCTACGCGCCCGCCTCGCTCTTGCGGCTCAAATCCTCCGCCAGGATAATCGCCTCCGCCAAATCCTTCATCGGCCTGCGCAGCCGGCGGCTCTCGTTGCGCAATCGCAAGTACGCTTCTTCCTCGGTGAGGCTGTAGCGCTGTTGCAGAATGCCCTTGGCACGCTCCACCACCTTGCGGGTTTCGAGCTGGCGCTTCATCTCCAGCGTCTCTTCCAGCAGCCGCGCATTCGCTTCCGCCAACAGCGACTTTGATACCGCGCTGCCCATTTGTTCGCCAATGAAGGTCAGCAGCGCGATCTCGTCCGCCGTATGATGATGCCGTTCGCGATGATGCACGTTGATGACGCCAATCACGTCACCACCGCTCACCAGCGGAACCGACAAGAAGGCCTCGTACGTGTCTTCGACCAGCGCCTGGAACCGCTTGAACCGCGCATCGGCGCCCGCGTTCGACGCCAGGGCCACCACCGATTTATGCTCGGCCACCCAACCGGTAACGCCTTCACCGACCTGCATGCGCAGCGTGCCGAGTGCGGCCGCGTGCGGTACTTGCGACGCGCGCAAAACCACCTCGTCCGTCTCGCGCTCCAAGAGGTAGACCAGGCAGGCGTCGCATTCCGTAACCTGCACCGTCAATCCGACGATCTCGCCGAGCATTTCGTCGATCGAAAGATGCGAACTCACAATGCTGCTGATGCGATGTAAGAGCGCGATTTGGGAGCGGGGCGGCTCCATAACGTGTACGGTTGCCATAGTCCAGCGTATGCCGCCGTTCGCTGAGCGGTCCAATCGAAATTTCCTATGGGGTCGATTTTGCGGAAACTGCTGATACTGAAGCCTGATTGCCGCGCGGTTAGGTGATCGACACCAGCTTTTGCTGCATTTGCCCGGTGACGCGCGCCTCGCCCGTTCCGACGTACATATTCACTTCCGAGCGGATTCCGAACTCCGGCAGATACACGCCCGGCTCGATGGAGAAGCACGTTCCGGCGGTGATCCGGCGCTCATCGTGCGTCTCCAGATTGTCCATGTTCGCGCCCGTTCCGTGGATTTCCTCGCCTATGGAGTGCCCGGTCCGGTGGACGAAGTAATCGCCGAAGCCCTTCTCCTTGATATAGCCGCGCGCCGCGTCGTCCACCTCGAATCCGTGCAGAAGATCGCCGCGGCTCACAGCAGACTTCACGCGCTCAATGGCGCGATCGCGCGCGCCGGCGACGACCGAGTACACGTTCTGAATCTCGGCGGGGGCTTCCGCGCCGCAATATCCGGTCCAGGTAATGTCGTAGAAAACCGCGGCCAGCTTATCGAGCTTCGCCCACATATCGATCAGCACTGCGTCGCCTTTGCGGATCGGCGCGCTGCCCTCCGGCCCCGGTTCATAATGCGGATTCGACATGTTCGCGTTCACGCCCACGATGGGACCGTGATCGGTAACCAGGCCGGCCTTTTCGAAACCGGCGCGGATAAAACGATTGACTGCCCATTCGTCGATCGCTTCACCGGCGCGTAGCGCGGCACCGATCTTCTCGAACGCGGCAGCTCGCACTTCATCCACACGGCGGCCTGCTTCCAGGTGCATCTCCAGTTGCTCCGCGCTCCAGCGGGCTTCAAAAAGCTGAATGAGATTTGCCGAGGTGACCACTTCAACGCCCGTGCCGCGGACCAGTTCGAGTGTCCCAGCGTCCACCAGCGACACATACGGGATGGCGCAGTTCGGCGAATACTGCATCGCGATTCGGCGGCAGCCAGTTACTAAGTCCTTGAGCCCGTCCACCTGTGCGCCCCAACTCGAGTAGATCTGCATCTTACCTGGCAGTCCATCGAGCACATGGGACTCTATGGCGTGCACCAATCCCCGCGGCTCGCCCACTGTGGGAATCAGATAATACCAGCGCCGCGTCACGGTGCGGCCCGGATTCAATTTCAAAACGCGATAGGCCAGCGGGTCGCGCTGATGATGATCGAAGAAGAGCCATCCATCCAGGCCTTCTTCTTTTAATGCTTTTTGGATTTCGTTGATCTGCATATTAACTCTCAAAAAACGGCTTCCATTTCTCGGTTGGCGGCGCGGCAGTCAGCAAGCTGACCACCACTAAGCTGATCACCGAAGCGCCCAAGGCCGGATAAATCGCCAGTTCATACCCTGCGAGATTCAAGCCCACCGTAATGCCGGCGCCCAACACGATGGAAGTGATAGCGCCCGCTGTCGTAGCGCGCTTCCAGAAGAAGACTGCCATCACAGCGGGTGTAACCGCGGCTCCGTACACCGTGTAAGCATATACCGCCGCATTCAAAATCGATTCAAACCTCGTAGCCTGCAGCAGCGCGAATAGTCCGAGCAGCAGCACGATCACTCTGGACATCACCAGCTTCCGACGCTCCGATGCGTGCGGGTTCATGAACCTGCCATAGACATCGTGGATCAAATTCGTCGACGGCGAAAACAGATAGTTGTTCGCAGTGGAGATCACTTTCGCGAAAACCCCGCCCAGGAGAACTGCTCCAACCAGGGAAGGCAGCCCCTTGAACGCGGTGATGGGAATGATTTCTCGCGGGTGCTCAGTTTGAAACAGCGAACTACCAAGGACAGCCATTGTGACCAGCAGCGTCTCCAGCAGCAGAGTGCCTACAATCCATCCGTACACCGCGTACTTGGCATCTTTCTCCGAGCGCGCCGAGAAAAACTTCTGGTACATGCCCTGATTGCCGATGAGCAGAAGCATGGTGGGAATCATGTAATTGAACGCTTCCCATATAGAGATGTTCCCGAGAACTTGAAAATGCGTGGGCGGCAGAACTGATCTCACGTGATCCCAACCTCCCGCTTTGTTGAGCAGCAGCGGGATCGCAATAACCACGATGGTCGTCACTAACGCACCAATTACTAAGTCAAGATAAGCAATGGACGCCATTCCCGCCGCGGCGGTGAACACAATTACGAAGGCGGCGATGATGCACATACCCTGGTCGCGGCTGATGCTGTCGGGAAAGATAAGATGCAGAATATCGCCGCCGCCCTTGAACTGATAGCTGGCGATGACGGTGTAGGAGATCACGATTGCGATCGTGCCCATCACGCGCGCGATGGCGTTATATCTGGTTTCCAGCAGGTCCGGAACTGTGAATTGCGCAAATCGCCGAGCCCTTCCAGCAATCAGTGCGATCACAATCAAGCCTACCCATCCCCCCGCCGGTTGCCACAACGCCGCAAATCCGTTCTTATATGCGTTCTCACCGCCGGCGAACAAACTACCCGCGCCGATCCACGACGACAACAACGTGAACACCAGCACCGGCCACGGCAACTTCCGCCCCGCTACCAGAAAATCCGCTTGATTCTTCACCGACCGGGTCTTGATGATGGTGACCAGGCACAGCGTGCCGACAACTATCGCCAATACGATCGCGTAAATCATTCCCGGCCGACGCCGCTCCCTTCCCGATCCGTAACTGGCGCGACCTTTTGATGCCGCACTCGAGTATTCAGGTTCAGCACTCCAGCAACATCCTTCGTATCCACCACCCGAAAGTCCAGCACGTCATCCAGCCAGTCCTGGCTGAGCCCGTTCCGATATTGAGTGGCAACGGTCAGTGTATACTCCTGGCGGCTCAGCAAGCAATCGACCTCGAATTCCACTTCGAGCGTTTCGCCCGCTTGCATCGCACCTAGGTCGATCCCTTCCAAACGAGTGTTGGTCCCGAACACATCCATGCCAATGCGATTGCGAATCAGAATGCCGGCCACCGGATCTGCGATCGCTTGCTGGAACACCGCGCGCACGCGTACGATCAGCGTTTCTCCAGGACGAAAAGCGCTGCATGGCTCTCCCGCCCCGTTCAGCAGCCGCACATCCACAATGCGGCTCGCGCCATCGCCGTGGCGAAAACTGCTCTTCGCCGCGATTCCCTCGTTTGCGCCGCTCTGCTTCTCCACGCTCCGCTCGCGATCCAGCACGTATCCGACGTATTGATTCACCGCGTCCTTGGGCGTGCCCTCCATCACAATCTTGCCTTCCAGCATGAACGCCGCGCGGTCGGCCAGCCGCTTCACCAGGCCCAGATCGTGCGACACCAGCAGCACGGTTACTTTCCGCTGGCGCAGCTCTTCGAATTTCTGGATACATCGCCCGGCGAAAATCGCGTCGCCGACTGCCAGCGCTTCGTCGACAATCAGGACTTCGGGATCGATGTGAATTGCAGTGGAAAAAGCCAGCCGCACGTACATTCCGGTGGAGTACTCTTTCACCGGACGGTCGATGAACTTGCCGATCTCCGCGAAAGTTTCGATCTGTGGAAAAGCCCGATCCATCTCTTTCCGCGACAGGCCCATGATTTCGCCGTTGAGATAAACGTTGTCGCGTCCGCTGAATTCCGCGTTGAATCCTGCGCCTAGTTCCAAAAGCGCGGCGATCCGTCCGCCGCACAAAACTCGCCCGGCCGTCGGCTGCAGAATCCCGCTGATGATTTGCAGCAGCGTGCTCTTGCCCGAGCCATTGGGTCCGACCAGTGCCATCACTTCGCCTTTGTCCACATGAAAGTTGATGTTGCGCAACGCCCAGAACTCCGCGCTACGCCGGTCGCCAAGCGCAAAACTGTCGAGCACACGATCGAAGGGATGTTGGTAAAGATGATAAACCTTGGAGACGTTTTGAACGGAGATCACGGCGCATCCCCACTGTAGCGCAATGGCCGGAAAAACCGGGGACTGGCTTCGCTGTCCCAAGCCGCACAGCCCGGAAGGAATCCCTAATTGGCCACGGCGTGCGGACAGCGCTGCCTGTCCTGGGTTTTTTGGCTCAGCGCGGTTCTTTACCCCAATTGCACGCTGCGGCGCATCCCCCTTGACAGCGGCAACGGATAAGTAGGAGCGCCGATGAGCCCCTGCCGACCGGGATTCAGGTAGCTGAGCCGAATTGATTCCTGACAGAGCGCCTGACTTTTGCCGGACCCGATTGGTCCGGAGAAACCTTTGAAGCGAGCCGGCGAATCGTGAAATTTCTGTTGCGAAGGGAGAGGCTTGTAGTCTATTTTCCGGTATTCCGTGTTGGCCTTGGGTCTGCCCACGTGATGACGATCTCCTGGGGTTGGTCCACCTCCTGTTCGAGCTCGCGTTCCAGTTGAGTGAGCCGGATGTAGTCGGCGAGGGTGGCCTTTGGTTTATTTGCTTCTACTGCCCAGCTCGCGTCGATGCCGGCAAGGATGTTGGTGATGCACTGCTTGCGGTGTCCACGTTCGTGGGATGATTTTCCGTTGGTTCTGGCCATTTTGGAGGCACCAAAAAAAGTGGGCGCCTCTTGCGAAGCGCCCGAAAGCAACTCTCTCCTGGAAGAGACTTTAGCGCCGGGTGGGTTTTGGTCGAGGGGCGGGATGCCCGTAAGCAGTTGAAAAGAAGGGAGACATATTGTTGGGTTTCGCGTGATCCAAGATCGCGGG
>DASQGY010000226.1:0-10587 GCA_035632375.1 Bryobacteraceae bacterium | reverse complement strand
GGGTACGGGGTTTGGAACGGGCTGCCGGGGAATGTGTTGTTGGCGTTCTCGGTGGATGGGAAGTAGGGAGGCGGTGGGCGGTAGGAAGTGGGTGGTGGGAGAGGCGGCCGGACCAAGCGATCCGGCACAGGCGAGATGCGCCTACAAGGATGGGTTGATTGCAAGAAGCTATTTGACCTTCCTAAACTGCCACAATTTCCAAACGACGAATAGCGGCGATCCCCAGAGTACAGCGTCAACGCCTATGAGAACGAAGAGCGATCCCCAAACCGACGGCACGAACATCGCTATTATGTAGCCGGGAAAGACGAGCACACCGCCAAAGCCGCTAGGTAACAACCCATGACTGTTGGATTGGAATACGAGGAGACTGGTAATCACGAGTCCTGCGATGCCACATGCGATGAGATAGGCAAGGATTTCCTTGGTGATTCGGGAACGTCTGAGTTCAGGCTGTTTCAAAGGCGAGTGTTGGCTGCCTTGCATAAGATCACTCTATCTAAGTCCGGTCCTATTCAGCGGAGGGGAAGTAGGGAATCGGCTGCGGATAAACGCGGATAAACCAACACCGGCACGAATGCCGGTGCCACGGCACAAACAAAAACCCCGGCTGAGCGATCAGCCGGGGTTCTTCGGTGATGCTTAGAAGCTGACGCGGGCGCCGAGTTGCACAGCGCGCGGTCCGCCGGAACCAAACGTCTGGCCTGCGCGTTGTGTCGGGATACCGAACACACCCGAGGAAGGATCGAAGTTGTAGCCTTGGTAGTTCTGGTAGTTGAACACATTGAACATCTCAGCCAGAACAGCGAACTTGTAGCGTTCCTTCAACGTGAAGGTCTTGGTCAGCCGGAGATCCTGGGAATCGAAGGGGCGGCCCAGGCGGTAGTTAGCAGGCAACGTGATGCTGGGAATCGTCTTGCCACCATTGGGAGCGAGGTCTTTCTTCCCGGCATAGGTCGAGTTCCAACTTGCCACAGCCGCTTCGAGCTCGGATTTACCGCAACCAAGGTTCAGGCAGTTGTAGGACAGCCCGGGAAGAGGTGTCACGCCGGAGCCATTGCCGTTGATGTCGATACCGGAGATGACCGGCATGATGGGACCACGGCTGGCCATAGTGGAAATAAAGCCGAGTTGGAGGCCCCACGGCAGATCGACGATGCCAACCACATTCAGGAGTTGACGCCCGGCTTGGGGTCCCCAACTGCTGGTGTAGTTGCTCAGATTCTGGATGCCATTCACGCCCTTCTCTGATTGGAGCGCGTAAGAGGCCGTGAACTGGTAGCGATTGGACAAACGCTTGTCCGCCTTAACCAGCATGGCGGTGTAGGTTTGGCGAGCGCCCGGCACCCAGAAGGAAATGGCGCCGTTAGAGCACTCCACGCCCGGGGTGTTGCGCTGGGCGGCCGGACAGATTGGGATAATCGGCGACTGAACGCCGTTGATGGTCCGGTTGAACAGGTTGAGGTCGATATTTCCGCCACTGTAAAGCTCGTCGATGAAGACGCGGCGGACAAAGTCGACGTTGAGCACCAAGTCGTGCCGGAGCTCACGCTGCATCCCGACGGACATGTGATAGCTGTGCTGCACCGGGTAGTTCCGGGGCACCAACTGACTACCGGACTTGCTGATGTCGATGGGCCGGATGGTCAGGTCGTTCTTGTTGGTGGGCGTCAGCGCGGCCTGAAGGATCGGGGTCTGCTGCGCGAGAATCTGCAGGAATTGTCCGAGAGTAAGGTTAGTGATCGCCGCGCTGGGCAGGAGAGCGCCAACCGGAATCGGTGAGACTTTGCCAGTGGCCGCAGTCACGCCAACGTTGATGATGCCGGGGAAGATATTGGTGTACTGCGTGGACGGCTCAAGGATGCGGCCGTTGCCGAGCGGGCCGATCTCGGAGCGCTCCTGTAACCGGCGGTAAAGCTGCTCGGTGTCGTAATAGAGGCCAGCGCCAGCGCGGATGACCGTCTTGTTGTTGTTGCCGACGTTCCAGGCAAAGCCCAAAGAGGGCGAGAAGTTGCCGGTGTTGGAATGTGTCGGGCTGAGATCGCTGCCATAAAGCGGCGCGAGGAACGCCGGCTTGGCGAGATCTTCGTTGAACAGATTGCTCTCATACTCCCAGGCCAACCCGTAGTTGAGGGTGATTTTCGGGGTAATTTTCCATGTGTCCTGGCCGTAGAAGCGGTAGCGATTGTTGATCTTCGCAGTGTCGATGTTGAACGGTGGCGGCTGGCTGGGATCACCCAGGCCGATGGACGCACCGGCAAACGGCAGCGCCAGGAGATCGGCGTTGCTGGTGATGACCTTGGGCAGGTTCGGGAAGAAAGCCGCCACTCCAGGCGCTGTCAGGGTCTTGGTCAGGAATTCCGGCGAATAGGCGACGGCGCAGGCCGGATCGCAGTAGCCCCAGAAACCAGTTCCAGTGTTGTGTTCCAGCAGCGCGCCGAAGCGGATGCGGTGCGAGCCCATTTGCCAGGTCAGACTATCCTGGAAGGTGAATCGGCGGAGGTCGCGGCCTTGAGTGGCGTTGGAGGTGTCGCCCACCTGGAAGTTGCTGGATCCCACCAAAGTGAGCTGTGGGAAACCGAGACCCAGACAGTTTTGACCGCAGTCCCCCGACGTCGGGAACAGGTTACGATTGTGCCAATAGGCATAAGTGAACCGGAAATCATTTACAACGTTCGACTTCAAAATACTGGTGACGCCGAAGGCAGTCTGGTCAGCCCAGTTGACGTTCTTCAGCCAACTTGACGGGAACGGCGACCCACCATTGGGGCCGAGGCCCTGATTGCCGTCATGCGAGTAGCGGGCAAACAAGGTGTGCTTCGAAGAGAGCCGGTAATCGAAGCGGAGGCTGAGCGTTTTGGAATGGTACGGGCTTCCGAAGGTGTTCGCCAGACCGGCGACGGACGGGATGTCCGGCTGCACGGTGAAAGCTTGCACCTGGTTCATGTACTCGTAATTGAAGAAGAAGAACAGCTTGTCCTTCAGGATCGGCCCGCCCAACCAGAAGCCTGGATTGCGCCGCGCAAAGAACGGGTCCGGGCTCAAGGCATTCCGTTTGAGTCCCGGGTAGGCAGCCATGTTGTGGTCGCGGAAGAAGAAATAGCCGCTGCCGTGGAACTGATTGCCGCCCTGGCGGGTGACCACGTTCACCGAACCGACGCTGGTGATGTCGGTAGAAAGGTCGAAGTTCAACGCGGAGAGCTGGAACTCCTGGACCACTTCCTGCGAGAAGTTCATGGACGTACCCGCGCCTTCGATGTCGTCTTTGAGCGGGCCGCCGTCCACGCTGATGGCGGTTAATCCGGATGCTCCGCCGAGCACGGAGATGTTAACCAACGTATTGTACTGGGACGTTGTACCCGCGCTGACCGTGACGCCCGGCTCGATGGACGCGAGTTGCATGAAGCTGCGTCCGTTGAGCGGCAAGCCTTCGATCTTCTGGCGCGTGATGACGCCTTCGATGGAGTGGTTCTCGTAGTTGATCTGGGGCGCGACGCCCTCAACAGTGACCACATCCTTGGTACCGCCCACTTGCATGGGCAGGTTCACCGAGGTGGTGTCGCCGGCTTGCACTGTGGCTTGCCGCAGGGTAGTGCGGAAGCCGGTCAGTTCGGCGCGGACCTCGTATTCGCCGGCCGGCAACGCCGGGGCGCTGAACAGCCCCTCGGCATTGGTGGTTACGGTACGAGTGAAGCCAGTGGTTTTGTTGGTGATGGTTACCGTGGCATTGGGGACTACCGCACCGGATTCATCGGTGACGGCTCCTGAAATGATTCCCGTGGGCGTTTGGGCGTAGACAGCGACGCTCATCGCCAGTACGAGAACGAACAACATCAACGCAGATGTTACTTTAGACATAACTTTCTAGCGTGCCTCCCGGATCAAAATTAAGGCGTGGGCAATCCCATGTAAAATTTAGGCCATTGTCGGTTGTGGGGAGTGTGCTTGTCAAGTGTCGCCCGGCCACGCCGTGGAACAACTGCACCGAGCCTGACTAGATCAGCTATCGTTTCGACCTCCCGAAGCATTTGTCTCCGACTCCTCGGTAGACAAACCGACCGTTCGGTAAAGTTTAAACCCAAATGCCGGTAGGTGTCAATGGTTTCCGTGGTTTAGGAAGATCTTAGCGAAACCTCCACCCGGCTTGCGGGTTCTATACACTAGCAGCAGGTGTGTCCGTGCGGCGCTTGAGTTTTCTTCGTTTTGGGCTGATTCCGGCGGTTGTTGTCCTGCCCGGCTGGGCTCTGATCTCCACCACCACGACGTGTTTGGCTCCCGATATGGCCTCATTTGGCGAGCCGGTGAACATCACCGCTTCGGTAATCGGGGCGGATGGCAGCGTTCCGGCGGGCGGTATTGCAGTGTCCGATGGCGCGGCGGTAATCGCCACACCGGTGTTGACCTCCAATGGCACGGCCAAGGTGACGGCCACGTTCGCGCTCGGGGCGCACGTCATCAGTTGCAGTTTCGCCGGCGACTCGACATTCGCGCCTAGCATGTCGGCGGCCAGCATGATGACCGTGAATCCGGCGACTCCGAAGATTATTCTGAACCCGTCGCAGAATCCGGTACCGGCGGGACAACGGGTGACCATCGACATTCAGTTGGTTGCAGCAGGTGGCGCGCCCTCGGGAAGCGTAACGCTTCTGGATGGCACCACGGTACTGGTGGTGTTGCCGCTCTTACAGGAGCAGGATGATTCGGTTGCGCAGTTCACGACCACCGCTTTCGCACCTGGCACGCATCAGATATCGGCCACCTACGATGGAGACGGCTTCTTTGCTGCAGCCACCACCGCGCAGCCGCTGACGCTGATTGTCGGGCGGCACGCCACCAACACTGTGATCCTGAGCGCCAGTTCGGGGCTGAACGGGCAGCCGATCGCGGTGAAAGTCCAGGTGACGAGCGACACGGGGACGCCGACGGGTACGGTTTCGTTGACGGAGGGATCAAAGGCCGCGACCATCACGCTGGGGACGGGAACGCTGAGTGGTGGCGCCGTCAGCATTCTCCTGACCGGCCTGACTTTGGGCACGCATTCGATTGTCGCGACCTACGGCGGCGACGCCAACTTCGATGCCAGCAGCTCCGCGCCGATCGCGGTGGCGGGGACGGCGTCGCTGACCAGTATTCTGCTGGCGGGTACGCCGATTCCGGTTCAGGTTGGGCAGCAGGTGACGTTAACAGCTACTGTGACTTCACCGGCGGGGACTCCTGGCGGCGCCGTGACGTTCCAGGGCGCGCAGAGTGTGTTGGGGACGGCGAATCTGAATTCGGCGGGGCAGGCCGTGGTGACCACTTCGTTCGCCGTGCCGGGGACGCAGGCGATCACTGCCGCATACGCGGGCAATTCGCAATTCGCACCCAGCACTTCGACGGCTTTGGCATTGACGGTAGTGCCCAAGCAGTTGGCGATCTTGTCGGCGGCCAGCGGCACAGCGCCAGTTGCGCCGGATTCGCTGGTTTCAATTTACGGCGACAACCTGGCTGCGGGACCGGTGAGCGCTGCTCTGCTTCCGTGGCCAACAACATTGGGAGGCGCATCCGTGGTCTTCCGCGATGCAACGGGAGCGGAGCGGCTGGCGGCGCTGAAGTTTGTATCGGCGGGGCAAATCAACGCCGTGGTTCCGCCCGATATGCCGACGGGTGCGGCCACCGTGGTTGTGAGGAACGGCAATGTGGACGTGGAGAGTGGCGCTGTTATTATCGCCGACACCGCTCCCAGCCTGTTTTCCGCCGACGGCAGCGGCAAGGGCGCGTCCGTGGCCTACATACAGGTATTTCGCGCAAACGGCACTCAGACGTTCCAGCCAACGGCCCGATGCGATGGGCACGGCAACTGCACTACCGTACCGATCGACTTGGGAAGCGACGGCGATGTGGCGGTCATGTCGCTATTTGGAACCGGCATCCGGAGAGGGGGCGCATCGGCGCACGTGCTGATCGGCACGCAGGTCCTGACGCCGACTTATGCCGGGCCACAGCCGCAGTACGGCGGTGTGGACCAGGTGAATGTCACGCTGCCGGCGGTGCTGCGGGGAGCGGGTGAAGTGGCTGTGGTGGTGACCATCGCGGATCAGGTGTCGAACACGGTCACGGTGCGGTTTCAATAGCCAGCACGCAGCCGCGCCAGAGATGACACAGAAACACGTTGCGTCGGCTAGGCAGGTTGCTAATCTTCGAGCGACTGTGAATCGAGCTGGACCAAGCGGGTTCGCAACCCGCTTGCAGGTTAACAACCTGCCCCACAGAGCTATGTCCGACTTCGGGCAGCGTGATAAAGTGATGCGCATGCGCTTCGGTCTTGTTTTTCTGTGTGCTTTCGCTTGCGCTGTCGCGGCGCCGCAACATAGCGCGGAACTGATCTTCCCGCTGGAGCACTGGCACAACCACTCGTCGTCCATCGTCGAACTGCCCAACGGCAATCTGCTGGTGTGTTGGTTCCACGGGTCAGGCGAACGCACGGCCGACGACGTGCTGATCCAAGCGGCACGCTGGACCAAATCGACTGGCAAGTGGGGCGCGCCGTTCACGCTGGCCGATACGCCGGGCTTCCCGGAGACCAATCCGACCATGTTCATCGATTCGAAGCAGCGGCTTTTCCTGCTGTGGCCGCTGATCATCGCGCACAAGTGGGAAACGGCGCTGATGAAGTATCGAATCTCCACCGACTACCAGCAGGCGTCCGGTCCACCGCGTTGGGAGCATCAGGACAACATCGTGCTGATTCCGAAAAATATCGCCGCGCGTACGAAGGAGGTCCTGGGGAAAGACGCTGCGGGAACGGGACGGCAGGCAGAGTACGCGGCGAGGATGATTGAGCACGCCAATGACGAATATTTTTCGCGCATGGGTTGGTTCACGCGGACTCATCCGCTGGAGCTGCCGTCGGGGCGTATTCTTGTGCCGATGTACTCGGACGGCTTTTCGTTCGGCATCATGGCCATCAGCGACGACGGTGGCATTAACTGGACCGGCAGCGAGCCGATTATCGGCTATGGAGGCGTGCAGCCGTCAGTGGTCCGCAAGAACGACGGGACACTGGTGGCGTATTTGCGCGACAACGGTCCGCCGCCGAAACGTGCGCAGATCAGCTATTCGAAGGACGATGGCGTGAGTTGGACGCCGGCCGTGGACAGCGACATCCTGAATCCGGGCACCAGTCTCGAAGCGATCCGGCTGCGCAACGGCGACTGGATCATGGCGTACAACGATATCGAACGTGGGCGGCATTCGCTGGTGGTGGCGATATCGGACGATGAAGGGGCGACGTGGAAATGGCGGCGGCATTTGGACGGGAATCCGTCGCAACCGGGCAACGTGCAGTATCACTATCCGTCGGTGATCCAGGCGAAAGACGGATTCATACACGTCACCTACAGCTACTTCGTGCCGGAAGGAAAGGCCATCAAGCACGCGCGCTTCAATGAGGAATGGGTGAAGGCGGGCGAGTGAGCTCCAGTCCCACCGCGTCCGGCGGCCTGGTCCGCGGCATCGGACTGCTACAAGCCACCGCGCTCAACATGAGCAACATGGTGGGGATCGGGCCGTTCATCACCATTCCGCTGATCATCGCGTCGATGGGCGGGCCGCAGTGCATGCTCGGCTGGCTGCTGGGCGCGGTGCTGGCGTTGTGCGATGGCTTGGTGTGGAGTGAACTTGCGGCGGCTATGCCGGGGACGGGCGGGACCTATTTATATTTACGTGAGGCTTTTCAGAAGACATCGCTCGGCGGCATCCTGCCGTTTTTGTTTATCTGGCAGTTCATCTTCAGCGGCCCGCTGGAGATAGGGTCGGGACTCATCGGCTTTGCGCAGTATGTCGGATATTTCTGGCGTGGGATGGGGGCCGGCGGGACGCGCATCGCCAGCACTGCCGCGGGGCTGCTGGTAATCGTGTTGCTCTACCGGCGGATCACAGCGGTGGGGCGGCTGACGGTGGTGCTGTGGGTTGGAATGCTGATCACCGTGCTGTGGGTGATTGCGAGCGGCCTGGCCAACTTCAACGCCAAGGTGGCTTTCGATTTTCCAGCGGGTGCGTTTACTTTTTCCACCGGCTTCGTGGCCGGGCTCGGATCGGCCATGCTGATCGCCATGTACGATCTGCTGGGCTACTACGATGTTTGCTACGTGGGCGGCGAGGTGCGGAATCCGGTGCGCGTGATCCCGCGGTCCATTATTTATTCGGTGCTTGCCGTGTCCGCGATCTACGCCCTCTGCAACCTGAGCATGATCTCCGTGGTGCCTTGGCGCGAGGCGATGCAATCGAAGTTCATCGCATCACAGTTTATTGAGAAGCTTTACGGGACGCGCGCGGCGTCGGTGGTCACGGTACTGGTGCTGTGGACAGCGCTGGCGTCGGTGTTCGCGCTGTTACTAGGCTACAGCCGCATCCCGTATGCAGCCGCGCTCAGCGGGCATTTCTTCAAGGTATTTACGCGCCTCCATCCCAGCGGGCGATTTCCCCATGTGTCGCTGCTGGTGATGGGTGGGTTATCGATCGTCGCCGGGCTGTGGACTCTGGATGCCGTGATCTCCGCACTGATCACATCGCGGATTCTGATCCAGTTCATCGGCCAGATCGTCGCGTTGGACTACATGCGCCGGCATCGCGCCGACATCCAGCGGCCATTCCGCATGTGGCTCTATCCGATCCCCAGCGTCATTGCGTTCATCGGGTGGACCTACGTGTTCGTAACGTCCGGATGGATCTACGTTGGCTTCGGCCTGCTAACACTCGCGGTGGGCATCGTGGTCTACTGGATCGCAGCGAAACATTTCGAGAATCATCATGAACAATTGCCTATTGCTTAGACTCGGGCCGGCGCTCTTGCTGTCCTCCGCACTTTTGGCGCAGCCCATACAACTGGAGCAGATGGAAAAGAAGACGATCCTTCTCTTCACGCCGCATCCGGACGACGACACGTTCTGTTGCGCCGGCACGCTCGCGTTGCTCGCCAAGCGGCAGAACAATATTCACATCGTCATCTACACCAATGACGACAAGGGTTCCAACGATCCGGAGATGACCAGCGAACGGCTGGCGAAAATCCGCAAGGGGGAAGAAGAGGCCGCTTGCAAGCTGCTGGGGATTCCGGTGGCGAATATCCACTGGCTGCAGTTCCACGACGGGATGCTGGAGTACGCGAACCCCAGGGATCTGGTGGAGGAGGTGACTAAGATCATTCGCACTTACCGCCCCGACGTGGTGATGACCATCGATCCTGGTTCGGAATACGTGCGCTGGCACAAGACCGACCATCGCATGGCGGCGAACAATACGCTCGATGCGATTCGCGCGGCGGAGTGGCACCTGTATTTTCCGAATCAGCGGCTGCACGATGGATTGCAGCCGTGGAAGGTGCCGGTGGAAGCCTATTTCTATGTGACCGCGAAGGATGCGAATTACTGGGTGAATATCGACGATGTGGTGGATTTGAAGCTGGCGGCGGCCGCGGCACACGTCAGCCAGTTCGAGCCTTCCATCGATAAATACCGGCCGGATTGGGATCCGAAGGATCTGGAAGCGATGAAGCGCGGGCTGCGCGGACGGGGAGTAAAGAAGGACGGACATTATGTGGAAGCGTTCCGGATCGCCGGCGGATTCAACCAGCAGTAATATGAATGCCATGAATTGTGGCGCACGCACTCGTGTGAACGCAGGCTGGGCGTTCGCACAGGAAGTGTTCGCACGAGTGCGAACACGGCACGCTTGAGAGCGTGCGCCACAAATGGGCTGCTAGTCGTTTTTTGGAGGGTGTCCGGTTACGTTATCATCGCGCTATGGTAGTCCGACTCGCTTCCCTGCTTGCGCTCGCCGTCACGACCGGTTTTTGTGGAGACTGGAATCCGCGTCTCGCCGCGGATTATCTCGACGCGCGCCAGAAGGCTTGGTTCGCCTGGCCCGCCGCCAATAAAGGCGGAAACGGTGTTTGCCTTTCGTGCCACACTGGTCTCACCTATATGCTGGCTCGTCCGGCGTTGAGCAAAGCGCTGGGCGAGAACGCTCCCAGTCCTTATGAGCAACAGATGCTCGACTCGGTGCGCAAACGCCTGGCCAAGCGCAAGCCGCAGGATTTCGGCGCCAATGAACCGCATGCTTCCGAGGCCTTAGGCGTCGAGTCAGTGTTGTCCACGCTGCTGCTGGCATCGGTTGATGCGCGGAATGGAAAGTTGAGCGAAGACACCGAGCAGGCCTTCGATCGGATGTGGGCCCTGCAACTCACCAACGGCGACTACCAGGGCGCCTGGGTCTGGAACTCCTACGATCTCGATCCGTGGGAGGAACCCCATTCGATGTTCTACGGCGCAGCCCTGGCTGCTATAGCTGTAGGAACCGCACCCGATGGATACCAGAAGCGGCACGCGATCCGCGAGAACCTGGGATGGCTGCGCGACTATCTCACCAAGAACCAGGCATCGCAGCCGCTGCACAATCGCCTGCTGCTGGTGTGGGCCTCTACGAAGATGAAGGGCCTGGTGAACGCGAACGACCGCAAAGCGATTCTGGACCAGGCAGTGGCCCAGCAGGCGGCGGATGGCGGATGGAGCATCGAAGCCATCGGTCCCTGGAAAGCGCACCCGAACG
>DASQGY010000225.1:0-11837 GCA_035632375.1 Bryobacteraceae bacterium | reverse complement strand
AGTGGTCCACCGCTGGTCATGGCCACGGTCCGCGACGATGAGCGGACCTGTCCCGCAGATTCGAACAGGTTGAACTCGGCGAGCCAAGTCATCCGCAGCCTCAACTCGAACTCAGCCGAGGGGCCGCTGACCCCGCTCATTCTGCGCACTTTCGATGTGGGCCGGGTATGTCCGGGCACGCCGCTGCAGTTCAGCGCTCCAGAGGTCGTGCGGCGCTTCCGATTCGAGGTGCCTCTAGGATTACTTCACCTGCGCCAGTATGTCTCAGCGTGGCTAGCGCCCTAGCGCTGCCGGACGGAAATCCCCCTGATACTATCGGACTCCGGTAGGGAGCGTGAAGGTGTGGTTTGGTCCGCGATCGATGGTTGACAGGAGTCAATTGATTACCTAAGTTCGGGCGGTATTCCTGCGGTCTTGAATGTCCCGAGCGCGCCAATCGGACAAAGGTCCCCCTTGGCGACAACTGGTCGGGGGCGGCGGGGATTGGGAACGCTTCTGGCTAGGAATCCACTCGACTGCTCTATCGCAATCCCGGCCTTCTGGCCGACTGGCGGCCGCAACGGCATTATGGGAAACTTCGAGACCGGACGCTCGCGGTCCGATTAACTTAGCGCTTATGGGGGCCCGCCCCTCCGGCACGTCAGGCATGTCGAAATTGGGAATGGGTATCCTGGCACCGAATTATTGCTTCGGCACTGAAACAGTGATGTTGCGGAATTTCAGCCCGCCGGTGTGATCGCCCTGAATGTAGAAGGGGCCCGGCTCGCCTTCGTTGGCGTCCAAAGCGCCGCCGGTGATTCCCTCGATTTCTTTGTGGTCGATGATGGTGACGCCGTTGCGCACCACCGTCACTGTGCGGCCCACCAGCGTGACGTCGAACGTCTCCCACTGGCCCGGTGTGCGCGGCAGTTCGGGCTGCGGCGCGATCCGGCCGTAGATGGACCCGATGCGGCGCTCCGGCGGGTTCTCGCTCAAGGCTTCATATTCGATTTGCACTTCATACCGGCCACGCAGGTAGAAGCCGCTGTTTCCGTGATCGGGACAGTTCACTTCGTAGTGCACTTTGAAATCGTCAAACGTCCGCGTGGTTCGCAAATTCGCGCCGTGAGCTGTGTTTACCAGCAGTCCGTCTTCCACCATCCAATGACTGTTGGCCGGATTTCCGAGGGGCGTCCAGCCGGAGAGGTCCTTGCCGTTGAAGAGCGGCTCGGGATCCGTCCATGCCTTCGGAGCGCTACGGGTCAAAGCCGGCGCGGGCAATCCGGTCAACGCGAAGGTGCTGTCGCCGCGCTTCTGAACGCCGGTGAGCTTCCCGTCCGCGGCGTCGAGTTCCCAAACCAGCCCCGGGCCCTTCGACGTTGCCTTCGACAACCGGAGAGTGAGATGCGAACCACTCGCATCGAAATCTTTCACCTGGTAGTCGTTGCCGCCGGTTGGCTGGAACCAGATCTCCAGCTTGCCCTCCTTCTCGGTTATGCCGAGCCAAGTGGCGCGCGTGCCGGCCATGTTGAAATCCCATCTGCCAACGAAAGGACTTTTATTCTGAGCAATGGCAGCCAGCCAGAGCGAGGAGACAACCAGCAAACTGCTCATCAATTTCCGCATGTTGGTTAGTTTAGTACAGAAGACGGCCTCACGACCCCCGGCCTTCATCGTATGATGTATGTTTCGAAGGCGGCTGCGTGAGCTCCCCGTTGACCTTTCGCATTTTCATCTCGTGCCTGACCACGCTTGCTCTAGCCGGATGCGGCGGAGGCGACCCGCTCACCTACGATGTGGCAATGGACCTGATGCGCGATCGCGTGGACGTAGTGCGGGTCAGCTTCAGCGCCGCTCCTCGCTTCACCAAGGACGATGTCAAGTTGGCCACTGCATATCAGAAACTGCTGGAGGGAAAAGTCATACAGTGCAAGAACACTTCGGCCATGGGAATTCTTTGCGAACCGGGTCCGGCCGGCGACGCTTTGAAACAAGACAGCGCCACTGAGCTCAGCCTGGTGGCTGGGCGCTGGGTTCCGGCAGCGATCCTCTCCGTGCGGCGGACCGGGCGCAGTTCAGCAGCGGCCGACATCCGGATGGCCTTCGAGCCCAGTCCCACGCTGCGAGAGTTCGAGGACGCCCTGGACGTGATTCGGCCTCCTGGATACCTGCTGAGCCAATCCACCTGGAAGCAGGGGAAAGTGGTCCATGCGACGTTCCAGCGCTTTGACGATGGCTGGCACGTGGATACTGTGACGGACTAGGGTAGGGAGAGGGGGCCCCAGGAACTTCCAGTTGGAAATCCAGCCACCCGACTGCATTGCCAAGTCGGCGAAGTAGGACGATCAAGCTGTTCGCTTGATCGCCAATGGGTAGATTTTTCTAAGTGGGGATACTGCTTCGGTAGATTCTTCATGGTGGGACTATCGGGGCGCCTCCTTAACCCTCAGTCAAACGCTTGAATCCACTGGATCCCCAGGGCCCTCAAACTTGTTTGGACACCGTTGGGATGCAATTCGCTGTCCAGTTTCAGCCCGTTCTCAGACGGGGTAGCTGCAAACGTCGGCCACCGAAGTATTCCCACCGCAAAGCACCAGCACCACTTGCGAGGAGGGGCTGAAGCGATCCCGCAGACGCTCGGCAGCAGCCAGCGTGCAGGACGCAGCCGGCTCGGTCAACACTTTGGCGCGCTCCAGCAGAAAGCGCAGAGCCCGGGCGGCTTCCACGTCGGGAACGAGCGTGACGCTTTCCAGGTATTTCTTCGCCATCAGGAGTGTTTGCTCCGATACGGAGGGGGCGCCTAACGTGCGAGCGATGGAGGTGATTTGAGTTAGCAAAACGGGTTTCCCGGCGGCAATGGCCTGCGTCATGGAATCGGCGCCCTCAGTCTCGACACCCCACATCCGCGCTTGCGGGCGCAAGGCCTTCACCGCGGTCGCGATCCCACCGATGAAGCCCCCGCCTCCGATACTGACCACGACGTCGGTGACGCCGGGCAGATCGTCTACGATCTCCAATCCAATGGTCCCCTGCCCGGCCATAACAAGTGGATCGTCGAAGGGATGCACCGAAGTCCATCCTTCTGCCTCGTACCCGGCCACTTGCTGGAAGGCTTCATGGGCATTCGGCACCAGGATCACTTCCGCGCCGTAGCCCCTGGTGGCATCCAGATAATTGCGCGGCGTTTTCTCCGGCATGAAGATCACCGACCGAAGTCCCAGTTGTTTGCCCACATAGGCCACGGCCTGCGCGTGATTCCCGCCGCTGACCGCCACCAGGCCACGGCCGCGTTTGTTCTCGGGAATGCTCAGGACCTTGTTGAACGCCCCACGAACCTTGAACGCGCCGGTCTTCTGGAACATCTCCAACTTGAGATAAACCGGGCAGCCGACACGCGCGCTGACGGCTTCGCTTGAAACCAGCTCGGTTCGTTTCACTCGCCCGGCGATGCGATCGCGGGCGGCCTTTACATCGTCGAGTGTGATCATTGGCCGTTATCGTTTCGTAAGATCGCGGATCAGAATATCCTTGAAGCGCATGTTTCCATGCCCGCCGGAATGAAGCTGTAAAGCGATTCCGCCATCGGCGCCGAACGGTTTCGGATCGGTGTAGTCCACCATTTGGACGCCGTTCAACCGCGCGACGTAGCGGTTGCCTTCCACCTTTAGCAGATATTCATTCCAGTCGTCCGGGCGGATGACGGTTTCGTTTTCAGGCGCCGGCCAGATGAGCCATTGGCGGCCGACGTCGTAGATTCCGCCGGTGTGTTTACCGATATTGCAGTCGATTTCGAACTGTGGACCTTGCACTACGTCCGCGGTTCCGGGCTTGAATTCCACGTGAAAGAAGACGCCGCTGTTGCCGTCGCCCTCGCACTTGAAGCGCAGCGACAGGTGAAAATCCTTGTAGTTCTGTTCCGTTCGCAGATAGCCGTAGCCCTTGGTGGCCGCGACTCCGTGGATGGTTCCGTTTTCCGCGTCCCAGGTTTCGTTGCCGATCTTCACCCAGCCGGTGAGGTCCTTGCCGTTGAAGAGCGAAACCCAGTCCTCGCCGGGCGGCTTGGGTTTGGTTTGGGCGTGGAGCGCGAGAGCCGGCAGAAGAATCAGAACGGCGGATGTCCAACAGGAATACTTAGTCATTAGTCCATTCTGCCCCTAACTCGCTCTTTATTTTTTCCGCGATGCTATTTGCGAATTTTTGCACACGCTCCAGGTCGGGACCCTCCACCATGACTCGGGCCAGCGGCTCGGTACCGGAGAAGCGGACCAGCACACGGCCGGCGTCGCCAAACGACGCTTCCGCGGCGCGGATTTCCTCGGCCACTGCGGGCAATTCGGCCAGCGGCTTTCGCTCCCGGACTCTCACGTTCACCAGAAGCTGTGGGTAGACCTTGAGTTCGGCGGTCAGCTCATCCAAGCCCGCGCCGGACCGTCGCATCGCCTCGAACACGCGCAACGCCGTGAGCATCCCGTCGCCGGTAGTAGCGTATTGGTGGAAGATGACGTGGCCGGACTGCTCGCCGCCCAGGGCCGCGCCCGTCCGCAGCATTTCCTCCAGGACATACTTGTCGCCGACCGGAGTGCGCAGCATCTCGATGCCGTGTGCGCTGAGCGCCCGCTCCAGGCCCAGGTTGGACATCACCGTCGCCACCACCAGCGGATGCCCGTTGCGCCCATTGAGTTGCCCATTTTGCTGCAAAGCGCGGGCAGTGAGCAACAACACCGCGTCGCCATCGACGATTTTGCCCGATCGCGATACGAACAGCGCGCGGTCCGCATCGCCATCGAATGCGACGCCCACGTCCGCCGCCTCCGCCAGCACTTTTTCCCGCAGCGCCTCGAGATGAAGCGATCCGCAATTCAAATTGATATTCCTGCCATCGGGCGAGCAGCCCATACGAACCACCCGCGCGCCGAGGCGTTCGAACAATTCCGGCGCAAGAAGCGATGCCGATCCATTGGCGCAGTCGGCCACGATGCGCAACCCGCCGAGTCCGTCTGGGAGCGTGGACGCCAGATGGTCCATATAAGTCCGGTCCAGCAGTGAATCCACGGTCAAAGGCGCAGGCGAGGAATCGATCCCCTGCGCCAGCAGCGCGAAAATCACT
Organism: Bryobacteraceae bacterium; assembly: GCA_035632375.1. Lineage (GTDB taxonomy): Bacteria > Acidobacteriota > Terriglobia > Bryobacterales > Bryobacteraceae > Palsa-89. Next base: position 6,751 of record DASQGY010000225.1, on the reverse strand, counting down.
GCCTCCAGAACCTCCTCCTGCTCGTCCGGCAGCTTGTAACCGGAGTGGCCGATCAACTTGATCCCGTTGTCGCGATACGGATTGTGCGAAGCGGAAATCATGACGCCGGCGGCAAACGGCCCGGTCTTGGCCAGATACGCGACTCCGGGGGTGGTGGTGACGCCGGCAAAATCCACCGACACCTGATGCCGCGCCAACCCGCCGGCCACCTCGGCGGCCAGCCACGGGCCGGATTCCCGCGTGTCCATCCCGATCACCACCTGCCGCTCGCGCCCGGATTCGACGATCCACCGGCCCAGCGCAGCGCCTACGGCGTTCGCTGTCTTTCGATCCAGCGGATAGCTCCCGGCCACGCCGCGGATTCCATCCGTTCCAAACAAGGTTCGCGCCACTAATTCGCGTCCTTCCGCTTTTCGAGTTTGACTTGGACGGTGATCGCCGTGGGAGTCTCCAGGCGCACCTGCGCATCGCCGACGTTGACCTCCGTGCGGAACTGAGCCTGGCCTACTACGCCGCTCAGATCGATGGGATCGGTCGGAATCTCACGCATGTTCTTCAAACGACCCTCCGGCCCACGCACGCGGACCCGTGCGGGCGCCACGCTCTCGGCGGTCCGATGGTAACCATCGGGAATTTTGACATAGTTCGGTCGAACGTCGATGTCGCGGGTGATCAGCCGGTCGAACCGCAGCGTGATCTGCGACGGCACCGCGCGATAAAAGGTCACTCCCGGCGGTAAGTTGAGATTGTTATCGTGGATGGTGTAAGTACGCTCGCCCGTGTGCGCATCGGAGAGATCGAGAACCACGGCGACGTTGACCAGATTATCGTGCGTCAGCCGGCCGGAGGCTCCGCGGACTTCAATCTGCATGCGTTCGGGCGCGTTCACTTCTATATCCAGACCGTCGGGAATCTTCTTGAACTCGACGGGAACCGAGAGTGACGTAGCCAGCTCGGGTTCGCGCGCCACGGCGATCCACAGCGCGATCGCGATCAGCAGCGACAGCACCTTCCAGCCAAGGTTCCGCATGAAGAGCTGCTTCATGGCCGGTCAAAACTCTGCTCGCGTACCGCCGGCGAAGTGGACACCAAAGCCGCGGAGGTGTGAATATCGCGCCGCTCCAGCCGGCCAGTGAGCAACTGTTCCACTCGTTCCACCGGAACGTCCAGTTCGATTTCGCTGAACGCCGCCATGGAGATTCGACCCGTCTCCTCGGAGACAATCACCGCCACGCAGTCGGACTCCTCGGTGATCCCCAAGCCCGCGCGATGCCGCGTTCCCAGCTCGGTCAGCAGCAAGGGGTTCGTGGTCAGCGGCAGAAAGCAAGCGGCGGCGGCAATCCGGTCGCCTTGGATGATTACCGCGCCATCGTGCAGCGCGCCGCCCGGTTGGAAGATCGCGCAGAGCAGATCGCGTGAAATGGCGGCATCCAGGTTTACGCCGCTCTCGACGAAGGTGCGCAGTCCGATCTTGCGCTCCACCACGATCAACGCACCGATCTTCCTTTGCGAAAGATGCGCGATTGCCAGCAAAATCTCCTGAGTCAATTCGCGCCGCTCTAACTGGCTGACACCCAGGAACGGACGGCGGCCAAGACGGGCCAGCATGCGCCGCAGCTCCGATTGAAACATCACGATCAGCGCGATTGCGGTGTAGGGCGCCAAGGTGGCCAGCACGGTGCGCAGCACTTCCAACTGCGCCCAGATTGCAACCACGTAAATCGCGCCGAGAATGCATACTCCAAAAAGCACATGGACGGCGCGGCGTCCGCGGATGATCAACAGAAGCTGGTAGATGAGAATGGCGACGATGAGGATATCGATCGCATCAGTCGCGCTGAACCTGGGTACGTGCGCAAATGGCGATGGAAAGAGCCGCCCCATGACTTCATTATCTCTTTCCGAGGGCGCACAGGGTGGACGTGGTGCTAACGGACCGGCGACGGCTGTCCCGCCGCTTGGAGCAAGCGCCGCACTTCCTCATCGCTAGTCTGCGAAAACTCGTCGTACCACATGCTCACGGCGTGAAACGACTCCGGCACGTTCACACACACCACTTCGTCCGCTTCCGCAGCAAGACTCCGGCAGGTATCGGCCGCGGCCACCGGCGCAGCCACCACAATTCGAGCCGGGCCACTCTGCCGCAAAGCCTTCACTGCCGCCCGCATCGTCGACCCAGTGGCCAAACCATCGTCCACCACGATCACCTTACGCCCAGCCAAGTCCGGAAGAGGAACATCGCCGCGATACTCCCGCCGCTGCCGCTCCACTTCCAGCAACTCCTGCGCGGCAACGGCATCGATGATTGGCCCGGAGATGTGGAGCATATCCACCACCTCGCGATTCAGCACCCGCACGCCTCCGCTCGCAATCGCGCCCATGGCCAATTCCCGATGCCCGGGCACGCCAAGTTTGCGGACTACGAAGACATCCAGCGGAGCACGCAACGATCGCGCCACTTCATAAGCCAGCGGAACGCCGCCGCGCGGCAAGCCCAGCACGATCACATTGGGATCGCCGGCGTAGCCCGCCAGTTTCGCGGCCAGTTGGATCCCGGCATCGTGTCTATCCCGGAAGCGGTGCGCCATCAAAAAGACTCCCGCAAGCCAATGTCCAGACCAGCCAGTCGCTTGCCACGGTCAGTGTATCCTAAAGCTTAGAGGCTCATTTTGAACAGGATCGGACTCGCGTTTCGCAGTTTTTTCGCAATTCTATTCACCGGGAAACTCCCGCCCGCCGTCGCGCAGGCACTTGGATTCGCCCCCAACAAGCCCCAACCCGCCGCGAAACCTGCCCCACCGCAAGCCAAGCCGCAAGACGGCGCGCTGCAAATTCTCGGCGTCCTGCAGCGCGATTCGCGCCTCATCGACTTCCTGATGGAGGACATTTCCGCCTATTCGGACCAGCAAGTGGGAACCGCCGTGCGCGCACTGCACGATCAGTGCCGCGATTCGTTGAACCGCCACCTGCGCCTGGCTCCGGTGATCGACGCCGTCGAGGGCACGTTCACCAAACTGGAGAGCAGCGATCCATCGTCGGTGAAGTTGCTCGGCAACGTTCCGGTCAGCGGGAAAGCGTCCGGCGGTCTGCTCCGCCACAAAGGCTGGCGCGCGGAAAAGATCGACCTGCCGCCGCTCACCACCGGCGTGGGCGCGTCCATCATCGCTCCCGCCGAAGTGGAAATCGAGTAGCGTCCGATGAACATCGGCATCGACCTGGGCACCACCAACTCCGCCCTCGCCTACGTGGAGCGTCCCGAAGGCGAGTTGCCCGATTACCCCGAAATTCGCGTACTCGAAATCCCGCAACATGTCGCGCCGGGCCAAGTGGAGCCGCGCCGCACGCTGCCCTCTTTTCTATTCCTTGGCGACCAGACCTACGTCGGCGCATATGCCCGCGAGCAGGGTGCGCTGGTTCCGACCAAATCGGTTCACTCCGCCAAATCGTGGCTTTCGAATCCGGAGGTAGATCGAACGGCGAAAATTCTCCCCTGGGATGCGCAGGAAGCGGGCCGCGTTCTCTCGCCGGTGGAGGTATCCACGGCAGTGCTGGCACAGATCCGCGACGCTTGGAACCGAGAGCATTCTTCGCAGCCTCTGGCTGAACAGGACATCGTGCTCACCGTTCCCGCCTCCTTCGACGAGGAGGCCCGCGAGCTCACCGTCCAGGCCGCGCGCGATTCCGGAATTGAAAAACTCACGCTGGTGGAAGAGCCGGCCGCGGCGTTCTATTCCTGGATCGCCAACCACCTGGCCCAATCGCAGAAGAGCCTCTTCGATGGGCAACTGGTTCTGGTCTGCGACGTCGGCGGCGGTACCAGCGATTTCACGCTGATCCGCGTGCATCGGGATGGCGACCGTATCGAGTTCACGCGCACCGCGGTCGGCAAGCACCTGCTGCTCGGCGGCGACAATCTGGATCTCACTCTAGCCTGGCTGGTGGAAGCGAAACTCGGCTCGCAGCTCTCCATCCGGCAGCGTAGCGCTCTGCGTCGCCAGTGCGCCGCCGCCAAGGAAAAGATACTCGCCGATCCCGACCTGAAGAGTGTGGAGATTACCGTGCTTGGTTCCGGTTCCTCGCTGGTAGGCGGCACGCTGAAGACCGAGATACTGCGCGAAGAGGCGCTGGAGTTGACGCTCGAAGGTTTCCTTCCGTTCTGCGCCATCGATGAAAACCCGGCGGAGGAAAAGCGCAGCCTGTTCCGCGAGCTCGGCCTCCCCTACGTTTCCGACCCGGCGGTGACTCGCCATCTCGCGGCGTTCCTCAGCGCCAACGAAAACGCGAAGCCCGATGCCATCTTATTTAATGGCGGCTTCTTCATCCCCGAAATCTGCCAGCAGCGCGTCGCCGATGTGATGGAGCGCTGGTATGGCCGGCGGCCCGTGGTCCTCGAAAATCGCGATCTCGATCTAGCCGTCGCGGTCGGCGCGGCGTATTATTCCTATGTCAAGGCTACCGGCGCGGGCTTACTGGTTCGCGGCGGACTCCCCCGCGCATACTACGTCGGTGTCGGCGAAAACGAAGCCGTCTGCCTGATGCCGCGCGGCACCGAAGAAGGCGCAACACTCGAACTCGACAGCCAGGATCTGCATCTCGTCGCCAACAAGCCGGTCTCCTTCCGCCTCTACAGCTCGCTGACGCGCGTCGACGATAAGGTCGGCCAGACGCTGCCATCGGCGGAGGATCTGCACCTGCACGCCCCGCTCAATGCGGTGATTCGCTTCGGCAAAACCGGTGAGCGGCTGGTTCCAGTGAAGCTCCGCGCGCATCTCACCGCAGTCGGCACGCTCGAAGTCTGGGCCGATTCGAAAATTACCGACCATCAATGGCGCTTGCAATTTGAATTGCGCAAAACCGCTGCCGCAACGACAGGCAAACCTGCCGCGGTAGTCAGCGACGAATCGCTGGCGCAAGCCGAAGCCTTGGTTGATGCGGTGTTCAAGTCCGCCACGCTCGCGCCTGAAGAGCTGCCAAGCAAGCTGGAGCAAGCGCTCGCGCTAGGCCGCAATTCCTGGCCGCTGAGCGCCATCCGCCGCCTGGCCGACCGCATGATCGAACACTCCGAAGGCCGCCGCAAATCCGCCGCCCTCGAACTGCGCTGGCTCAACCTCTGCGGCTTTTGTCTGCGCCCCGGCTTCGGCTTCCCCGGCGACGATTTTCGAATCGAGCAGGCACGCCGCATCTACGCCGCCGGCCTTCAGTTCGCCAACCAGATTCAAAACGAAATCGACTGGTGGATTTTCTGGGGCCGTGTCGCCGGCGGCCTGAACAAGAATCAGCAGGTGGATATTTTCCAGCGTCTCTCGCCAGTGCTGCTCCCGCGCGGGCAGAAACGGCCGCGCGTCAACCAAAGCCTGTTGCGCGAAATGTGGCGCACAGCGGCAAGCTTGGAGCTGCTGCCACTTCAAACCAAGACGCAGCTCGGCGACGCTCTAGTCGGCCTCGCCAAGAAAGGCGAGCTCGGCGAAACCAGCTTCTGGTGCCTCTCCCGCATCGGGGCGCGCAAATTATTCTACGGTCCCATCAATCAAGTGCTGCAGGCGCCCGTGGCCACGCGTTGGGTGGAAGCGCTGCTGAAGATTCCAAATTCGCAAGACGCGCTGGTAGCCATCGCCCGCCGCACGGGCGACTCTACGCGCGACCTCGCCGCCGCCACCATCGACAACGTCCGCCGCAAAATCCCCGAATCTCTGGTGCCCGCACTCGAAGGCGAAGGTACCGAGGATCTGGGCAAAGTCTTCGGCGAAGAACTGCCTTCGGGCCTGGTGGTGGCCGCTCCATCGTAAGAGAAGACCGTGAACGAAGACGCCATCATCCGCAAGCTCCGCCGCAGCGCCCCGCTGATCGGCGACGATTGCGCGGTGATCCACCCGCCCAAGAATCACGACCTCCTCTTCACCACCGACTTCAGCATCGAAAACGTGCACTTCACCCGCAAGTCGCTACCGGAAGAGATCGGATACCGCGCGCTCGCCCGCAGCTTGAGCGACATCGCCGCCATGGGCGGCACGCCGCTTCACTGCCTGATTTCCCTCGCCCTCGCTCCCTGGACCACCGAGCCCTGGATCGACGCCTTCTATCGCGGCATCCACAAACTGCTGCGCAAAACCAAAACGCAACTCGCCGGCGGCGACATCTCGCACGCCGATCAATTGGTGTGCGACGTGATGGTGTGCGGCTCCGTGTCAACGGGCAAAGCCCTGCTGAGGTCTGGCGCAATCCCTGGCGATCGCATCTACGTCTCCGGCCCCCTGGGAGGCTGGCGTCACAAGCGCGCGATCGTCCCTCGTCTGGACGCCGGCCGCAAGCTCCTCGGCAAAGCTACAGCCTGCCTGGATATCAGCGACGGCCTTGCGCTCGATCTTCACCGGCTCTGTCTCGCGTCACGTGTCGCCGCCGAGCTCGACAACATCCCCCTGCTCCCCGCTGCGACAATCGAACAGGCCTTCCACGACGGCGAAGACTACGAGTTGCTCTACACCGCCCCTCCGCGTGTCCGCGTGCCAGGTATCAGGATCGGTACCATTACGAAGGGAAAGGCGCGCAAGCTGCGCTACCAGGGCAATCCGCTCAAACCCGTCGGCTATGACCACATCCAACACCGTTCTTGATCTGATCGACGCCTTCCGCCGATCGAAGACTATGTTCGCCGCAGTCGAGCTCGGCATCTTCGACGGCCAGCGCCCGGCCGATTGCAAGGAACTCCCGCGCCTGCTCGAGGCCTGCGTCTCGCTCGGGCTCCTGGAAAAAC
>DASQGY010000224.1:0-18675 GCA_035632375.1 Bryobacteraceae bacterium | reverse complement strand
ACAACCTCGATCTGCTGGGCATGACCGACTCCGCACGTACCGAACTGCGCAAGACCACGGTAGGGTTCGTCTTCCAGAAATACAACCTGCTGCCCACGCTGACCGCGCGAGACAACATCGAGATCGCCCGGCACATCGCGCATAAGAACGGCCCGCTCGATCCCCAGTTTCAGGACGTGCTCAACCTGCTGGGCCTTTCCGGCCGCCTGGATCACAAACCGCGTGCACTCTCCGGCGGCGAGCAGCAGCGAGTGGCCATCGCCCGGGCCATCGTGAATCATCCGGCCATCCTGCTGGCCGACGAACCCACCGGCAACCTGGACACGGAAAACTCAAACGCCGTCCTCGGCCTACTTCGCGACCTGAACGGCCGCCTAGGCCAGACCATCCTGATGATCACTCACAATCCGGAAGCCGCCGCCTACGGCCACCGCATCGTGCGCATGCGGGACGGCCGCATCGAATAGCGAATTTTCGGAACAAAACCCCTCTGGCCGACGTATCATTGGAAAATGGAGAGGAGGACTCTGCCCATGAAACGGATCTCCAGAGCTGCCCTGTTTGTCGCCGTAGCCGCGGTGGCATTGGTCTTCACCGCCAACCTGCGCCTGGCTGCCGCGCCCGGCCAAACCCAACACGTCCGCTGGCAGGACGATTTCAACCGCATGGACATGGAAATCCGCGGCACGGTGGAGTTCACGGACAACGATTCCGACATCAAGAGCCTTTCGGGCGACGGCTATCTCCGCCTGGAACAGTGGTCGGGCGGCCCCAGTCGCGTCCTCGTGGTTCGCCCCGCCTCCAACGGGATTGAGCGGCTCTACTCGGTCGACGGATTCTCGAAGCCACTGGATGCCGATGGCCGCGCCTGGCTCGCCCGCGTGCTGCCCGACGTGATTCGAGAGTGCGCTATCGATGCCCCGGAGCGGGTCAAGCGCATCCTGCGGCAGCAGGGCCCAGCCGGAGTCTTTGCGGAGGTCGGCAAGATCCGCAGCGATCACTCGCGCCGCGTCTATCTTGAAAACCTGCTCGAATACGGTAATCTGCACTCCGAGGACTTGCGCGAAGCCATGCGCCTGGGCCGCAAGATTTCTTCCGACGGCGAAAAGGCCGGGCTGTTGATCGCCGCCATCCCGCATTATCAGACTCCCGCCGCTCGCGAGGCTTATGTCGATTCCGTCGACTCCATCAATTCGGATGGCGAACACCGCCGCGTTCTGAACGCCGTGCTGGACCGTTACGGCGCAGATCATGAGACCTTGGCGCTGGCTCTCCGCTCGGCCAAGCGCATCAACTCCGATGGCGAAAAGGCCAACGTGCTCACCCATGCCGCCGAGTTCCGGCTGGCCAACGATACGGTGCGAACCAACTTCTTCCGCGCTGCGGATTCCATCAACTCCGACGGCGAACATCATCGCGTCCTGGCGTCCGTTCTCCGCAAAAACGGCGCTGACAAGGACATCGTGGTGCGCAGCCTGCGTTCGGCGTCGGGCATCAATTCCGATGGCGAAAAAGCTGGGGTGTTGAGCGAGGCCGCTGCCGCTTACGTGGACGACCCCATCGTGCGCAAAGCCTTCTTCGACGCGGCCGGGACCATTCATTCCGACGGCGAGCGCCACCGTGCCCTTTCCGCGCTCTTGCGAAAAGCCGATTGGAACGCCGATACGTTGCGCGAGGTTGCGAAATCCGCCGGTCACATGTCGTCCGACGGCGAAAAGGCAGCGGTGCTGACCGGCATGACCGACGCCGCATCCAAGGATGCCGCGGTGGAAGAGGCGCTGATCGCCGCCGCAAATACCATTAACTCCGATGGCGAGCATTCCCGCGTCCTGATTTCGGCCCTGAATGGCGCGACGCTCGGCCGCGGCTCCGTCATCCTGATCATCCACTCCGCCGAGCGGATCAATTCCGACGGCGAAAAGAGCCGGGTGCTAACGCGCGTCGCCCAACGCTACCAGACCGACCCGCAAGTCGCCGCTGCGCTACGCAACGCCGCCAAGTCCATTCAGTCCGACGGCGAATATCGCCGCGTAATGTCCATGCTTTCGCGCAGCGAATAAAGTGCCAGGTGTCAGCTCGGGCCACAAGAATAAACTCGTTGCGTCGGCTACTCATCATCAGCCTGTGGGGCAGGTTGCTAACCTGCGCGCGATTGTTAATCGCGCTGGATCAAGCGGGTTACCAACCCGCTGCAGGTTATCAACCTGCCCCACGGTCCGACTGATCCAGTACCAGAGTTTCTGAGGAGGTGTTGGAGGAAGATTGCGGCTGCGCCGCCTTCTTCTTTTTGTTTCACGGTTACTCCTCCCGCAGCGCCACTGCCGCTTCAATCCCCAGCGCTCGTCTTGCCGGTACGTAGGCCGCCAACAATGCAATAGCCGCCATCAGCGCAAGAGCCAGCCCGTACGTCCCTGGATCTTTGGGATTAACGCCATACAACACGGGTGTGAAATAAGGGCCCGCAGCCAAGGCCAGCCCAGCGCCGAGCGCGCTCGCGATGCCGACAATCATCACCGCACGGCGCAGCACTAGCGACAGCACATCGGTTCTGGTCGCGCCGATCGCCACACGAATCCCGATTTCCCGCGTACGCCGGGAGATCGCGTAGGCCAGCATCCCGTACACCCCAGTTGCCGCCAGAACCACGGCCAGCACTCCAAAGCCGCCCAGCATGATCGCCGCGATCCGTGCGGGCATCAACGGCACATTGAGGTGCTCCTCCAGGCTGCCAGCCTGGAAAAACGGCATAGTACCGTCCAGCGACAGCACCATCTGCTGGATTCTCCGCACAAGTTCCTGCTCCGGCATGTTGGAGCGCGCAACCACCGTGATGGTAGGCTCGTACTGCTGCGCGCGCGGCCAGAAGATCGCACCAACCGATTCGTCATTGAGCGACTGGTACTTCCCATCTTGCACGATCCCGACGATCTGCACCAATCCACCGTGGTTGAAGCGCTTGCCCAGCGCGTCTCCGTTTGGATAAAGCTGCCGGGCCAGCGACTGATTCACAATGGCCACGCGTGGCGCACCATCCCGATCGCGTTGGTCGAAATCGCGCCCGGCCACCAGCCGCGTTTCCATGGTGCGGAAGTACCCGGGAGAGACGTGGTAGTAGTAGCCGCGCGGCATCTTGGATGGCGCAGGAGCCGGTTGTCCCTCGGCGTAAACGCGCGTACTGGATTCCGCCAGTCCCAGCGGCAGGAAGCTGCTCAATGCAACCGAATCGGCGGGAAGGCTCCGCAACTCGTCGAGCAATCGCCGCTCGAAGGCTCTGCCGCGTTCCTGGTTGTAGCCGTTCAACCCGACATCGAAGGTCACCGCCACGGCGTGGCGCGGATTGAAGCCGATGTCGATGGTCACCGCCCGCTGCAGACTGCGCACCACCAGCACCGTACCAACTAGCAGCACCAGCGAGAGCGCCACCTGCGCCCCTACCAGGAAATCGCGGAAGTGAACGCGCCGGAATCTCTCCGATACCTGGTTCTTCATGGCCGCCAGCAAATCCACGCGCGCCGCTTGAACGGCCGGTGCAAGTCCGAAAAGCACCGTGGTCACAAAACACAGTGCGATGGTGAAACCCAGCACTCGCAAGTCGAACGGCAGCGACGTGCTGACCGGGATATTGATGGGCATATGGAACGCGCCCAATATTCGGAGCAGCCATGTGGCGATCAGAGCGCCGCTGGCAGCGCCGCCCAAGGAAAGCAGCAAGCTCTCCGTGAGCAATTGGCGGATCAGCTTCCAACGCGACGCGCCCAGCGCCAGCCGGATGGAGATCTCCTTGCGCCGGTCGGCCGCCCGGGCCAGCAACATTCCGGCGATGTTGACACAAGCGATCAGCAAGACCATCCCAGCTAGTGTCATCAGCACCGCTGCGAATCCGATTGCCGGCCCTCGTAGCGCGTTGCCCATCAGCCCCGGCGGCGTCAGATGCACCGCCATCCCCTCATTCTCGCGATTCGCGCGGCCCATGTCCGCGGCCAGGGCTTCGAGATCGTCTTCAGCCTGTTTCTGACTCACGCCCGGTTTCAATCGCCCCAACACCCAAATGTTCTGGGTTCCGCGATTGTCCAGCCATTCATTGCCCGGCTCGATCTGCGGTTCCATGGCCATCGGCACCCAGAATTCCGGACTCAGCAGCATCTCGGTCCCAAAGAATCCCCGAGGCGCAACTCCGAGCACCGTGTAGTCCAGCCCGTTCAGCTTCGCCGTCTTGCCAACGATACCCGGATCGCCCGCGAACCGGCTCTGCCAGGACGCATAGCTGAGGACGATCACCGGATGCGGCGACCCACGCTGATCGTCCTCGGGCGCAAACATGCGACCCAGGATGGCGTGAACGCCGAGCACGTCGAAATAATTTCCAGTCGCCTCATAGCCCCAGATATGCGAATTCTTCCCCGCCTGGCTGATGCCGACCGGCTGGATGCGATACGCCAGCAGCCCGGACAGCGTCCGGTTGCGGTCGCGGAATTCGAGATAGTTGGGATAGGACTGGGAGATGCCGCCGCGCCCATTCAGGAAAACCAGTTCCTTCGGCTTCTCCACGGGAAGTGGCCGCAGCAGGAATTGATTGAGTGCACTAAACGTTGTGGTGTTGGCGCCGACGGCCAAGGCCAAAGTAGCCACGGTGACCGCGGTAAACCCGGGTGTCTTGCCAAGGCGGCGGATTGCTAGACGGATGTCCTGGAGCATGTAGGTAATACGTAGGATCGCGCGCGAAAGTTCACGCCAAGCATTTGCCTGCTATCAACACATCGCCTGCGCGGAAACAGGCTGGCTGGCCCTGCTTTCTTTGGCCGCCGGTTTCTTGCCCGCGAACTTCGGTGGTTCCGGTATAATGCAAGGCGCTATGCGAAACCTTCATCGCGCGATCTTGGTCGTGATTTTTGCCGCCGCAGCGCTCCGCGGCCAAACCGGCGCCACCGCAGCCGCACATCCCGAAGCTACCTCGCTGCTCGGCCGCGGTTTCCAATCTCAACCGGACGACAAGGGGCTGGTAGCTGCCGCGGAAAAGGCGCTCGCCGCCGATCCGAAGAACACCAAGCTGTTTCTGAAACTGGCCCAGGCGCAGGCGACAGTATGGCAGGAGAAGGAGGCGGTGGAGACCTGTACGCGCGGCCTGGCAATCGATCCCAAGAACGCCGATCTGCTCACCGAGCGCGGCCACCGCGAGCTGCCCTTGCGGCAATTCACCCGCGCCCGCGACGACCTGAGCCGCGCCATCGCGCTCGATCCGAAACAGACCGAAGCGTATTATCATCTCGGCCTGGCTCATTATTTCCTCGGCGAGTTTTCGCCCGCCGCCGATGCATTCTTGAAGGGTCGTGACCTGGCAACCAACCAGGACAGCCTGGTGAACTTCACCAACTGGTGTTATGCCTCGCTACGCCGCGCCGGAAGGAAAGAGGAAGCGGCCAAAGCTCTCGAGAAAGTGCCGCTCGACATTAAATCGAATCCTGGCCATACCGAGATCTATTTCAGCCTGGTTCGTTTCTATCAAGGGCAGAAGACCGAATCCGATATCCTCCCGCCCCAGCCCAAAGATCCCGCGGACACGGAGGCGGAGCTCAGCTACGACACGGTGAACTACCAGATCGGCAACTGGTATCTGTACAATGGCGACGCGGCGAAGGCCACGGACTATTTCCGGCGGGTGTCAAAAGGCAACGTGTGGGTCACTTGGGGATTCATTGCGTCCGAGACTGAATTAGCGAAACGAAAGTAGCGCCGCGATCAAGGGCTTGTGCGCGCGCACCGTTAGCTCCCTCCGCAGCCGCCGCCTCCGCAACCCCCACCACCATCGCCACCACCGCCTCCGCCGTCGCCGCCACCGGAGTCACCCGCGCCGGAATCGCAGGCGTGACCCGAGGCATCGTGACAACTGTCCCCACCATGGCTTCCGTGAGCATGAGGGCTGTCGTGTCCCAGGACGGTGTCCTGCTGATGGACGGAAGAATGAGACGAATCAAAATCCATGCCGTCGATATCGTACTCATCGTAGATTTCCCGGCGGCGCGAGTCCGCCTTCCGCTGCCGCTCCGCATCCAGCCCCGGTGTGTGATCCACGTAATGGCCGAAAATCAAATCGCAGTCTTGGCGATACTTCGGCGTATTGAGAATATGCTGATGCCAGAACTCATCCACGTCCTGGCTCGGCGGCGAGAGGACTTCATCGCGATGCTTGTGCGCCAGCGCGTACAGAAATCGCTTGTAGCCGGTTTCCACTTCACTCGCCTTTTCCTCGCCCCACCCCAACTTCTCCACCGCGGTTCGCCGGACTGCGCCCAAATCCAATTGACGAATGTGCTGTTTGGCAAGTAGTTTCTCAAACATGCTTCAAGCTCCCTGCTGTTGGCTATCTTTCAGCTCCTGCTCCACTTGCGCCCAGTCGATATTCACCGGATTCCGCGCAATGTAGTCCAGAAACATGCCGCCCGCAACCACCGCATGGAAGGCGGGATTCAAAACCGCCCCAGAGTTCAGCGCCTTTTCCGCCGGACGCATGCCGATGAGAATGGCCCCATGCTGCTCGCGGAAATTATGCGCCAGAAGGCCGAACGGGAAGCTGCTGGTCCCCGCCGGCACCTGTATGCTGCGCAGGTCCTGGCCGTCGGGCGACAGCAGGTTCTCAAACACCTGCGTAATTCCGGGGTTATGAATCTCGCGCACGATCAGCGGTACGTCAATCGCCTTGATGCACACCACTCGATGCCGGTCCACGCGCTCGATGTCGATCTCCTTACCGGGATCGTTGGCTCTAACCACGATGAGCGCTTTCTGATTGACTTCCTTCACCGCCAGTGCGATCGAAATGCTTTCGTAATCCGTGCTGGAATGAATCACAATCTTCGCAGCGTCTTTCACGCAGGCTCTGTCTAGGACATCGTTGCTGGTCGGTTCGCCGCGGACGAAGTCGATGAAATCGGGGAAAGGATTCCGCTCGGTGGATTGGGAGCAGAGGACGATCTGCGTGCCGCTGGACTGTTGGTCGGCGATCAACTGCCGAATCAGCGCGGCAGTCTCCGCGCCCCGATTTCCAAAAATGACGATGTGCTGTTTCATATCGAATACCGCCAATCCTCTTTCCCGCCGCCGCACGAACTCGCCAATGGAGTTGAAGATTTTGCCCAGAGCGACTGCCGCGGCGCCGATGCCTCCAATGGCGATCAACCCCGCCGCCAGCCGTCCCGCCGTGGTTACTGGAACGACGTCGCCATACCCAACGGTCGTGATCGTCACCACGAAGAAATAAGTGTAGGTGGCGATGGATCGGATCGGGCTCGAAAACGGCTCCGTCCAAAGGATCATTCCGAATCCGACAATGTAGAGCCCTATGACAAGCGCCCAGAGCGTGAGCCAGGGAGCCCTGCTCCACCACTTCAGAATCCTCCGCCTCACTAGCAGGAACACGGCAGCATTATCCCAGTGGGACGAGTGTAACAGAGATGCCGGAAATCTGGCCCTGGGCCAGGACCGCCCTTCATTTCCAAGCCATGCGCCGCCGGCTGGTGAGCGCGTGATAAATTCCGAAAAACGTTGCCAAGTTCACCATGGAGAAATAAAACGGAAGGCGCAGGATCTTGGGTTTCAGCGAGACGCGAGTTCCCGCCAGTGCGAGCAAATAGAACAGCGCCTGCGCCGCAAGGGCAGCCCGATAGAAGGGGCTTCCGAGCAGAAACAAGTTGCAGGTCAGCGCTCCAACCATCGCGAAAGGAACAACCAGGCGGGCAACCTTGTGTGACAGAAAGAAGAGGATGGGTAAAGGTTGGAACGGCCAGAACAGGCCCCTAATCTCGCGTATCTGCTGGACGTTGCCGGCCATGATGCGTATGCGGCGTCCGAATCCGGCCATTTCCATGGCCTCTTCATAGACGATGGCTTCGGGTTCGTAGACCGCGCGGTATCCTTTGGCCAGCACGGACACCGGGATGATGTAATCGTCGTTGATGGTGCCGGGCGCGGGAAATGGATATAACTCTTTGCGAATCGCGTGCAGGTGGCCGTGTGCGCCAAGTGTCGAAGAAAGCTCGGATTCCTGCACCTTCAGAAACGTTTCGTACTTCCAATAGACATCCTCCGACTGGCCGGTGGCAGCCTCATCGGGCCGGATCACCATATATTTTCCGCTCACTGCGCCGACTTTCGGATCGGCGAAGCTTCGCATCAACTTGCGAAGCGCGTCTCTCGGCAGAAGCGCCGCGGCATCGGAGAACACGATCACCTCTCCCCGGGCGCGAGGTACGCTGTCATTCAGGATGGCGATCTTGCCGCGATTCTCCGGGTACGCGAATACCAGGACGCGCCGGCCATCGGCCAGCGAGCCCGCCAGTTCGGCCGTGGCATCCTTGGAACCGTCGGACGCTACTATGATTTCCAACTTGGACGGCGGATAATCGAGCTCCAGCGTATTGTGAATCTTCCGCTCGATGCATCGGGCTTCGTTATATGCCGGAATCAGCAGCGACACAAATGGTTCAATGTCACTCTTCGAAATGCTGCGTTTGATGAGCGCGCGCAGCAGTAGCAATAAGATCGGGTAGCCGATATAGGTATAGGCGGGGACCGCAACCGACAACCAGAATACGATCGCGCTCACTTATTTCGGACGCGCTTCCACGCAGAACAACTTACCGATGGTGTCGCAGCTTTGGACCTCAAACCCGGCATCTTCGATCAGTTTGAGAACCTGCGGCTTGCGGAAGAAATACACGGGACAACCGCGGATGTACTGCAGGCGAACCTTGCGCACCGGCATGCGCCAGGTCCAAAATCGAGGCCACGCTGAAAGGAAAGTCTGTTTGGTCATGCCGCGAATGATGCGCAGCCGTTCGGGCGGATCTTCAATGTAGTCCCAGAAACCGATGGCAATGGTGATATCGAACTTCCGGTCAGTCTGCCAATCCAGGATGTCGGTGTGGACGAAATCGCATTTGTCCGCAACGCCGTCCTGCGTCACCAGGCGCTGCGCCAAGTCGAGCATGTTTGGCGCGACGTCGATGCCGGTGACGTGCTCCGCGCCTCTCTTGGCGAAATCGGAAACAAACCGGCCCGAGCCACAGCCAATATCGCAAATGCTGCGGCCGGTTACGTCCCCGCACTTGTTCATCACCCAGTCGAACCGCTGGTAAATGTCTTTGCGAAACACACGGTCCATCGCCCGGCTGAGCGCGCTCTTGTTGCTGCCGGTGTAGATGGCGTCGAACTCAGTGGCGACCTGATTCCAGAACCGCGCCACTTGTGGCATGTTGCCCTTCATAGTTGTGTCTTTCCAGAAGATCGGAAACCTCGGCGGTGTCCTGTAGTTTGCTATCGCGAAAATTTGTAAATGGCACGAGCGCGATCAGCTTGCGCAGCCGTTGTTCCGTTTTATTCAGACTTGTGTAATGGCGAAGACTCGCCCGGCGGGAAGCCTGGATGCGAGGCTGCTCCGGATCCAGTTCCCAGGGGTGGAGGTAGGTGACGATTGGCAGGCCCTCGCTCCAGGCCCGCTTTACACCGAATCGGGTGTACCAGAACGGGAGCATGCGCAGATATCCTCCGCCTGCTACCGGCAGGTTCGGGCTGCCTGCGAAACGGAACGTGGACATCGGATATTCCGTGAAAGTCCCGAAATCGGTCGTCACTTTGAACGGTCTGCGCGGCGCGGTGGCCATACCGTAAATGTCGTGTTTTATCGGGAAGATGCTGGAATCGTAGCGGAATCCCTCTTCGGCAAGAACATGGAATGCCCACAGAGATTTGGTGGTAATCGAAAAGCTGGGCGCGCGATATCCGTAAACCGCACTTCCCGCCGCCTGCTCGATGCAGTTCTTGGCGTGCCGCGTATCTTCGCGAAATACTTCCGGAGTAAGCGTGTAAACAAGCCGATGCCAGTAGGAATGGCACGCCAGCTCATGCCCGCGCGCGGCAATCTCACGTACCAGGCCAGGATGATGATCCGCAACCCAGCCCAGTATGAAGCAGGTGGCTTTCACTCCCGTCTCATCCAGCAAATCCAGTAAACGCCTGGTGTTGGCTTCCACCCGGCAAGCGTAGGTCCCCCACCGATCCAACGGGACGACGGATGAGAACGCCTCCACGTGAAAATAGTCCTCGACATCGATCGAGAGAATGTTTTGCCCCACGCCCACGCTCCGATTATGCCATGCCAGGGCGTTCGGAGAGCGATTCGCGGATCTGGCTCGCCTCCGTTTTGCCTGCGCGATTGCCGCCTGTGAAACGGCGCTGCTATGATTGAACTATTGCTGTCTTACTCCCAACTATCGCGTATTTCATGCGATGGTTAGCGTTTCAGATCTCAGCGGATAGGCCGAAACAATAATGTGCGGGATTGCCGGATTCGTTACCGTGGAGCCGTTTGCCGGCGCCGAATCCGTGCTGCGGCGCATGATGGACAGCATCCGCCACCGTGGTCCGGACGACAGCGGCTTCTTTCACGACTCAGCGGCCCACCTGGGGCATCGCCGCCTTAGCATCATCGACGTGGCGGGCGGGCATCAGCCGATGTCGAACGAAGATGGCTCGCGCTGGATCGTTTACAACGGAGAGGTCTTCAACCACGCCCTTTTGCGCCCTGAGTTGGAAGGGGCTGGACACCGCTACGCCACCCGCTGCGATACCGAGACCATTCTGCACGCCTACGAGCAATACGGCGCCGACTGCGCCCGGCGGTTGCGCGGCATGTGGGCATTCGCCATCTGGGACCAGTCGGCGCAAAAGCTGTTCTGCTCGCGCGACCGGTTGGGCAAGAAACCGCTTTACTACTACTGGGATGGCCGGACGTTCGTATTCGGGTCGGAAATCAAAGCGGTGCTCGAACATCCCGCGGTCTCCATCGCCTTGGAGGAAGCTTCTCTCCCGGAATACCTCGGCTTCGGTTATTTGAGCGGGGAACGGACTCTTTTTCGGGGTGTCCGCAAACTGATGCCTGGCCACAACCTGGTCCTGGATCTGCGCCAGCCCACGCCGGAACCGGCCATCGAATGCTACTGGGACGTACCGCCGCCGGCGGTTGTTTCGGAACGCCGGAGCGACTCGGAATGGATCGCCGAAACCCGCCGGCGCGTGGAAGAAACCGTCGAAATGCGGCTCATGAGCGACGTTCCCCTGGGCATGTTTCTGAGCGGCGGCCTGGATTCCAGTATGATCGCCGCGATTATGAAGCGCATTGTCAACGGTCCGGTCAAGACCTTCTCGGTGGGCTATGCGGAAGAACAATTCAGTGAACTGAGTTTCGCCTCTCAGGTATCCGCTGCAATCGGAACGGAGCACTATGAAGTCTCCGTTGGGATGGACGACTTCTTCAACGCTCTGCCGCGCATGATCTGGCATGAAGACGAGCCCATCGCCTGGCCATCCAGCGTTTCGCTTTACTTCGTTTCGAAGCTGGCCGCCGAGCAGGTGAAAGTTGTGCTTACCGGCGAGGGATCGGATGAACTGTTTGGAGGCTATGAACGTTACCGCTGGAACCTGATCAACACCCGCGCGGCCGGGCTATATGGTTGGATGCCGCATGGCCTGCGCAGCTTCATCCGCTCGCGCCTGGGCACCACGCGCTTGCTCAATGCTCGCTTGCGCAACAAAATCCTTCATACCTTCGCGGGCCGCGAAAACAACATTGAATCCCTTTTCCTGGACAATTTTTATTGCGCCTTCCCCGCGCAGGAGCAGGAAACGCTGCTGTCGTTGCCGCCAAGCGGGATGTACGACAGCTATCTGCAATACTGGAACGCCCGCCGCGGGGACTCGTTACTGCAGCGCATGCTGTATGCGGATCAAAAGACCTACCTGATCGAGCTGCTGATGAAGCAGGACCAGATGAGCATGGCCTGTTCCATCGAAAGCCGCGTCCCCTTGTTGGACCATGAATTAGTGGAATTCGCGGCAGGGATGCCGGACCACATGAAGATCCGCGGCGGCACGCAGAAGTACGTTCTGAAAAAGGCCGCCGAAGGCTTGCTGCCAGCGGACATCATCTATCGAAAAAAAATGGGGTTCCCCACTCCATTACGCGCCTGGCTGCACCATCCGCGCAGCAACGCGATCTACTCCGCGCTGCAACGCAAGGACGGCTTGTTGGCGGAATACATCGATCGGGGTGAGTTGGACACTCTGATTGACCGGCATCGCCGTCATCATGTGGAAGCCACGGATAAGGTCTGGCGGTTGCTGAATCTGCAGCTCTGGGGCGATGTTTTTCTGGCCGCGAACCGTAACCCTTCGCCGGCCGGTCTTCCTCTGCTGTTGGAAGGTGAGGCGGTGCATTCCGCCTCATGAAGATCCTCTGGATCAAAGCGGATTTCCTGCATCCCACAACCCGCGGGGGTCAAATCCGCACTCTGGAGATGTTGAAACGGCTCCACCAGCGCCATGAAGTACACTACGTCGGCCTGGAAGACGCGAGCCAACCGGAGGGAGTTGCGCGCGCCGGCGAGTACTGCTCGCGAGCTTACCCCATACGCCATTCAGCGACGGACAAAACGTCACTCGCGTTCGCGGCGGATCTGCTGGCCGGACTCTGGTCGCCCGTGCCGGTCGCCGTGTCGCGTTGGCGTTCGGCGGCGATGAAACATAAGATCGATGAATTGCGCCGCGGCGAGCGATTCGATAGCGTGGTTTGCGACTTCCTGTTCCCGTCGGTGAATATCTCGGATCTCAGCTCGTGCGTGCTGTTTCAACACAATCTGGAGTCGATCATCTGGCAGCGGCGCGCCCAACACGCCGGTGGTCTGTCTGGGCCGTATCTAAAGCTGCAAGCATCGCGGATGTGTGCTTATGAACGCGCGGTGAGTCGAAGCGTGAAAAGCATCGTCGCGGTTTCAGAAGCGGACGCCGAAGCGATGCGCTCGAGATATGGCGTCTCCCGCGTTTCCGCGATCCCCACTGGTGTTGACGTCGAGCACTTCACAGCCGCGGATCGAACTAAGGGAACCGATTTGGTTTTCGTCGGATCGATGGACTGGATGCCAAACGTGGATGGCGTGCTCTGGTTCGCGCGGGAAGCCCTACCCTTGATTCGCCGGCGCCGGCCCGATTGCTCCTTCGCCATAGTGGGACGGCAGCCTCCCTCGGCGATTCAAGCGCTGGCAGCAGGGAATGGGATACAAGTCACTGGTACCGTTCCGGACGTCCGGCCGCATTTGTGGGGCGCTTCCATCGCGGTGGTCCCGTTGCGGATCGGCGGAGGCACGCGCCTGAAAATTTATGAAGCCATGGCGGCGCGCACCCCGGTAGTCTCCACCTCCATTGGGGCCGAAGGATTGCAGATTCATCCCGGGGAGCATATCGCCGTCGCCGACACTCCGGAGTCTTTTGCCGCGTCCTGTTTGAAGCTGCTCGAAAACGAAGGAGAGCGAGTTAGGATGGCCGACGCCGCTTGGCGCCTGGTTCACGATCGGTTCACCTGGGAGGTGGTAGTCGATTCATTTGAGCGGCTGCTCACCTGAGGCTCGTTGTTAAGCCAGCATGTTAGACTTGATTTTCAACAGTAGCGCGTTTATCTCTCGATGATCCGCCTCTTTCGCGTCTACCTTCCCGTTGGCGTCCTGGCTCTGCTGCTTTCCGAACTCGTCCTCACCATTCTCTGCTTCCTATTCGCGGCATCTATCGTCTTGACGGAGGACGTCAGCACATATCTCCTCTACGAGAACGGTCTGATCCGCTTTATTATCGTGATCGCAAGTATCATCCTGGGGCTCCACTTATTGGACCTGTACACGCGAATCCACGTGACGTCGCGCATGCGACTCCTCCAGGATCTCTGCCAGGTATTCGGGATCGCACTGTTGGCCCAGGGGCTGATTTCCTACGCTCAACCGAGCCTCAGGTTTGGGCGCGGAATCATGCTGTTGGGTTGTCTGCTCAGTCTGGTGGTGCTGTTCATCTGGAGACTGATTTATAGCGCTTACATATTGAAGTCGGTTGGCAATGAACATCTCCTATTCGTAGGGTCCAGTCCCATCGTGCAGGAGATTGCCAACCACATCAACGCTCATCCGGAGCTCGGGATTTCCATCGACGGATATGTAGAAGATCTCAAGGACTCCGTCGCCGGCATGGTTGGCGCAAGAATTTTGGGGCCAATCGCGGACCTCCGCAAGGTCGCGCAACAAGTGAAACCAAGCCGCATCGTGGTCGGCATCAGTGAATGGCGGGAGCTTATGCCGGCTGAGGATCTCCTCGATCTGCGCTTCGCGGGTTTCACGATTCAAGATGCCGCATCCACTTATGAGGCGGTGTGCGGCCGGATACGCACCCAGGAATTGCGCCCCAGTCAACTCATTTTCTCCAGTGAACTGGGGCCGCAGCCAGCCAACCTGCTATTGCAGGACGCCATCAATCTGGCCGTTGCCATCGTGGGGACGATCGTTACCTTGCCAATCATGGTGCTGGTCGGGATCGCGGTTAAGCTGACCTCGCCTGGCCCCGTGTTCTACCGCCAGGTCCGCATCGGCAAGAACGGCCGTCCATTCGTGATTAACAAGTTTCGTTCCATGCAGCAGGATGCGGAAAACAGTACGGGAGCCGTCTGGGCATCGAAGGACGATCCCCGGCTCACGTCTATCGGCGGATGGCTCCGCCGTCTCCGCCTGGATGAACTTCCACAGTTCTTCAATGTGCTGCGAGGAGAAATGTCACTAGTCGGCCCGCGTCCGGAGCGTCCGGAGTTCGTGGAGACCCTCGCCAAACAGATTCCCTATTACCGGCAAAGGCACTGTGTCAAGCCGGGCATCACTGGGTGGGCGCAGATCAATCACAAGTACGGTGATACGCTGGAAGACGCGATTGTCAAGCTCGAATACGATCTTTATTACATCAAGAATATTTCACCAAGTTTGGATGCGTACATCGTGTTCCATACGCTCAAGACCATTATCCTGGCTCGCGGCGCTCAGTAGCGAACGTCAAGCAGGCGTGCTGCTGAGATGCTTTGGCGCTCCCACCTGCTGTTCCTGCTGCCCAAACCACGTCTCGAGCATGAGCAATCTCCACAGGACATGGTAGTTATTTCTCCGGCCGGAATCGTGTTCCACCAGCAGATGATTCAAAAACTCCGGCTCACAAATGTCGCGATTGCGGAATCGGGTTCCGGTCAAGTGATCCCACAGGAATTCCCGCAATGACCCGCGGAACCAGGATGCGAGCGGCACCCCGAAGCCCGCTTTTGGAGCAGTGAGCAACTCTGGAGGCAACCGGCCTTGCATGGCCTCAACGAAAATGCGCTTGCCTGGCCGCGCCTTTCCGTCCCGTTTCCAGGAGTAAGGAAGCCTGGCGGCCAACTCCGCTAATTCGTGGTCCAGGAAAGGGCAGCGTGCCTCCAACGAATTGGCCATGGACATCCGGTCGACTTTTACCAGCATGTCTCCAGTGAGTGTCGCCGCTGTTTCGAAGTAAAGTGCCTGGCTCACGATGTCCGCGGTTCCAGTGGGCAAGAACCGGGTCATCGCCCGGCGAACGAAGGTCTGCTCGTCAGCGGGGCGCCACGCTGGCCGAAACAACCGCTGCCGCATGAAGTACGGCATGGCAACCAATTCAAAATAGCGATCCGTTGCGGTTGGACGGCTGATCATGCGCAAGAAGTTCTTACCGTAGGCGGAATACGGCAACTTGTCCGCAATCCCGGAGATCGCGTTCCTGACGATCTGCGGAAGAGCATCGGCCTTCCTCAGTTGGTCTATCTTCAGGAAATTCGGATACCCGGCGAACATCTCGTCACCGCCGTCCCCAGTCAGGACCACTTTTACGTGCTGTACGGCAAATTGCGACACCAGGTAAGTGGGGATCGCGGAAGAATCGCCAAAGGGCTCGTCGAAGTGCCGCACCAGCGTCGGAACCAGATCAATAGCTGACGGCCGGACGATCATCTCGTGATGCTCGGTCCCGTACCTGGCTGCCACCAGCCGTGCCAGCGGCAACTCGTTGAAGCCCGGTTCCTCGAAGCCGATGGAGAAGGTCTTTACCGGTTCACTCGACTGAGCAGCCATGGAGGCAACCACCGATGCCGAGTCGATGCCGCCGCTCAAGAACGCGCCTAGCGGCACGTCCGCCAGCATGCGCATCTTCACGCATTGGTCGAAGAGATCGCGCACGCGCCGGCGCGCCTCTTCTTGGTTGAGATCTTCCGGCGCTCGTTCGGCGGGTGTGGGCAACTGCCAATAGCGCCCTTCTTGGACCGCTCCATTATTCCGGTATCGCAACCACGATGCAGGTTCCAGCTTACAGACCCCGCGATAGGCCGTGAGCGGATCTGGAATGTAGTTCAACCGAAGGTAGAGTTGGAGTGCTTCCTCGTCCAACTGGTCGAAATCCACGCCGGCGGCTCGCAGGCTTTTCAGTTCACTCGCAAAATACAGACCCTCCGGACGCACGGCGTAATACAGCGGCTTCTTCCCAAAGCGATCGCGCGCCAGCAGTAACTCGCGCCGGCTAGAATCCCAAATCGCATAGGCGAACATGCCGCGGAGCTTGGCGATGCCTTGTTCGCCTTCCTGTTCGTAGAGATGAATCACGACCTCGGTGTCGCTCTCGGTCTGGAAACGATGCCCCTGTGCCACTAAGTTGTGGCGGAGTTCCTGGTAATTGTAGATCTCACCGTTGAAAACCAACCAGATGGTTTCGTCCTCATTGGCCATCGGCTGGTGGCCGGTGTTGAGATCGATTATGCTGAGCCGGCGCATCCCGATGGCACAGCCATCTTGAACGTGGAAGCCCTCATCGTCAGGCCCGCGATGCCGGATCTGATCGCACATTGCCCGGACCGTGGTCAGATCCGCCGGGCCGCTTCTCAGAAGATAACCGGCTATCCCACACATGCTAGATTGAGACTCGTATCAATTATCTCAGAACGGGAAAGATGGCTTGCGCACCCCACGAGAACTCGCCTTTCGCCTGAAACAGGAGCTCACGAATGCGCGGCTTTTTGTGCGTCCGCCAAAGCTGGCCCGAATTGACGCCGCGCCTTCTCCCCTCCCTCCGCTTCCAGACCCGGCAAAAGTGGTCGCCAGCCTCCGTGGAAGCGAGTTCGAACGAGATGTCGTATCTATGGCGAGATCCATCCGGCATCATCGCTTTCCCTTGCTGGGCATTACTGTGGACACCGGCTCGCAAGTTCAATGGCGACGGGATTATGTAGGCGTCAAGGAAACCGGTCTGCAGTACTTCCGCCGGATCCCTTATCTCGACGCCGCCGCCTGTGGAGATCACAAGCTGATCTGGGAGTTGAACCGGCACCAACATCTGATTCTTCTCGCACAGGCCTACCTGTTCACGGAAGACCAGGGACTGCTGGACGAATTGATCCTGCAACTGGAGTCGTGGTTCGTCCAGAATCCGTTTCAGAGTGGAATCAACTGGGCTAGCACTCTTGAGGTCGCGTTCCGGGCGCTTTCTTGGATGTGGGTCTATCGCCTCGTCGGCGGCCGAATGCAGCCGCCCTTTGCCGCCCGGCTTCTCGAACATATTTACCAGCACGGGCGGCACATCGAGAACAATCTCTCGGTTTATTTTTCACCCAACACACACCTGCTTGGTGAGGCGGTTGCGATGCATGCTTTAGGCGTGGTGTTCCCACAGTTCCCTCGATCCCGGCGGTGGGCGCGAACGGGCGGAGAGATTGTGGAGGAGCAGATGGCTCGCCAGGTGCGCGCGGATGGCAGCCATTTTGAACAGTCCCCGTACTATCACGTGTATGCGCTGGATATGTTGTTGTTCCACGCCGTCCTGAAGCCGCCGTCGCTCACGTATCGCGACAAGCTTACCCGCATGGCCGAATATCTCCATGCGTTACTTGGACCCGCGCGCGTTCTGCCACTGTTGGGCGACGATGACGGAGGCCGCTTCTTTCACCCGTTCGGCCCGCACGGCCGTTTTGGCCGCGCAACCATTGCAACCGCGAGCCTGTTGCTGGGGCATGCCGATTGGGAATACCAGACGGAGGACTTGTACCCGCAAGCAGTGTGGTGGTTGGAAAATACCGGACCATCGGGCGGGCATGGGAAATGGTCCTCGCAACTATTTCGTGACTCTGGACTCGCCGTGCTCTACCACGGGGACACGCAGATCGTCGTGGACGCTGGACGATTCGGCCCCTGGGGCTCGGGGCATAGTCATTCGGATACTCTGTCTCTAATCGTTCGTGTGGGCGACCGCGAGATTCTGATCGACCCGGGAACGTACACCTACACCGATCCTGCCTGGCGTAACTTATTCCGCGGATCGGCCGCGCACAATACCGTCCGCATTGCAGGCGCGGATCAAGCGGTGCCGGTGAATGCGTTTCGCTGGAAAAACCAGCCACAGGTTCGGATTGTGCGCTGGGAGACGACGGCTCCCGAGGACCGGATCGACGCGGAGTGCCAGTATCGGGGATTCACCCATCACCGCAGCGTCCGGTTTCAGAAGCCCGATGTGTTACTCATCCGCGACGATATTTCCGGCCCGCCCGGCGAGCACGATATCGAGCAGTTTTGGCATCTCGGCGCACGCGAAGACCGGCAGCTATTCATCTTCGATGGCGCCGTAGAAGAAATCGACGGTTGGCGATCCCGCGCCATGGGCCAGAAAGAGCCGGCGCCGGTTATCCGTCTACACCGTAGGACGGAACTCCCACTCCGGTTGGAAACACACCTGCAATTGCGTTGAGCCATCGTTATTGCCGGCGCTCGATCAACTGCG
>DASQGY010000223.1:0-15512 GCA_035632375.1 Bryobacteraceae bacterium | reverse complement strand
CTCATCGCCATGCCCGATCAGCGCCTGCATGAGATTGAAAACCGCGTGCTTTCCTCCAACGGTGACCATGCATTCGGCCGGCGCATAGTCGCTGCCGTAGTCGTCGCGATGGCGATCGCAGATGGCCTTCTTCAGTTCCATCGTTCCGCCGGTCGGCGTGTACTTGGTGAAGTTAGCGGCGATGGCGGCGACGGCCGCGTTCTTGATATTCTCCGGCGTCGGAAAATCGGGTTCGCCGGCTCCAAAGTCGACCACGTCAACGCCCTCTCTGCGCAGGCGATCGGCGTCGGCCGCAACTTTCATGGTGGAAGATTCACTGATCCGCGAAATGCGATCTGCCAGATCGAAGGAAGCTTGCATGGAAGGTGTCAATTCTCCTGGTTCTCCCCTAGTAGTCTTCTTCTTAGTCTACCTTCAACCGAGGGAGGAACGAGACCGGCGATGTTGCCGCCAAGACCGATCACTTCCTTCACCAGCCGCGAGCTGATGAACGAGTGCGCTTCGCCGGCCATCAGGAATACCGTTTCGATTTCAGGCCGCAGTCTGCGATTCATCAGCGCCATCTGCAGCTCGTATTCGTAATCGGAGACGGCGCGAATTCCGCGCAGGATCACGCTTGCGCCGCACTCGGCTGCGTAGTCCACCAACAGTCCGTCGAAGGAAGCAACTTCCACGTTAGAAAAACCGCCCACCACCTCTTTCAGCATCTCAATCCGTTCCGCGACGCTGAACAGCGCTTGCTTTTCGTCGTTGCGCAGGATGGAGACGACCAGCTTGTCGAACAGCGCCGACCCGCGCTGGATCAGATCCAGGTGGCCGTTGGTAATCGGATCGAAAGAACCGGGGTAGATGGCTACCACGGTGGCGGGTTTGGCTCTCAAGGTTTCCCTTCGCCCGGATGATAAGTCCGCTCGGCGTGCGCTTTGATATCCGCCAAGCTAAAGTAGGCGGGCTTGAACTGCTGCTTGGCGTACAATTCCGACTGGTCGAAATAGTGCTTCGACTTCGGGTCGGAGTTTTCGCCGAAGACCATAATCGAGCGGGCCTGCACTTGCGGCCCGAAATCCACCACGCTGATGAAAGAGTGGCCGGCGACGCCGAATCGCTCTTTCTGTCCGCGTTCCGGCCGGGCATAGAAATTGAAAACGATGCCGACGTCGCCCGGGCCACCCGCGACTGGTAGACTCGACACGGCGTCGCTGAAAGGTTCCTCGCCACCGGATTGACGGCGTTCCAGCCGATTCAAGTCACCGAACGGCACCTGCCAGGTTCCGAAATTCTTCTGCAGGTCGTTCAACACTTCCTCCAACGATTGCAGCGGATCCTGCTTGGGCTTAGCCGCCGGAATCACGGCAGTCCCATATTGTTTTTCGTGCCACAGCAGGAACAACGTCATCGGGACGGACTTCACGGTGCTGACGTGGTCCCAATTGCGCAGCTCGGTGACCGCTTCCATCAGTTTCGCGGGATGTTGCTTTTCCCACGCTTCCACCAAGCGCGGAATCTCGGTTTCGGCTTCGAGCACGTAAGTATTGAAGCCCGCCATCGCCCATTCGTCGAAAGTGAATTTGTCCTTGTTGAACAGGATGCGGCGCGAGATGCGGGCGCGCGGCGTGTCCCCCTCGCCAACCATGTACTTGGGATATTCCGACGGATCCGGATTGCCGAAGACAGTAGTAGTGAACGGCGTAGAGTTGCAATTCTGCACGAAACCGGATTTCGGATTGGTCACCTGCGGCAGTTCGTTGAAAGTGTGATAGCCGTGCCACTCGGTCTCCGACGTACTGCCGTCCACCGGCTTCGACCAATCGAACTTCGGCGACCGCTTGGGAACCGCGCCGTTGTAGACGTAAAAGATATTGCCGTCGCGATCCGCGTAGATCGCATTAAACATCGGCACAGCCACCATCGACATAGCTTTCTTGAATTCGTCAAAATTGTGCGCCTTGCTCATCGCGTACCACTCGTCGATCTGCCCGCCCTCTTCGAACTTCGCCATCTTCACCGCCAGCGGCTTGCCGTTGCGCTTAGCCACGATAGGCCCGTGGTGCGTCTTGCGGAACGTGAACGTTCGATCAATGAGTCCGGCATCCGTTTTGACCTTAACGGTATCGGTCCATTCGGTAGCGTGCCGATACGCGCCGTCGTACTTGTAGGCTAGCGGATCTTTCGGATTGTCGAACGTCTCTTCGTAGACGTCGATGATGTCCGGTTCATTCACGGTATGGCTCCAGCCGAGGACGGCATTGTGGCCGATGGTCGGGAATCCGGAACCGAAAAAGGACGCGCCGCTCATGTCCCAGCCCTCGTCGCTATGGACATGGCCTTCGTACCACTGGCCAGGCCCGAAGAACGGTTGGTGCGGATTGATAAACAGCATCGCATGCCCATCGGCGCTCTTGGCCGGAGTGATGGCCCACATGTTCGACCCTTGCGATTCCATGACGCTGTTGATCTCGTTCGGCCGCAGCCCGCTCTTGCGAAAAATGAACATGTAATAGAGCGCGTAACGATTGAAGGCGTAAATGTGCCAGGGCTCAAAGTGCGTGATGAGCCGCGGCTTCACCTGCGGATTGTGGGCGAGGAAGTAGTTCAAGCCATCGGCAAAGGCGTCGAGCATCAGCTTGGTGGCGGGCGTCGCGCGGTCATATTCGGCTTTCGCCAGTCGCGGAATTTCCAGCGCGCGAACCAGCCGGTCGTCATCCAGCGTCTTTGCGCCGTACACTTCCGAAGCCCGGCCGAGCGCCCGAATATAGCTGTCTTCAATCTGCCAGAAGTTGTCCTCAGCCTCGGCGTAGATGTAACCAAAGACGCAACTAGCGTCGGTGGGGCCGTAGACATGCGGTACCCCGTAGTTGTCGCGATAGATGGTGACGGATCGCGCGAGTTGTTCCGGGGCCTTAGCGGCGGCAAGCGGAAAAACAAGCGCGAAAGAGAGGGCAAGCAGCAGGAAAGTGCGTAGGCGGGTCATCGGTCGGAGTTTAGCAGAGTCGGGACCAGTTTTCCTGGCTTCGAGAACGCCTCCGCCCTTGCCTCTTCGAGATCGAAAAGTCTACGTTAGTGGATCTCGGCAATTCGACCTAGTGCGCGGATATTCTCGCCGTCCTTCTCGACGACGGCGCGCAAAGTCTCCACATCACGCGTCAGGAGTTCGACATTGAGGGTAAGCGCTTCGTGGCGTTCCGTCAGCCGCTCCAACCTTTCATCGATGGTCACACCCCAATTGTATGATTGAGTGGCGCGCAACGCAAAACCGCTTGGAAGGCTACGGCGTAGCCACCCACAATGAGGTAGTCAATCTTCTGCTCGTTCAGTAACGAGCAGAATTCGCGGAAGTCCTTCTCGAAAACCATCCAGACTCATATTCGACAGCGTTGCGAGTTCGCGCCGCAGCCGATCCACTTCCTCAATCCGCTCCTCTGGCGGGCGGCTCAACCAATATTCGAGGTAGGAGTTGTCCGCGTCCTCCTGCTCAAAGCTCGAAAGCGTAACGACCCGATCCATCCGATTCGAACATATCACGAATTGCCATCTTATAATCTGACCTCCATGGGGTGGCCATTGAATGTCACTCGCCTGCTGGTTGTGTCCAGCTTCACCACTAGCGCTCGTCGCGGGCCCATCATACGCGACCCAGGCGCCAGTTCCAGCTTGAGCACGCGCCGGGCATCGTTCCAAGTCATCTGGATACCCATCCACTCGCCCTTGCGGTAGTTGAACGATGCGCCGTCGTCTTCGTACAAGAGAAACGATCCCGGCGCGCCCTGATAAATGGAGATGGTCAACGGCTGATCCACTCTCTCCGCGGTATACTGCTTCACCGGACCAAGCGGCAGAATAGCGCCGGCGCGCACGTAGAGCGGCGTGGTTTCAAGGTCGACTGCACGGCTGACCTCGCGGCCGCCCTCCATCCGTTCGCCGGTCCAATAGTCGAACCAAACGCCGTGCGGCAGGTAGACCCGGCGCGCGGTTGCGCCTTTCTCCACCACTGGCGCGACCAATACATCGCGCCCCCACAGGAACTGGTCGCCGCAGCGCACCGCTTGCGGATCGTCTGGATAGTGCAACCACAGCGCACGCATGATCGGCAGCCCGGTTTGAGTACACTCGCGCACCGCGCTGTACAGGTACCGCAGCATGCGATAGCGGAGTTCGAGATACTTGCGGCAGATCGGCTCCACCTGCGCGTTGTGCAACTGGCTCGCATCCGGAATCGCAGCGCCGTTGTAATTGCTGATTTCGATCGGCCCCGGATCGCCGGTGTTCCAGCCCCAGGGAAGGCGCAGTTTCCAATTGCGGCCGTGCGAGCGGAACAGCGGACAGAACGCTCCGAATTGGAACCATCGCAAGTAAAGCTCGGCGGTGAATTCGGCGGTCGGAACGAAGCCGCCAATGTCGGTGCCCCAATACGGAATGCCGCTGAGTCCGGTATTGACCGCAACTGGAATGTGAGTGCGTAGCGTTTCCCAAGTGGAGTAAACATCGCCCGACCAGAGAAACGACGCATAGCGCTGCATCCCCGCGTAACCGTTTCGATGCAGCGCGAACGGCCGCTCGTTGGGGCGGTCGAGCTGCGGCCCCTCCCAGTACATACGATTGCGCGTAAGCCGCGAAGCGATATTCAACGGATCGCCTTCATCCGGCCACCAGCCATCGACGCCCTGCTTGAACACTTCGCGATGCTTCGCCCAATAGCAGCTTGGCTGCTCCTCCACCGGCTGCGCGGGATCACAGGGATCGTGAACGGTTCCGTGCATCGCGCGCGCCTTGATCACCACGTGCAGCGCCACCTTGAAATGCTCGGCATGAAGCTGATCGAACATCGCCTTCGGATCGGGAAAAACCTTCTTGTTGAAATCGAACTCGCCGTTGTTGGTGTTCCAGCCGGAAGGACAGAATCCGGTGCCCAGGTAAATCATGGTGTCGCACGGAAGCTTCTTTTCGCGAAATGTGCGGGCTTCTTCCAGGATCTCCTCGCGGCTTGCCAGCGTACGATGCGATTGTTGATATCCGAAGCCCCACAGCGGCGGCAGTTCGGCGCGGCCGGTGAGCCGGGCGTTTTCCGCCATGATGACCGCTGGTTCGCGCGACGCCACGAAGAAAATGTCGAGTGGCAGCGCAGTGGCGGCACTGGTGGGCACGAACCTGCTCTCGGGGCCGGTGAAATCGAAAGTGCCGAACGGCTGATGGATATACATGGCCCAACCACCAGTGCCGATAATCCATGGAATCGGCACGCGTCCGCCGTGAGTGCGGAGTTGGTAGCCGCCCTGTCCGCTGCGCATGCGATCGGTGGAACCGCGCCGGTCGAATTGCGGTCCGCCTTCGCCGAGGCCGAGCAGCGGCGCGTCGCCGGTGAGAAAGCTGAGGACCCCAGTTTGCCGATCGATTGCCAGACGCTGGACCGGCGCGCGCGCTTTTGTTTCGATGGAGAAGGCGAGTGGGGCGCTTGAGACGGTGACACGCAAATCGCCGGCTTGGATGGTTTGCGCGACTGCGCCACGCCGCAGCTTTGCGATCGGCTCACCCCAGGATTCCTGAACCAGCGAGCCATCGCTCGCAATCTGCCCGCCGCTCGCCGGCAAGACGGTCAATCGAACGGTGTGCGCGCTAACTGCCGAGATCCGGACCTCGAAATCCTGGTCCTGTGCGTCGCCCTGGTTCGGCAGAACCATCGCCGCACCGGCGGCCTGCATCCACTGTCGTCTGGAAATGTTCATGAGCGGCTCTGGACATTATGGCAGGTCTGCAAGCGATTACATACCGATGTCCACGTACCATGCAGTTCCCAACCAGCTTGCCGATAGTTAAGCATGCCGGTAACAGAGAAATGGGGAGAAAAGCGGGGACAGCCTACCCGTTTCACGCGAGCGGAACCGGCCTGCTGTGAAAAAAACGTCTGCGCGGAAACAGGCTGGCTGTCCCCGCTTTTCTCCCCATTTCTTGTGCGCATCTTTTCTCCCCGTTTCTTGTGCCTGAACTTCTGCTACTTGTGGTTCCTGGGCCTTGCAGCGATGCCTTTGCTTGCTCAACCCAACTGGACCGCCGAGCAGGTAATCAGCCCCGCGGACACGTCCTACCAGGTGAAGGCGATCGCCGTTTCCCCCAAGGATGCGTCCGTGTGGGTTCTCGCCGCGAACATCAAGGCCACTCCGGAAATTGCCAGGTTGTGGCGGGTTGAAGCGGGCGGCAGCAACCGTATCGCGGTTCCACTGGCGGCAACTAAGATGGAGCGATTTGAGGGTGCGATCTGCGCCGCTTCGGACGGCAGCGTCTACCTGGTCGGCTGGATGCGGAATCGAAGCCACCTGGTGAGGTTCGCGCCTACCGGCGAGACCACCATCCGTCCGCTTGGTCTGGACGGCATCAACATTATGGGTCTTGAGGCGTCGCAACACGGCTTGCTTCTGGTGGGCAGCGGTAATCGTGGTGGCTTTGCCGCGCGTATTGACGAAGACGGCCGCAAGCTGTGGGCCATCGATGTCGACAAGCATCCACTGGCGGCGATTCTTTCGAGCGGCACGATGCTGGAAGACGGTTCGACGCTCCTCGC
Organism: Bryobacteraceae bacterium; assembly: GCA_035632375.1. Classification (GTDB taxonomy): domain Bacteria; phylum Acidobacteriota; class Terriglobia; order Bryobacterales; family Bryobacteraceae; genus Palsa-89. Next base: position 8,959 of record DASQGY010000223.1, on the reverse strand, counting down.
CGGTAACGTCTGGGATTTCCATCAGGGCAAGATCGGAATGGGGCGGGGCAATACGCTGCTGCTACGTGTGGACGCTCGCGGAAACATCGTCCAAGAGAAGAGCTTTCCCGGGCGCATAGCGTCTGCGGCGCGCGCTAGGGGCGGAGACTTCCTGGTAGTTGACGATCCGCAATCGTACCCAAGCGACTCCGGGCCGAGCATTCCAGCAGCCATCGACCCTGACGTTTACGCCCGAAGCTTCATGCGGCTACAGGCTTGGCGTCCGAACCTGACTCTGGCCTGGACCGCCCCGCTGCCCGAGTTTCACATGCAGTTCTTACACATGGCGATCCGGCCGGGCCCAGCCGGAGGAGCCGTGCTGATCGGGACCGGAAGGCGTTTCGATCTCATTGCATCGGAGTACGACGGGCAGGGGCGGCAGGTCTGGACAACCACCGATCCTTCGCGGCAGTGGAGCGTGTTATGGCTGGCCAGCTCGGTGGATTCTTTCGTTCTTGCGCATCAGGTCTATGATGCGGAGATCCGAATAGCGCTGGCCGGTTTCAATCTGAAGTAGCCGGCTTTGCGTGATGATTCACCGGACCGGCGCCTTTCCCCAGCCCCGGATTCGTGCGGATCGCCTCGCTGATGTAGCGCTTCGCTTTCCCCACGGCCGATTCCAACTCCTCGCCCTTGGCCAGCAGCGCCGTGATCGCCGCTGAGTAGGTGCAGCCGGTCCCATGCGTGTGCGGCGTGTCGATACGCGGCGCGGCGAACTCCACCCGCCGGCCGTCGTGGAACAAGACATCGACGGCGTCTCCCGCAAGATGGCCGCCCTTCACCAGCACCGCCCTTGCTCCCATTGCGATCAGCTTTTCCGCAGCCGCGTACATTCCGGCGACATCGCGCACCGGCTCGCCAGTCAGCATTTCCGCTTCCTCCAGATTGGGCGTCAGCAGGAACGCGCGCGGCAGCAATCGGGCCTTGAGCGCGTCCACGGCATCGGTGGCCAGGAGCCGTGCGCCGTGCTTGCTGATCGCCACTGGGTCCACCACGAGCGGACAGCGGAGAGCCGCCGCTACCTCCGCGACCGCTTCAATTATTTCCCGATTCCCCAGGGCTCCGGTCTTCACCGCCCCTGGCACGATATCCTCCATCACGGCACGAAGCTGCTGAGCCACCAAATCGGCAGGCAGGCACTCGACGCGCAGCACACCCACGGTATTCTGCACCGTAATCAGCGTGATCGCCGCTTGTCCATAGACACCGAACTGGTGGAATGTTTTGAGGTCGGCCTGGATTCCCGCGCCTCCGCTGGGATCGGACCCGCCGACAGTCAGCGCAACTGGAATCACTTCGGCTCTGCGGGAGCGGGCGGGGCGCTGTCCTGTTTGGGCTGATCGGGCAGGATGAACGAAGTCTCGCCGGGGCGCAACAGCTTCAGCTTCTTGCGGATCTCCAGTTCCTGCTCCGACGGACTTTCCTGCAGCTTCTTAATGCGGGTCTCCCGGTCTTTGTTCTGCTGCTGGAGGTTGGCGTTCTCCTCCTCCAGCCGGCGAATCTCGCGCCACTTGTCGCGCACCGCGGGAATGCCGTGCGGGCCGCGCAGCACAAAATAGCCGTAGACTCCAACCAGTGCCAGACCGGCGAAGAAAGCGGCGCGACGAAGAGCTTGAGCCATTGGCGACAGTAGGTGCCCTTACATTCGTTTATAATCCTCTTTTGCCAAAAGATCCAGTGGTATCGCGAAAAAACTCAAGATGACCGACAAGATCGTTGTACTGAGCACCTGCGGATCGGCTGAGGAGGCGGAGCGGATCGCGCGCGGCCTGCTGGAAAAGCAACTCGCGGCGTGCGTGAACATTCTCCCGGGAATCCGCAGCCTCTATCGCTGGAAGGGAGCGATCGAAGACGGCCCGGAGATTCTCCTGGTCATCAAGTCCAGCCGCCCACTCTTCCACGAGTTGCAGGCCGAGATTGGCAGGCTGCATTCCTACGAGGTTCCCGAGGTCATTGCGATTCCCATCGTCGACGGCTCGGAAGGCTATCTTGGATGGATGGCCGCCCAACTAGCCGAAGAGCGGACATCGTGACCGAGAAGCCGACGCATGCGCGCTACGGGGTGATCCTGTTCGCGGTCACGCTGGCCATCCTTTCCTACATCGACCGCGTCTGCATTTCGCAAGCCGCTCCGGACATTGCCCGCGAGCTGAAGTTCGACGATGTCCAGATGGGCAAAATCTTCGGCGCGTTCGCCCTCTCCTACGCTCTCTTCGAAATCCCCGGCGGATGGATGGGCGACTGGATGGGTCCGCGAAAGGTGCTCCTGCGGATCGTGCTCTGGTGGTCGGCATTCACCGCGCTCACCGGCGCGATGCGCAGTTTCGTGACGCTGTGGATCACGCGGTTCCTGTTCGGCGCGGGCGAGGCTGGTTGCTTTCCGAATCTGACCAAAGCGTTCACCACGTGGCTACCGCCGGTGGAGCATGTGCGGGCGCAGGGCATCATGTGGACCTTCGCGCGCTGGGGCGGAGCATTTACGCCTCTGCTTGTGGTATGGGTGCTGCGCTACGTGAGCTGGCGCTACGCCTTCGCGGTGTTCGGCGGGCTGGGTGTGATCTGGGCGATATTCTTCTACCGCTGGTATCGCGACAATCCGCGCGACCACAAGAGCGTGAACGCCGCGGAAATCGCTCTGCTCGAGGGTTCCGAGCGCCTGGCATCGGGACACGGCGATGTGCCCTGGAGAAAGTTGCTGACCTCGCGCTCGGTTTTGCTCCTGTGGCTGCAATACGCCTGCCTGTCGTTTCCCTGGTATTTCAACATCACCTGGCTGCCCACATATCTACAACAGCACTGGAAACTCGACAAGGGCGAAGCCGCGCAGTTGGCTGTCCTGCCGCTTTTCTTCGGTGGCATGGGATCGCTTTTTTGCGGCTTAATCTCAGCGCGGTTCGCCCGCCGCGTGGGATTGGCGCGCAGCCGCAGGGTCCTTGCGTGTTCCGGCTTCTTGGGTGCGGCCATCTTCATGGCCCTGGCCATTCAGTTTCAGCAACCGAAGTGGGTGATGCTGTCGATGGGCCTGGCCGGCTTCTGCAACGACCTGGCGATGCCGCCATCCTGGGCCGCCTGCATGGATATCGGCGGCAAATACGCGGGCACGGTAGCCGGGTCCATGAACATGACCGGCAATCTGGCCGGCTTCGCGTCGCCAGTGATCGGCGGCTACATCCTGGCGGCAACCGGCCGCGACTGGAACATTTTCCTCTACGTGATGGCCGCGGTCTATCTGATGGGCCCGCTGATCTGGCCGTTCATCGACCCGGAGACGCCGATTGAGGGGTAGTGCCCACAGGCGCTAACATAGCCGAGTCGAGGAGGATTCCCAGACGATACGCCCGCCAGATCTATGAAAACGATGAGCAATCCTTCAGCTTTCGATACATAACGACGAAAGACGGAGCCCCATCTATCGATAAGCAGAAGCTGCCGGCCTGGGTTAGGACTTCCGCGAAGAGTTACAGGCGCGCTGCGAAATGGAGGCTGAGGCCCGCGCTGAATACGCCTGGTATTTCCATGGGGAGTGATGGACGTGGCCAACAACTGATCCCCTCCCCTGGCCCCGCCAGCGTTCCAAGAACGCACCGGGCGGCCTTGGGCGTCCGCGCGAACAGCGACGCCTCTTAAGCGCCCCGCGCTTTCACTTTCAACCGGCAATATTCCTCAGAACATATACTCTCGAAGAACTGACACTGTTTGAATCAAGCCCTGCCTCTCAAGCGTTTCCAAATACTCGGCCACTGTCTTGGTAGGGTTTGTAAGGCTCTGGCGATGATTTTGCGCCGCTGCCACCACAGCACCAGGTGCGAGGTCGAGGAGATGAAGGACGAATTTGTCCGGGTGTTGCGCTTCAATTCCAAACGATCCGATGGTGTCGGAAGGAAAGTCCCGCAGGTTCATCGTAACGATGATATCTGCATGGCCGCGTATAGCAGCCGCTAACACGTGCCTGTCGTCTGGATCGGGGAGCTGTAAACCGGGAATCAGATCCTCGTAGCCGGTCACGAGCGCATCAATAGCGTGCTTGTCCATCAACATACGGGTGCGTTCCAGCTTGTTACGTGCGAGGTCAGGCCGCTTCCTAAGCAGATTCGAAATCCATTCCTCATGAACGTCCGCCGACCACTTCCCATGAAACAGCCCGATGAGCGCCAAGTGCATGAGCAGGTTTCGAAGCTCTGCAGGATAGAGCACGTTCGCATCGTAGAAGGCGGTGAACCCGGCCACCGTGTTTAGATTCCCAACTCCTGGTCGTAGGCCGCCAGTTCCGCAAGGGCAGCCAGTCGATCGGCATCAGCGCGGCGCTTATACGCCATCAGCCCTTCAAATCGAACGCGCCGATGCGTACCTACCCGGCGAAATTCGATTTTTCCTTCGTCAAGAAGCTGGATTAGGGAGGGCCGCGAGATATTCAGCATGTCCGCTGCTTCCTGCGTGGTGAGTTCGGCGTGCACCGGGATCAGCGTGACTGCATTCCCTCGCGCCATCTCTTCAAGAATGTGAATCAGCATCCGTACAGCAGAGGCCGGAATTTTTACGGTTCCCTTTGCAGGATCGTCGAGCATGCGAAGCCGGAGCGGCTCTGCCGTCTGCACGCGTGAAGCGAGAACCCGGCTGGTTTCCTTTGCAAGTATTGCTTCAGCCTCAGAGGGAAGCGTTGGTGCCAGTGTTCCTTGTGCCATTTTGCCCACTCCTTCAGTCCTAAATCAACCTTAGCATGCAATCGAACTAAACGCAAACAATCGAAGTAATCGAAACGGAGTTGACGCGCGCGGTCCAGAGTGACTGGACGCAACACTTAACATCTTGGTTAATAGTTCTTGACTCGCCTCCCGGACGCTTGTACAATTAACACGATGGTTAACAATCAGAGCCGGATCACAGCCGTCTTCGCCGCCCTGGCCGATCCCACTCGCCGCCGCATCCTGGTGCGCCTTTCCAGTCATGGAGAAGGCCAGGTCACCGAACTGGCAAAGCCATTTCGAATTTCGGCGCCGGCCATCTCCAGGCATCTTCGCGTGCTCGAGAAAGCACGGCTGATCGGCCGGAAGCGCCAGGGACGCATGCACATGATCCGGGCTCGGGCGGACGGACTCAAGCCCGCCCAGAACTGGATGGCCCAGTGCGCCGCGGGCTGGGATTTCAGCTTCGACAAATTAGACGAGTTGCTCAGGAACGAACAAAAGAAAGGGAAGAACAGATGAAGTCCGAAATCAAGATCGACGGTAATCGCCTCCAGATCACCCGCGTATTCGACGCTCCCCGGCTCTTGGTGTTTAGCTTTTGGACGAAGGCCGAAAAGCTCCAGCAATGGTCCGGGTGCAAAGACGCAACTCAGTGCCAGATCGAAATGGACTTTCGGGTAGGCGGTTCGTTCACCCAGAAAATGCAGATCACCGGGGCGGGCGAGTTCTCGCTGAACGGCACGTACGACGAGATCGTCGAGCCGGAGCGCATTGTTTACCACGCCAATCTTGGTCCAGCCACCACGCGAGTGGTCGTGGAGTTCTTCGAGCAGGGCAACGGCACCAAGATGGTTCTCACGCAGGACGGATTCCCCAGCGAGTTCCTCTGCAAGACCGTTTCGCAAGGCACCTCTGAATCATTCGACAAACTCGATGCGTTGGTCGCCGCCCAAGCTCTCGTATGAATATTTCCCGTCTGGCTCTCGCATCTCTCGGCGCAACCGTGGTGTACTTCATCCTCGGTGGGCTCTTCTTCGCGCTTTCGCCGCTCAGGAATGAATTCAGCAAATTTCCCGCCGTGTATCGGTCCCCGGAGTCGATGAAGGGCGTCTTCCCGGCTGGAATCGCTGCCATGTTCGTTTCAATCGTGGTCCTTGCCGTAATTTACGCCATGCTCTACAAGGGTGGTTCCGGCGTTGCCGAAGGTGCACGATTCGGGGCGCTGATCGGCATCTTCGCAGTTTGCGCCTTCGTGCTGCACAACTATGTCAACCTGAACATCGGATTGAAACTGACCATTGGGCAGGCAATAGCTTACTTTAGCGAGTGGACTATCGTCGGCCTGGTGATCGGTCTCATCTACCGGCCGGCGGCGCAATAGCTACTTCGGCAACTGCAACAAATACTGACAGACTGAGTCCATCTCCTGCGCACTGAAATTGTACGCCGGCATGATACTTCCCGGCGACATGCTCTTCGGGTCGCGGAAATGTTTCTCCAGCCAGGCGCGATCCCGATGCCCGCCGACTCCGTTCAGCGGCGGCCCCATCTTGGTTCCGGCTCCGTTGATCTGGTGGCACGCGCTACAGTGGTTGGCCTGATAGATCGTCGCGCCCTGCACCGCAAAGTCGGGTGTCGCCCGTAAACCCTCGTCGTTCTGCGGCGTCATTTTCAAAACAAAAGCCGACAGAGCATCAAGCGCAGCACTGTCAAGCTGCACCGGCGGCATCGCACTCCCCGGTACCACCTGCGCCGGCTGCTTGAAATGCGGGATCATCCAGGCGGCGTTGCGGTGCGGGGCGGGTATTTGCGTGAGGTCGGGCCCGATGCCGCGCTTCGCCGCGCCCGGGTGACAGGCCTTGCAGTTCTCCTTGCGAAAGTAGCCAAGCCCCTGTAGTTCCGTCGGCGTCAGTTGCTGCCAAGCCTGCAACGCCGGCGTGCCGGGCGCGACTTCCTCCTCTGCCGACGCGGGCGTAGTCATGATCGCCGCGGTAGTCAGCCCGCTCCATGCAATCAAAGCCAGCGCCGCGAACGCGAAGGCGAACGTGCGCTTGCCGAGCCGCACCATCGGTCCGCGATCGATGAACGGGATCAGGAACAGTGCGAGCACCGCGACTCCCGGCAGCACAACGCTCCCTACCGCCTCCAGCGGACCCTTGAAAAACTTCAACGTCTGAAACAGAAACAAAAAGTACCACTCGGGACGCGGGATGTAAGTGGTATCGGTGGGATCGGCGAGTTTCCCCAGCGGCACATGCGCCACCACCGCCATGGTGAACAGGATCAGAAATCCGATAGTGACGCCCACTGTGTCCTTGAACACTTGCTCAGGAAAAAACTTGCGGCGCGGAGCGGTATCGCCAACAGCGGGCGCCACGCCATGCCGGCGCACCAGGAACACATGGATGCCGATCAGAATAATGGTGAGCGGCGGCAGCAACACTGTGTGAAGCGCATAGAATCGCGAGAATGTGACATTCCCGACGCTCCCCTCGCCGCCCAGCAACCGCGTCAAATACGGACCGGCGACCGGAGCCTGCCCGGCGATCTGCGTCGTCACCACCGTTCCCCAATAAGCGCGGTTGTCCCAGGGCAGCAGGTAGCCCGTCAAGCCGAACGCCAGCGTGATCAGCAGCAGCACCACGCCGACCATCCACGTCGCCTCGCGCGGTTTCTTGTACGCGCCATACAAGAACACCTGCATCATATGCAGCACCACGATGATCAGCATCATGCTGGCGCCCCAATGATGCAACCCGCGGATCAGCGACCCGCCGGTTAACTCAGTGACGATATATTTCACGCTGTTGTAAGCGTCGCCCGGAGTAGGTGCGTAATTGAAAGCCAGCAGTCCACCGGTGAACACCTGGACGATGAAGAAAAACACAGCCATGCTGCCGATGATCTGGTGCCAGCCGCTGGACGCGGGAATGTCCTCGTAAAGGAAATTCTTGATGGCCGACTCCAGCCCCGTGCGATGCTCCAACCAGTCGATGATTTTACGCATGACGTTCGAGCGGTCCGATTTGCAGCTTGTTGCCGTCGATCTTCACCTCATAGCGATCCAGTGGACGCGGCGCGGGGCCGGCCAGCACCTTGCCATCGATCGAGAATGCCGAGGTGTGGCAGGGACAGACGAAATTGTGCGTGGGCTCGTCCCAATGATAAGCGCAGCCCAGATGCGTGCACTGCGGGGCGAAGGCGGTCACTTGGTTATCGGCGGTCTTCACCACCCACGCAGTCGCCTTCTCGCTGCTGACTTTCCAGCCATCAACGCGTGTGCGCTGGAAGGATATTTCCTCGGGCGTCCCGGTGGGAAGGCGCGAAAGATCGGCGGCATCCACCCATTCGTTCTCCTTGTGCGCCTTGGGTGGAAAGAGCAGGTAGATGCCCGCCGGCACAGCCAAAGCCGCGCCGATGGCGCTCATCACGCCGTAGATGAACTTGATGTAGAACGATCGCCGGGTGGGGGATAATTCCACCGCTGGTTCTTGAGATTGATGTTCGTCGTCCATTTTCCGTTTTCTCAATGTACCGTTGGGAGGCGCGGGGGTCAAGCGCGAAGCTAACCTTTTCGTAAATCTACTATCTAAACTGAAGAGGCCGCACTATGATCGAAACCCTCTATCAGGACCTGCGCTACGCCTGGCGCACGCTTTTGAAATCGCCCGGGTTCACTCTTGTCGCATTGCTTACGCTCGCGCTCGGCATCGGGGCGAACTCCGCCATCTTCAGCGTCATCAACGCCGCTCTCCTGCGGCCATTGCCCTATCCGCATCCGGAGCAACTGGTCTTGCTGTACGAGCGGGCCGTGGTCGAGACGGGGGCCAGGAATCCGGTGGCACTGGGAAATTTTCTGGATTGGCAGACCCAAAACCGGAGCTTCGCAGCCATGGCGGCGGTGCGCCACAACGCCTTCAACCTGGGAGGCGATGGCCGGGTGCAGCCGGAAAGAATTGGTGGCGCAATCTGCTCCTGGAGCATGTTTTCAGTGCTCGGTGTCTCGCCTTCGCTCGGCCGGCCCTTCACCGCCGAAGAAGACAAGCCGGGCGCGAAACCGGTAGTGGTGATCAGCCATGGCTTGTGGCAGCGCCGCCCGCGCAAGCTATTGATTCTGCTTCGTCGAGATTGTAGCGCACGCACTCCTGCGTGCCGCGTCGGCACTCGTGCCGACGCTCGGTGGATTGCTTTTGTCGCATCTGATATTTCAGTGACCAACATTAGCACTGTGAAAT
>DASQGY010000222.1:0-22813 GCA_035632375.1 Bryobacteraceae bacterium | reverse complement strand
TTTTGACGCCAGGATCGTCCACCGTGTTCGAATTCGCCGAAAAACTGAGATTCAGCAGGAACGGCACGGGCTTTGCAGCGTGAGCCGGCAGATAGAGAAGCAGGTCCATCTTTTTGTCGGCCCCAAACTGCACCGACACCTGCCGCCGGATCGCCTTGCCCTCGAACGCCGGCGTGCCCTTGTCGAATACATCGAACTTCAGCCCGGCCGGACGCCCGGGACTCCGTCCATACTGGTTTTCCTCGAACAGCCGCACAATCTCCGGCCGCCGTTTCCCGGTCCAGGTTTTTGCATCGCGCACCGGCTTGCCATCGGTGAGCGTCAACGGATCGGGCAGCGTGTACGTCCCCACTTTCGACTCGTCATAGTTCACCGGAATCCCCGCCACCTCCGAACGAAGCGCCGCCTTTTGCTGGGCGCTCAGCGCGACGCAGAACAGAATCGCGATCGGCATAACGATCGACCACCGGCACATGGAGGACATGCCAATATCCTATCGCCAAGCGGGTGTGTCAGGCGGAGGTGACGACGCGACCCGATCTGAGCGGCAAGCGAGTGTGGTTGCTTTGGCCGCCCGCTGTCCCTCGGCCCGTGCGTGACAGGCCTGAAGCGTCTGCTTCAGCAACAACAGCGGCTGCATGATGCCCGACTTGCCTGAGCAGTTCGCCCGCCCAGGATGGTGAGCGGGGCGATGTCGATGGACTGGCGTTTGACGATCGACTGGAAGCCTTCGACGGCCATCTGAGATTCCTTCGGCCCTGCTTTAGCCTAGGTTATTGGCCGGCTGCCGAGGCAACGGATGCGTCGATGACCAAGCGCCTGGAAGGAACCGCCATCTAGCGGACGAGCTTGCTCTCGACGGCGTCGAGGTACTCTTTTTCCGACTGGAGAGCGACGTCTCCGAAGTCTTCGGGCCAATCTCCGAACGCTCCGTTTTGGTCCGGCGTGACACTGCGAACCTCAGTGACGCCCTCGGAATCGCGGCTGAACCAATGGAAGCGAAGCAACTCCCGTGCAATCTCACCCTTTGCGATCAGAGTCTGGAGCGCTCGTAACAGTAAGGAACTGTGAGTCTCGGCTACCACGCGAACTCCGCGCTTCGCCGCGTTGGCCAGTATCCTTGCCAAAGCATCCTGCGCTCGGGGGTGCAGATCAATCTCCGGCTCTTCGAGGTAAACGAGCTGGCCGTCGCTGGCGGATCCTAGAGCCACAAGCACAGGCAGGATTTGCGATACTCCAAAGCCAACGTCTGCGATGTCATAGTCGTCAACCATTAGCTGGATGGAAGCTTCATTGATCTGATGAGCGGATACTTTACGACCCAATCCTAATCTCTGTAGTTCATTATTCAAATCCGCATAGTTGTTGTTTTGGCGCCCCTGTTTCTGCCATAGAAGTATCACGCTCGCGGTATAGTTGTCGAATGTCCCTGGAAAATTGCGGCCGACGGCCGCAACCATGAAAGTTCTTGATCGGTTGCCTCGAAGGCCTGGGACGTGAATCACATCGTCGATCCAGGGTGCGATATTCGTCATCGGCGATTCTTGGATGCCTCCCCCAGCGACCGTTAGGAAGATGCGCTGAGGAATGATCGATAAGTCATTGTTCGGCGCTACTAGTTCGAGCTCGTGAGCAATATCTGCGGCGGACATCCCTGGTCGAAGGCTTATGATCTTTTGAAACGCGCTGTCCTTCATCACCTCTTCCGCGATTTCAAGTCCCTTGCCGGAGTGTTTAGAAAAGATAACGTGAAAGTCCAGGTGCGAGGCGGCTACCTCCGCCGAAAACTTGGTGCACTGGCCATCTGACGATCTCGACAAAAACTCATTACTTGAGGTGAACTGGATATTGGGGCCGGAAAGAAATAGTGGCCCGGGGTCGAACGGCGCCTCCAGAGTCTGCTTCAACAGCAGCAAGGGCTGCATGATGCTCGATTTACCTGAGCTGTTCGCCCCCGCCAGGATGGTCAGCGGGGCAATATCGATTGACTGGCGCTTGCTGATCGACTTGAAGCCTTCGACGGCTATCCTGGTGATTCCGTCGGCCATGCTTTAGCCTAGCTTATTCAGGGCTGCGCGCAGTTCGTCCAGCGTCATGTTGCCGGGGTGGTACAGGCGCACGATGCCGCGGCGGTCGATCAGGACGATGGTCGGCGTGGTGCTTGCGCCGTAGTTCTTCATGTTGCTCTCGCTGATGGGCGCGGGGACGCTGGCTAGGTCGCTGTAGAACTTGCGGCGCACTTCGTCGATGTACTTCAGCTCCTCCGCAGGGCCGGCCTCCTCGCCTCGAGCGACGTAGCCGTAGCGTTGCGTCGGCGCCACGATCGCCAGTTTCTTGCCGGCGTACTCACGCGCGATCTCCGCCAGGATGGGGGCTTCGGCCTTGCAGTCGCCGCACCAATGCGCCCAGAAGAACAGCAGCACCGGCTCGCCTTTGAGCGACACTAGAGACGCGGGCTTCGCGCCCAGGAATTCGCGCTCGTCGAGCGGCGGAGCGGCCTTGCCTTCCAGGCTCAGGAGGTTGATATTCTTCTGGATGCGCGTGCGGATGGATGTGGTCCGGTAGGCCATCAGCTCCTTGCGCAGGTATGCCAGGGCATCGGCGCGCTGCCCGCGCTCAGCCATCGCCTGCGCTTCAACTTCGATTGCCGCGCCAAGCGCGATCGGCAGATTGCGCTCCGCATCCAGGGGCCGCCTCTTCAGTTCTTCGAGCGACAGCCGCTCAGTCTCTTTCGCGTACGCTTCGGCTTTATCCAACTGCTTGGCTGCCAGCGCGCCACGCCCCAGCCAAGACAGCGCTTCGAGCATTTCCGGCGTGACTCCGCGAGCGGCGCGGTACTGCTGGATAAGCGAGTCACCCAGCGCAAAATTGTTCTGGGCGATGGCCGTGCGAACGTCGTTGATCACGCCCGCCCAGGCACTTGCGGCGAGCAAACCTACTGGAAGCAATTTCGACAGCATCTACATTGAGGATAACAGGCGCCCGCCGTCGACGATGATGGTCTGGCCGGTCAGGTACGACGAAGCGTCGGAAGCCAGCAGCAACGCCACCTCCGCGATCTCGGGCGGCTGACCCAGGTGGCGGATCGGCTGATGCGACATCATCGACTGGAGCCGGCTCTCGTCCTTCCAGTAGTATTCGCTCAGCACGGTCTGCACCAGGCCAGGCGCGATGGCGTTCACGCGCACGCCCTTGGGTCCCAGCTCCACGGCGTAGGACTGCGTCATCATGATCATCGCCGCCTTGGTCATGCTGTAGAGCAGCCCGTGGAACTGCGGCCGGAATCCAGCGATGGATGCAATGTTGATGATGGATCCCGATCCGCGCTCGCACATCCCCGGCGCCACCAGGCGCACCGCGCGATACAGGCTCTTGAGATTCACCTCCACCATCTTGTCGAACTGGCCGTCGTCCATCTCGATGGCCGGCCCCTGGGCGATATTGGTGGCGGCGTTGTTCACCAGGATGTCGATTTTGCCGAAGTCGCGCGTGGTAGTGTCCACCAGCCGCTGCAGATCGTCGAGCTTGCCGACGTGGCAAGCCATGGGCACGATGCGCCCGGCGAGTCCCTTCAACTCCGCGGCGACCTCGTCCAGCGCAGCTTGCTTCCGCCCGCAGATCACCACGGTTGCGCCTTCCCGCGCGAATACTTCCGCAATGGACTTTCCGATTCCGCGGCTGGCGCCGGTCACGATTGCGACTTTGTTCTTGAGTTGGCTCATAGGTTGAGTAATCTCTTAGTGTATTGGAGACTGGCCTCCAGGTCTTCGCGCTCGCGCTGGGCGGCGAGTTCTTTCGGTACTGGCTCCGGTTTGGGGCGCGGCGTTCCTTTGTCCGCCAGCGCCAGGAACCGTTCGAACTCCCACGCCGGCGTGCGGCGATAGTTGTCCCAGAACTTGTCCTGCTGAAAGGCAAACACGCGTGGCGGCGTCACGATAACTTCGAGCGACAGTGCGCGGCCGGGGCACAACTCGAGGTAGCGGCGGACGTAGCTGTCGATCCCCACATTGCCCTCGCCCATTCGCACCCAGGCCACTGCCACGCCTTCCGGGATTCGCCAGACGGCGGTATCGCGCACGTGGCTGGTGAGGACATATGGCGCCAGCGTTTCGAGCGTGAGATGCGGATCTTCGATGGTCCAAAGTGGATTGCCCGAATCCAGGCAAACACCGGCGAAGTCCTTGCCGGCTTCTTCAATCAGCGTCTTCAGCTCGCGCGCCTGCATGTCACCGGCGTGATTCTCGATGGCGATTTTGATGCCGGCGTCCTTCGCGCGTGAACGCACGGCTCGCAGGACACGTACGGTATCTTCAATGTGCGCCTCGATGCCGGGCGGCGTCCGATCGGCCGCGCTGCCCAGAACCGCTCGTACGATCGGGGAGTCGATGATCTTTGCCGCCTCGATCATTCGGGAGAGCTGTTCTTCCGCGGCTCCCAGCTTTGGATCGAACATCGTCGACGTCGGGCAGATGGAACGCATTCCGATTTCGAGGTCGATCCCGAGCCGTCCGGAATACACGCGTACACGCTTCAAGAGATCGGGATCGAGTCCACCGAGAAACCTGATTTCGGAGAAATGGACAACGCGAACTTCTTGCGAGAAGCAGTAGTCCAGGAATTCAAATGGACTCCAACCCTGCGACCTAAGGCTAAAAAGATCGATGCCTAACCGGATGCGCGGGCGCACCTGTGCCACTGCGGGCAGCGCACTCAACGCCACGAATTGTCGACGGTTCATCACAGCTTCAATTGCTTGAGATACTCGCGGAACGCGCCGCCCAGGTCGTAGCGGTGCAGCGCGAATTCGACGGTGGCTTTCAGGAACCCAAGCTTGTCGCCGGCATCGTAGCGCGTGCCCTCGAAACGGTATCCGTAGATCGGGCGATTGCGCAGCAGATGCTTCAGCGCATCGGTAAGCTGCAGTTCGCCGCCGCTTCCGGGCTCGATGCCTTCAATGGAGCCGAACACGTCGGGAGTGAGCACGTAGCGGCCGATGATGGCCAGGTTGGAGGGCGCATCCGACGGCTTGGGTTTTTCGACCATGTTGCGGATGCGGAACAGGCGATCCTTGCCGGAGTTGTGCGACACCGGCTCCGCGTCCACCGCGCCATAGGCGGAAATCGCTTCGTTCGGCACTTCCATCAGCGCCACCACGGACGCGCCGTAGAATTCGTAAACGTCCAGCAACTGGCGCACGGCCGGGATCTCGGAATCGATCACGTCATCGGAAAGGACCACCGCGAACGGCTCGTTCCCCACCAGCTCTTTGGCGCGCAGAACGGCGTGCCCCAAGCCGAGAGCTTCCTTCTGCCGCACGTAGGCGACGTTGATCATATCGGAAACATTGCGGACGATGGCCAGCAAGTCTTTCTTGCCTTTGGCTTCGAGCATATGTTCCAGCTCGAAGCTCACGTCGAAATGGTCTTCGATGGTCGTCTTGCCGCGCCCGGTGACGATGATGATGTTCTGGATGCCGGAGTGGAGCGCTTCCTCGACGCCGTACTGGATGAGCGGCTTGTCCACCAGGGGCAGCATCTCTTTGGGCTGGGCTTTGGTGGCGGGAAGGAAGCGCGTCCCAAGTCCCGCGGCGGGGAAGACGGCCTTGCGAACTTTCGGAATCATCAGAACTATTGTCCACTAGTTCGTTGGCGTTTTGAGGCTAGAGGTTGTCGAATAGCTCGGCGGGAGTCAAGTGCAAGGAATACTCCGGCAGCGAGAGAGTCGCAACGTTCTGAGCTCCGATCGCAGTGTACACCGCCAAACGCTTGGCTATCGGATCGATCAGCCAGATATTCTGCACTCCCCAGACCCGATACTCATCTAGCTTTTCGATGACGTCAGAGTAGCGGTCGTCCTTGGATAAGATTTCGATCGCCACCAACGGAGGTGAATCGGGAACGAGCGGCTCTGGTTCGCCTACGAAGACGCACACATCCGGGATTCGATAGACATCGGGCGCGAGCTTCACGCGAAGCTCAGGAAGCGGATACAGCCCGCTGGCCTGCATCAAACTTCCAAACCGGAGTAAGAGGAACAATTGAATTTTGGCGTGTCTTTTATCTGGCATGCTGCGCTCGACAATGTCACCATGGACAAATTCGGCGTCATGCTCGAACGTCATGCGCAGATAATCTTCCGCCCGGATCTGGGTGTTACTGGACACTTGTCCGAAGGATAGCACTCGCCTAAGGCTTAGCGAGAATTGGAACGGCGGTTTCGGGCAGTTCGATATCGGCCAGGCCCCAGTTGCTTTGAGCGAAAATCGCCGGCGCGTTGAAGCGGCGCATGCGGTCGATCCACTTCACCACATCGTCATTGGCGATGATGGCGATACCCTTCGCCGCGGCTTTGGCGTGGCGATCCTTTTCGTCGTCTGGGCTCCAGGTGGTTTGATGCTGGATATGGAACATGCGCATGGGCTCGCGCAGGACCACTTCCTGAATGCCGGCGTGGTGAGCGGCGTAGCAAAGCAGGGAGTCCAGGTGCGAGGGCCAGATGGGGAACTCGGGGTAGCCGCGGAGAGAGAACCAGTCGTCGCGGGAGAGGAGCGTGAAGTCGCCGCATCCATTGGTGTGCAGGTAAGCGGCGTTGCGCATGTGCTGGGCGAAGGGGCTGGGGGTGGCAAAAGCGGTGGACCAATCTTCGCCCGGCCAGGAATCCACCACATCCAACCGCCAGAACGGCTCCGGCTGCTTCGCCTCGTCGTTTTCCGCGCAGTGACCCGTATACTTGAATCCCACCCGAAGGGTCAGCAGGCAGCGGTTCAATTGGGAGGGTGGAAGACTCGCGGCCGAATGAAACACCACGTTGCCCGATGAATCGCTCAAGTGGATCTCCAGCCCCTCCAGAATGGCGCCAGGCCCCGCGTTCAAGGCGAGTTGCGCTCGCTGGGGTTCCACGGATCGCACACAGATGCTGGCCTCACTGGCATTGTCGGCCGGACGCCAGCGGGAGAATTGCGAGGACCGGGGCCCACCCTCCCACATGATTTCAAAGAATCGCAGATCCAAGAAGCGGGCATCGCGAGAGAGAGGCACTCCACCACCCTGGATGCGGAAGCGGAGCTTGCCCGTAGAGATTTGGTCCGGGATGTGCAGCCGCAACCGGCAGCGACCCTCCAGAGTGGCCGAAGCCAGCACCGGTCCCAATGGATCCTGAACGTCCAGAACGATGGGCGCTCCGCCCGCGCTCGGGCCAACTTCGGCTTCCATGAGAAGGCACGGCGCCACGCCGCTGGGGCGGTAGAGAAGAAGGTCCGCTTCACGCGCCATCCAACGGAACGGTTCGGCGCTGCCCCGATCCACCGGGTACCAACCTGAGCCGAAACGGAACCCGGCATCGCGCCCGACGATGTCGTTCGCTTCCAGGGCCAGCAAGCCGTCGGGGCCTAAATCGAACCCTCCCTCCGAGTTGAAAACCTTCACCATGTGGTTCTCGCAGAACTGAACCAACTGATCGGAGGTGGCCCTGATGGGAACATTGTTGGCGACATCGGTGCGATCCATGCGATACATCTTGCGTTTTTCGAGGCGGCGATCGGCCATGAAGCGCATCACTTCGGCTGAAAGAACGATGTCGAGATTGGTGGCCAGTACAAATTCGCCGAGCGCCCGGCGGATGCCGGCGTTCTTGGCGATCATCTGGTGCAGAGGAATGGCGTCGGCATGCTTGAATTGCCGGTGGACTTCGGGCGAGACTTCGAGAAAGCGCACATCGCAGGGGCCGGTTTCCGGAGGCCATTCCAGGGCGTCGATCAGTCTGGGGCGATTGTCCGGGGGATTCCACTCGACGATAATGATTTCGGACGGCAACCGGTATTCCCGGGCCTGCCCAATCCACGCGTTGATAAACGCCTGCATGCGCCGCAGCATGTTGCCGCCGTGATCGTCGTTGCGCGCGGCCACTATTACTGAGACATAGGGCCGCTCCTTTTCCGTGTACGTTGCCATTTAGACTTTGCTCGCTACTATTCCCGCTTCGCTGGGAACCGGGTCACTTTCCGGAAGCTGGTCGTTGGCCAGGCCCCAAGTCTCCGGGTTGAAAATCACCGGCGCATCAGTAGTACGCATATGTGCGATCAACTCGGTGATGTCGTCGTTGGAAACCCAGGAGATGCCTTTGCGCGACAGCCGGGTGAACAGGTTATTCTGGCCTTCGGGCGACCAACCCGATCCGATGCCGTGCTCGATGTGATAGACGCGCATCGGCAGCCTCAGAAGTTGTTCCGGCGCGCCCGCGTGATGCGCGGCATAGCAAAGCATCGAGTCCATGTGCATGGAATAGCCGTCGAATTCGATGTAACCGCGGACGTCGAACCAATGCTGGCGGGCCATCATCGTGAAATCGCCGCAAGCGTAGGTGTGCAGGAATTCAGGCTTACCCATCTGTTCGATTTCCTTGCGGCAGTGGCTCAAGGTAGAACACCAGTCGATGCCGGGTGGCGCCGATTCTACGGTCAGCGCGGTCCATTGGTCTGGCTCGCCGGCTGGCGTCGCAGTCCTAGCGCTCGGGGCTCCCGGGCCGAAGCCGAAAACCCGGAAGTTCAACATGCGGGGATCGTCACCCACTGGCTCTCCACCGCCTTCCGCTGAAAAGATCAACGGGATGATGGAGCCAATCGGCTGGGGAGTGGGAAACTCCGCGTAGGTGAGGCCGTTGATGTCGATTCGGCCGAGCAGTTGGCCATCGGGCGTGCGAACCACCAGCACGAAAGGTTGGAAACCGAGCGCCGGGCCTGGCTCCACCAGCATCGCTAAGCTGCGGCCGGGTGGGACGCGGGTCATCAGTTGTGCGTCCTGCGAAACCCATCGGTATTTTTCAAGATCGACATCCTCGATGGCATACCAGCCGTGGCCCAGCCGGCACTCCGTGCCAGTTTGGAAGATATCGCCGCCGCGCTTTCGCAACAGCCGGGCGGCCGGACGAATGGCGCTCATGGAGCGTCCCGATTGTCGCGTGGCTTGCACAAAGCGAAGGAGTGTCGGGCGGTAGCGCCGGATGGCTTGCAGCCGGGTGACGCCCGGCGAGATCCACGTGGCGAAGCCGGCCAATTCACAGCGGAAGATCCGAAAGTTGAGAATGCGGTGGTCGTGGAGGAGTGGGGTTCCGCCCTCGGGAACACGGAGGCGGATGGATTGTGGGCCATCGTTAGGAGGCGGTGGGATCACCAAGTGCAAAGTCTCACGGCCGTCTACGCTCCAGGCGGCCACCCTCGCGCCGTTCCAATCCACAACCTCGAGCGTCTTGGGGCCCGGATCCAGTCCCGCGCCCGGGCCGGGCTCCACTTGCAATTCGAGCAGCGCGCCGCCCGGTGGGACCTCGGCTAAAATCTCGGCCTCATCCCCAATCCACCGGAACGGCTTCCCGGGCTCGGAGCGCTCCACGGGGAACCAGCCGCTGCCCAAGTGGATACCGGCATCGATGCGGACGACGTCTTCCGATTCAATCTGGCGGAAGCCTTCCGGAGTCACCAGATAGGCCTCCTCGCGCGAGTATAGCCGGAGCACATGGCTACGGCAATAAGCGAGCTGCTGGTCCAGCGTGCCATGCACCGGAACATCCTCGCCGACATCGGTACGGTCGATACGATACATGCGGCCCTTCTCCAGGCGGCGCGCGGCCAGGAACTCGCACAGTTCGTCGGACAGCACGATATCGATGTTGGTCAATAGCAGGAACTCGCCGCGCGACCGGCGGATGCCTGCGTTCTTCCCAATCATCTGGTAGAGCGGCAGATTGTCGCCGTGCATGTACCTCAAGTGAATCTCCGGCGGCACTTCGATAATGCGGACGCGGCAGGGGCCCGTGTCGGCCGGCCAGCGGAGCGCCTGGGCTAGGCGCTGGCGATCCTTCGGGGGATTCCATTCCACCAGAATCAGCTCGGAGGAAATCTTGTGGCGCTTAGCCTGATTGATCCAGGCTTCTACGAAGATCTGGGTTCGTCCAAGCAGATTGCCGCCGTGCTCATCGTTGCGGGAGGCCGCGATTACGGATAGGTACGGCGCTTCCGGGTCCGATGTGAGGGCGCGGTCTTGGAGAGGAGTCGGCATGGCTTCAATGCTGCTGCCCTGCACGGGACCGTAGAGGCGTCATGTTTAGAATTATAGAGTAACCTCACTTGCTGCCATCCCGTCCGGAGCGGGCACAATCTCCTGCAAGCGCTCCGTGGCCAAGCCCCAATCCTCGCTGTTGAAGATGACCGGCGTGTTCATCTGCCGCATTTGCGCGATCCACTCGACCAGTTCCTCGTGCGAAATCGATTGGATGCCCTTGCGGGCAATGCGTTCGTAGAGGTGACTCTCGCCCTCGGGAGTCCATCCCGAGCCGACGCCATGTTCCACGTGGTAGATGCGCATCGGCTCCCGGAGGATTTCTTCACGCGCGCCGGAGAAGTGCGCCGCCCAGCATAGGAAGGAGTCCAGGTGCATGGAAAAAAGGTCGAACTCCGCGTAGCCGCGTAGATCGAACCAGTGTTCGCGGGCCATAAGCGTGAAGTCGCCGCACGCATTCATGTGGATAAACTCCTGCTTGCCCATCTCGGCGATTTGCGGGCGCCATTTTTCCAGAGCCGCCGCCCAGTTTACTGCGGGTGGCCGGGACGTGGGTGTCAGAGCAGCCCAAGTTGGGGGCAGTGGCGGGGGCTCGGTGTCCGCGAGGCCGGAGCCAATGGCAAAGACGCGGAAGTTGAGTATCCGTGGATCTTCGCCAGCCGGATGTCCCGGGGATTCGGGCGTGAGAACCAGAGCCACGACAGTTCCCTTCGGTGCGGGGATGGGAACTTCCACCTCAGTGAGTCCGTGGATGGTGGCGCGCGTCAGGACTCTTCCACCGGCCTGGCGGATCTCCAGTCCAAACGGGCAGGATCCCATGCCCGGCCCCGGTTCCACCAACAGGGTGATGGTTTGGCTTAGGCCAGTGCTGCGGATAACAAGTTCAGCGTTTTCGGAAGCCCAGCGGAATCGATTGCTGCCGTCAGGCTCCAACTGGTACCAGCCATGGCCAAAGTGGTATTCCAGTCCCGCTTCGACGATGTCCGGGCCCCGCGCTTGCAACAAGCGGACGGCGCGCCGGCAAAGATCCCGGCCGCGGTTCAGTAGCGAAAAAAGGCCATGCGATTTCCTCCAGCCGTTGAGCAGGCGCATCAGCATGGGGCGAACGGTGGCCATAGGAGGAGCGAGGGTGTCGGACCGGAGCGCGACCCAATCGCAGCGAAAGATCCGGAGGTTGAGGATGCGCGGGTCTTCCACTACAGGCAATCCCCCGCCCAGGACGCGCAGACGGAACACATGGTGGCCGTCGTCGGAGGGCGATGGGACCAGCAAACACATCACGGTTCGGCCGGAGAAGCTCCATGTGGCGGCGACAGAACCACTCCAGTCGAGAACCTCCAAAGCCATCGGAGTGTCGTCCAGGCCGACGCCTGGCCCTGGCTCCACCTCGAACTCCAGGAGTCCTCCGCCGGCAGGAAAATGGCAGACGAGTTCGGCCTCTTCACCAATCCAACGAAAAGGCGGGTCGGGAGAGTAACGCTCCACGGGACAGAAACCGTCGCCGCAATGGATGCCGGATTCGGGGAGTACGATGTCGGCGGGCTCACTCTTGCGAAGGCCGTCAGCCATGAGCTTGTAGGTGCCCTCCCTGGCGCAGACCCGGATGAGGTGCGTCCGGCAATAGGCCAGTTGATCGTCCAAAGTTCCGTTTTCAGGAACATCGCTCATGACGTCCGTGCGATCGATGCGGTACATGCGACCCTTCTCCAGCCGGCCCGATGCCAGGTAGCACACCAGTTCGTCCGAAAAAATGATGTCGATGTTCGTGGCCACGATAAACTGGCCGCGGGCGCGCCGGATGCCCACGTTCTTGGCAAGCATCTGGTAGAGCGGCAAGGCGGCGGCGTGATGATACCGGGCGTGCAGTTCGGGCGGAACTTCGATGATGCGCACCTGGCAAGGGCCCGTGTCGGCCGGCCAGCGTAGCGCTTCAGCCAACGGCTTCCGGTCGCGCGGCGGATTCCACTCCACGATGATCAGCTCGGAGGAGAGATTGTGGCGCTTGGATTGGTTGATCCAGGCATCGACGAAGATCTGCATGCGATGGAGCAGGTTACCGCCGTGGTCGTCGTTGCGGGCGGTGGCCACCACGGAGAGGTACGGGGTTTCGGCGGAAGCTAACTTCATCTCTTCGATAAGATTATAGAGTACGCTGGCGACGCTCCCCGCGATCTCGGCGCGAGAGCAGCGACTTCGCTAGAATAGGCGTTTACCCCTATTTTTCTATTAAAGAGGCAATCATGAAAGAGGACCTTGTCGTCATAACGGGCGCTGGCGGGTTCATCGGCGGTTCGATGATCGCGGATTTTCGAAGGCAGGGATACAAGAAAATCCGGGGCGTGGACATCAAACCGGTGGAAGAGTGGTACCAGCGATTCGACGATGTAGAAAACCTGTCACTGGATCTCAATCTCAAGGAGAACTGCAATCGGGCCGCGCGCGGGGCTTATGAGATCTACAACTTCGCGGCGAATATGGGCGGGATGGGCTTTATCGAAAACAACAAAGCGTTGTGCATGTTGTCGGTGCTGATCAACACGCAAATGGTGCAGGCGGCCCAGGAGTTTGGGGCGCAAAGATACTTTTACTCGTCGTCGGCGTGCGTCTACAACGGAGACAAGCAGCGCGACACCGATTGTCCGGGTCTGAAGGAGGAGGACGCCTATCCGGCGCTGGCCGAGGATGGCTACGGCTGGGAGAAGTTGTTCAGCGAGCGGATGTGCCGCCATTTCCGGGAAGACTACGGACTATACACACGCGTGGCGCGCTTCCACAATGTCTATGGGCCGAACGGGACTTGGTACGGCGGGCGCGAGAAAGCGCCGGCGGCAATTTGCAGGAAAGTGATCGCGGCGAAGGTAGCTGGGACGCATGAGATCGAGATCTGGGGCTCGGGCAATCAGACGCGGAGCTTTATGTACATCGACGACTGCGTGGTGGGCGTGCAGAAGATCATGAACTCGGACATTCTGGACCCGATCAATCTGGGGTCGGCGGAGATGGTTTCCATCAATCAACTGGTGGATATGGTGGAAGACATCGCCGGGGTGAAGCTGAAGCGCAGCTACAATCTGGATGCGCCCAAGGGCGTGAACGGGCGCAGCAGCGACAATACGCTGATCCAGAAGTATCTACATTGGGAACCCAGCACTTCGTTGCGCGAAGGACTGGCCAAGACATACGCCTGGATTTACGATCAGTACGTGGCGCGCGAAAGCGGCACGGGAAGCTTCATCCGCGAAGCCGAGGTAGTGCGCTAGACGATGTGGAGCGGCGATTATCGATTTGTGATCTCCAGCCTGGTGGCGAAGGACTTCAAGTCCCGCTACCGGAACATGTCGCTGGGCGTGCTTTGGTCGCTGTTGAATCCGCTGATCATGATGAGCGTACTGACGTTCATTTTCACGCAGATTTTCGGCAATCCGGGCGATAAAGACTATCCGCTGGCGGTACTGTGCGGCTTGGTGCCGTTCAATTTTTTCGCTATTGCATCGCTGAGCGGCACCACCTCGCTGCTGGAGAATTCATTTCTGATTAAGAAAGTGCCGGTTCCGCGGCAGATTTTCCCGGTGGCCAGCGTGCTGTCCAACTGCCTGCATTTGCTGATTCAGATTGGACTGCTGCTGGCGGCGATTGTGATTTTCGGACGGGGCGTGAATATCAACTGGCTGTGGCTGCCGGTGATCTGGGCGCTGGAGATCCTGTTCGTGCTGGGCTTGGCATTCCTGTATTCGGCGGTGAATGTTTACGTGCGGGACACGCGCTACGTGGTGGAGTCTGCGAATACAATCTTGTTCTGGCTGGTGCCGATTTTCTATTCCTTCTCGCGGATTCCAGCGCAGTATCAGGCCGTCTATCAGTTCAATCCGGTGGCGGCCCTGGTGCTGATGATGCGGACTATTCTGCTGGAAGGGCAACCGCCGCACTTGGGCACGCTGCGGAACCTGCTGCTGGTATCGTTCGTGACCTTCGGCATTGGCTATTTCGTGTTCCATAAATTGAAGAATGGCTTCTACGAGTACATCTAGCATGGCGCCGCTGGTGGAGTTCCAAAACGTGTCCAAGTGGTTTCCCCACACCACAGGCCGGGCCCTATTGCGGACGCATATCACGCGTTGGTTGGGGGCGAGCCGCAAGGACAATTTCGTTGCGCTCAAGCATATTTCGTTTCGACTCGATCCCGGCGAAAGCCTGGCGGTGATCGGCAGCAACGGGGCGGGCAAGAGCACCTTGTTGAGCCTGGCAGCGGGACTCGCCGTGCCCAACGAAGGCACCATAGCAGTGAATGGCCGCGTGGCCGCGCTGCTCGAGCTCGGCTCGGGTTTTCATCCCGATCTCACCGGTGCGGAGAACCTGATCCTCAACGCCGCGCTGCTCGGGCTGAGTCGAAAAAAAACGATGGATCTGTCTGAAAAGATCGTCGAGTTCTCCGGCATCGGGGATTTCATCAATGAGCCGCTGCGGACCTACTCCTCCGGCATGGTGATGCGCCTGGCGTTTTCCATCTCCATTAATACCGATCCCGACATCATGATGCTGGACGAAGTTTTGGCCGTTGGCGATTCCAGCTTCCAAACGAAATGTCACGACGCGCTGGCGGACTTCCAGCGCGCCGGAAAATCGTTGCTGTTCGTCTCCCATGCGCCGGCGCAGGTCCGCGAGATGTGCGAAAAGGCCATCTGGCTGGATCACGGCGAGCTGATGATGGAAGGCGATGCCGAGGCGGTGCTGGACGCTTATAGCGGGGGCATGGCATTGAAGCAGCAGGCGGGGAATCAGGCAATATAGAATCCATGCGCCCGCTCGGCTGAGCTTGCTTGCTCCCGCTCCAGGTACAATGAGTGTGTGGTAGTGAAGAAGCAAGCGTTGACCGGCAATACGTTTCATGTCGTGCCGATCGAGGGCGGACAATGGCAGGTGGTTGACCCGCGCCAGCGCCGAGATGTATTTATCTTTAGGGCGAAGTCGGGTGCGATTGCACATGCTAAGTCCGTGGCTGCGGCTCGCCCTCCAAGCCAGGTCGTCCTTTTTGACAAACTTGGCAAACTTAAGCCAATTGCCCATTATCAGTTACCGCAGTATCGGTTCGAAAACCGATCGGGAAGCTCTCTCTTCGAGGCTGCTGTTAAGTCTTTCGTAATTGCAGGGCTTATGGCCGCCGGCGTAGCGGTTCTCGGCGATGTCGTGAAGCGGATTGACCGTGAGCTCGAACAGGAAACTTCAAAGTCCAGAAGGTCCAGAAGGAGATTTCGACGGTAGTTGTCCGTCACGCGAATGCCGAAGATTTCCCACACGACGCCGGCCGTCTTCATCAATTGTCCATTTGACGCGACGTACGGACGTCTATTTGATGCCATCGTATTTACTGTTATCTACCTCGGGTTCGAAGCACGTTGCGCATTGGAGCGCGACACCGGTACGCAAGAGCGCTTAAAGAAGATTCTTGAGATCATCGGCTCCTGCCAGTTTGGCATTCACGATCTCTCTTTCATGCGCCTTGATCCCGTAACAAAACTCGCGCGACATAACATGGCGTTCGAGTTGGGCCTCTTTCTTGGTTGCTGCGAGTTTGGAGGTACAGCGCACGCTGGTAAGAGCTGTGTGATTCTCGATCGTGACCGGTTCCGCTTCCAAAAGTCCCTTTCAGATTTCAGCGGCCGCGACATCAAAGGGCATGGTGGAGACCCGAAGAGAGCCATCGTGATCGTTCGAGATTGGCTTCACACGGAATCAAAGCTCAGTGAGCGGCCAGGGGGCGTCTTCGTAGTAATGGAGTACAAGCGTTTCCGAAGGCAACTGCCAGGCCTATGCAAGCGGTCGAAGCTGCATGTATCGGAGCTCGCATTCAAAGACTACTGCGATTTGGTGGAAACCTGGATCAGAGCCAACGCCTGACCGTGGCCGCGGCGTTGAACGGGACTTCCCGATCATGCTTCAATATTATTTACACTCCTTCCCGAGTACTGGAGGACAATCCGAATTGAATCATGCAACGCTCGCCCTGGAGGACGGGACGGTCTTCGAGGGCAGGAGCTTTGGTGCGCCAAGAGACAGGACCGGCGAAGTTGTCTTCAATACGGCCATCACCGGGTATCAGGAGATCTTCACCGACCCCTCGTATTCGGGGCAGATCGTCGTACTTACGAATCCGCAGATCGGCAACTACGGCGCGAATGAGCACGATGAAGAGGCGGCGCGGCCGCACATCGAGGGGCTGATCGTCCGGGAGTTTTCTTCCATCGCCAGCAACTGGCGTTCGGAAGAGAATGCGGAGCAGTTTCTCGCGAACAACGGAATTCCGGTAGCCGCGGAGATCGATACCCGCGCGCTGGTGCGGCACCTTCGAACGCGCGGAGTGATGCGAGGCATTCTTGCTCCGGGTGGTGGCGATGCCAAGGAGTTGGTGGAGCGTGCGCGGCAGTCGCCGTCGATGGCGGGGCTCGATTTGGCGACGCGAGTTTCCACTAAAGCGAGCTACAGTTGGGACCAACCGGTGGAGGGATGCTCGCCCTCCGAGCCAGTGGGGGCGAGGGCCGAGACCTGGTGTCACGTGGTGGCCTACGATTACGGCATCAAGCGCAATATCTTGCGGCGGCTGGTGCAAGTGGGCGCTCGGGTCACCGTGGTGCCGGCACTTACTTCGGCCGAAGATGTGCTGGCGCTGGGGCCCGATGGTATCTTCCTTTCCAACGGGCCGGGCGATCCGGAGCCGCTGCACTTTCAGACCGAGCAGGTTCGCAAACTGATCGGCAAGAAGCCGATTTTCGGGATCTGTCTCGGCCAGCAGATTCTGGGGCTGGCGCTCGGCGGCAAGACTTACAAACTCAAGTTTGGACATCGCGGAGCGAATCATCCGGTCTTGAACCGGATCACGAACAAGGTAGAGATCACGTCGCACAATCACGGGTTCGCGGTGGATCCGGATTCGCTGAATCAGAACGACGTCGAGCTGACACACATCAATTTGAACGACCAGACCCTGGAGGGCTTTCGTCACCGCAACGAGCCGGTGTTTTCGGTTCAATATCATCCGGAAGCCGCGCCCGGCCCGCACGATTCGCATTATCTCTTCGACGACTTCATGAAATTGATCAAGGACTTCGGATGCAAGTGATCGTTTGTAGCGCACGCACTCGTGCGTGCCGTGTTCGCACTCATGCGAACACTTCTTACCGGAACTCCACTTGGCGTTCGCACGAGTGCGTACGCTACAGGGCATAAGAATGCCGCGCCGCACCGACATCCACCGCGTCCTCATCATAGGCTCCGGGCCCATCATCATCGGGCAGGCCTGTGAGTTCGATTATTCCGGTGCGCAGGCGTGCAAGGCGCTCAAGGCCGACGGCTTCGAAGTGGTGCTGATTAATTCGAATCCGGCCACCATCATGACCGATCCCGATCTCGCGGACCGCACCTACGTAGAACCGTTGAGCGTGGAGTTCGCCGCGGAAGTGATAAGCAAGGAGCGTCCCGATGCACTGCTTTCCACGGTCGGCGGCCAGACCGGGCTGAATCTTTCTGTGGCGCTGGCGGAGGCTGGCGTGCTGGACAAGTACGGCGTAGAGCTGATCGGCGCGAAGATCGAATCCATCAAGAAAGCCGAAGACCGTCTCCTCTTCAAGGACGCGATGCGCAAGATCGGTCTGGACACGCCGCAATCGCAGTTGGTGAACAACGTCGACGACGGCGTGGCCTTCGCCAATCGAATCGGCTACCCCGTGATCCTGCGGCCCAGTTTCACGTTGGGCGGCTCCGGCGGCGGCATCGCTTACAACCGCGAAGAACTGCACGAGATTATGGAGCGCGGCTTGGATCTTTCGCCGGTCCACGAGGTGCTGATCGAAGAGAGCGTGCTGGGATGGAAGGAGTTCGAGCTGGAGGTGATGCGCGACCTCGCCGACAATGCCATCATCGTCTGCTCCATCGAGAACTTCGACCCCATGGGCGTTCACACAGGCGATTCGATTACCATCGCGCCGGCACAGACGCTGACTGACCGCGAATATCAGATGATGCGCGACGCGTCATTGCGATGCCTGCGCGAGATCGGAGTCGATACCGGCGGATCGAATGTGCAGTTCGCCATCAATCCGCAAGACGGGCGGATGGTGATCGTGGAGATGAATCCGCGCGTCTCGCGCAGCTCGGCGCTGGCATCGAAGGCGACCGGATTTCCGATCGCGAAAATTGCAGCCAAGCTGGCGGTGGGCTATCGATTGGACGAGATCAAGAACGATATCACCAAACTGACGCCGGCCTGCTTTGAGCCGACGCTCGACTACGTGGTGGTGAAGATTCCGCGCTGGCAGTTCGAGAAGTTTCCGGGCGCGGAAGCGGTGCTGGGCACGCAGATGAAATCGGTGGGTGAGGTGATGTCCATCGGCCGCACGTTCAAGCAAGCTCTGGCCAAAGGCATCCGGAGTCTCGAAACCGGGAAAGCGCTGACCGCTGAGACGTTCGATGTGGAACTGATTCCGCAGCGCCTGATCACGCCCAATCCGGAACGGTTGAGCTACATCCGCTTCGCCTTCGAACAGGGCTGGACGGTAGGGCAGGTGCAGGAGATCACGGCGATCGATCCCTGGTTCCTAAAGCAGGTTCGCGAGATGGTGGACCAGGAAGCGGATCTTGCCAAGGAGAGCCTGGCTGGTATTTCGCGCGAGAAACTGCTCCGCGCCAAGCGCGACGGCGTCTCCGATACCCGCTTGGGTATTCTGTGGAAGACCGACTCGATGGCGGTTCGTGCGCGGCGCAAGGAACTCGGGATCACCGCGGTCTTCAATCGGGTGGACACATGTGCCGCGGAGTTCGAGAGCTTTACCCCGTATCTCTATTCGAGCTACGAATCGGAGAACGAAGCGGCGCCGTCGGACCGGAAAAAGGTCATGATCCTGGGCAGCGGGCCCAACCGCATCGGACAAGGCATCGAGTTCGATTACTGCTGCTGCCATGCCTCGTTCGCGCTGCAGGAGTTCGGCGTCGAGTCGATCATGGTGAACTGCAATCCGGAGACTGTCTCCACCGACTACGACACCAGCGACCGCCTGTACTTCGAGCCGCTGACGCGCGAAGAGGTTTTGAATATCTACGACGTGGAGAAGCCGGACGGCGTGATCGTGCAGTTCGGCGGGCAGACGCCGCTGAATTTGGCGCTGCCGTTGAAGGCGGCGGGCGTTCCGATTATCGGCACCGATCCCGCGGATATCGACCTCGCCGAAGACCGCAAGTTGTTCGGCAAGCTGCTGGATGAGCTCCGCATTCCATCGCCACCCAACGGAACGGCTACCAGTGCCGAGGAAGCCTGTGCTGTTGCGCGGCGGCTGGGATATCCGGTCTTGGTGCGGCCCAGCTACGTGCTCGGCGGGCGCGCCATGGTGATCGCCTACGACGAAGATATGGTCCGGCGCTACATGCGCGAGGCCGTGGTCTTCTCGCAGGATCGTCCCGTGCTGATCGACCGGTTTCTGGAAGACGCAACTGAGGTCGACGTTGACGCGCTGGCGGACAAAGACGGCGCGGTGCTGATCGCCGGGATTATGGAGCACATCGAAGAAGCCGGCGTGCATTCGGGCGACAGCTCCTGTGTGTTGCCGCCACAAGGCTTGTCCGATGCCGTGTTGAAGACCATCCAGGAATACACCACAAAGCTGGCGCGGGCGCTGCATGTGATCGGCTTGATGAACGTGCAGTACGCGATTAAGGACGGCGAGGTCTACGTACTGGAGGTGAATCCACGGGCCTCGCGAACGGTACCCTATGTCAGCAAGGCGACCGGCGTGCCCCTGCCGAAGATCGCTGTTGGTCTGATGCTGGGCAAGAAGCTCGGCGATTTCGCGCACTTGACTGGCGGCCAGACATCGGGAGTCCTGCCGGTGCCGCAGTGTTTCGTAAAGTCGCCCGTGTTTCCGTTCGCGAAGTTTCCAGGCGTCGATCCCGCGCTGGGGCCGGAGATGCGCTCCACCGGCGAGGTGATGGGTGTCGGAGAAAATTTCGGTGAAGCTTTCGGCAAGGCGCAATTGAGCGCCGGGACACCTCTGCCGGAAAAGGGCATGGTGTTCATCAGCGTTAACAATCGAGACAAAGCGGCGGCGGTGGAAGTGGCCGCGAAGTTTGCCGAATTCGGATTCCAGTTAGCGGCAACACGAGGCACGGCGGCGGCGCTGACGGCGGCGGGTCTCAAAGTGAAAACGGTTTTCAAGGTGAACGAGGGCCGGCCGAACGCAGTGGACCTGCTAAAGGCCGGCTCCTTGCAACTGGTGATTTACACCACCACCGGCGGACACTCGTTCACCGACGAACAGGCCATCCGCCGCAGCGCGGTTGCGTATCGGATTCCATGCATCACCACTCTGAGCGGCGCGAAAGCCTCGGCGCAGGCGATTGCTTCGCGGCGCCGCGATCCCATCCGGGTGTGGAGTTTGCAGGAGATCCACAAGCAGGGCGCTGGGGCTACCGGCTAGGGCTGGCTAGGTATCAAACCTTAGCAATATGGGCGTTCTGCAGGATTCCAATCGGGTCTTGACGCTGTCAGGATCTGGTTATGATCCGTACCAGGCTGTTTGTTCCAGCACTCTTCATTCTCGGAGCCTCGGGGATAGGACTCGCTTCCGTCGTTCGAGTGCTCCTCCAACTGCACGGCGCTCCGGTAGCTGTGTCATCCGGTAAGCTTTCGGAGCACGATCTGGAAGAGATCAACGCCATGTCCGTTCAGGATCAGGTGGAGCGGTTGCTGGAGAAGGCTATCAACCACTACGGAGGCGCTGCCGAAGAGATCGAAAAGCGGGCCGACGGATGGACTGGGCGATTCAAGGCGACCCCCAAGCTCGAAACAATGACCAGCACAGCATACTTCGCCAACGATTTGCGGGTTCGAGCGATAGCCCTGGAAATCTGGCTTGCGCAGTACGGATTGCACAAGACGCCCGAAGCAGTGGAAGGCTTGATCCAGGGCCTGGCTTCGACTAACCGGAAATATTTCGTCTTGTCCAACCTGGGAATCCTGGGTAATCGAGGCGTGGAGCCGGAGAAAGTCTTCAACACGATCATGCTGTATGTGAACGATCCGGACCCGGCTGCTCGCTCGGGCGCGATCAACGCGCTGGGACTGCTGGGAACGGAGAATACCATCGCTCCGTTGTTGCAGATACTCCGGAGCGATTCATCCTACGATCTGCGCGAGCGGGCGGCGTGCAATCTGGCGGATTCCGGGCTGCTCTCGCGCGAACTGCGAAAGAAGGCAGTGCCGGAGTTACAGCGGATGAACGAAGATCCGAATCTGGACCAGCGGATGAAAAACTGGGTTGGGCAGGCGCTGCGGGAGATCAATCAGTAGGAATAGAAAAAGGGGCCGATTGCTCAGCCCCTTCGTTCAACAACGGTTTTGCGATTTAGAAGCGGAGGCGCAGACCGAATTCAATCGACCGGTTCTGCAGACCATTCGGAGTGGTGTACTGGTTGTTCACGACGCCGAACGTGGTCGGGCTGTCGATACTGGTGGCCGGATCGCTCGGAACGAAATGGTTGAAGATGTTCACGAACTGGAACGACATTGTTGCGCCAATGCTCTCCGTGACCCGGAAGTCCTTGGAGATGGTCGCGTCGACGTTCCAGAATGGGAAGCCGCGAATTCCGAAGCCGCCCGAACCCGTGTCGACGCCGAGGAGCGGGCGCCGGAACTCGTTGAAGATCGCGCAGGGGTTCGAGAACATGTTCATGCCGGTAGTCCCGCTGGTGCCGACACCGGTTGTTCCACCGG
Organism: Bryobacteraceae bacterium; assembly: GCA_035632375.1. Taxonomy (GTDB): domain Bacteria; phylum Acidobacteriota; class Terriglobia; order Bryobacterales; family Bryobacteraceae; genus Palsa-89. The sequence continues at coordinate 1,009 of DASQGY010000222.1, read as the reverse complement.
GCGTTGCACAGGTCCCTACGGGCGTCACGTTGTACTGGGCGGAATTTCCACCAGTGAACGGTGTGAACCCGGCGGCTCCTTCGTAGTTGCCGGTCTGTCCGGAGTAGGTCTCTCCGAAAGATTCACCATTGGTCGAGGTGGAGAGGCGCTGCGGCTGCCCCGATCGAGCAGTGAAGATGGGAGCGATGGACCATCCGCCCAGCAAGTGGCCCAGAAGGCCCTTCTGGCTGCGGAAATAGGGTGGTTGGTATAGCATCAGCAAGCTGTAGGTAACCTTGACGTCGAACGGCTGTACGCCATAGGTACCGAAGCTGTTGAAGTCATACGGATTCGGCACGGTGATGGAGCTGCTGGCCTGGACCACGCTGCCGGTACCCAGTGCCCGGCCCCACGTAAAGTTGGAGCGAGCCGTCAATCCATGCCAATCGCGCGCGGTGAACGAGAAGAACGCGGCGTTGTAGTTGCCGTGTCCATACGAGTTGATGAAATCAAAAGCGCCGGAAAGAGCCCTTCCGTTGGCCGGCTGCTGGGCCAGCAACGCTCTGCCTAGGGTCCAACCATTGGCGTTGCTGAGATCGAGCCAGGTTGAATAGGCCTTGGTACCGCGGATGTTGCTCCCTTCATTCTTGACCACGGCTGCCGTACAACTTGCAAAAGCGGCGCAATAGGGTGAAGTGGGTCCCCCCATCGCCGCCTCAAAGAACGGCTGCGGTGTTGGGGTTGCAGTCGCGGCTGCGGAGCAGAGCGGACCGCTGCCAGGACAAATCTGGTTGTATACATTCGCGTAAGCCTGTGCGAACGTTTGACCGCCCAAGGTAGTCATCCACGGTACCGCGTCGATATTGATCTCCTGAAATTCATTGGCGATCTTGCGCCCGATGTAGCCCACTTCCATGGACATCTTGGAGCCGAACGAGCGCTGGATGGAGAAGGTGAACTCGTCGGAATGATTGGGTCTCATATGCGGATCGAGTTGTGAACCGTCGGCGGCCGCCGCGTTCAGAATCCC
>DASQGY010000221.1:0-2273 GCA_035632375.1 Bryobacteraceae bacterium | reverse complement strand
TGAAACGCAGACGCAGCAGGGGCAGGATCTGCCGTCGGCCAGTCCGGCGCAGATTCACGCCGCGCGGGTCCTGACGCAGATGCTGCGCAGCAAGTACCATATCGCTTCCGCCAACTGCGTTACGCACGCGCAGGTTTCCGTCAATCCGGACAACATGCTGGTGGGTTATCACACCGACTGGTCCGGCAACTTCCCATTCCTCGAAGTAGGACTTAACGACAACTACACCGTGCCGCCGGCAAGCATTTACGCTTTCGGGTTCGATTACGACCCGACGTTCGTGCATGCCACCGGCGTGCGCATCTGGCAGGGACTCGCCCTGGCCGAAGATCAGATGCGGGCCCAGGCCGCGGCCCAAGGATTTCCCGTTCCGCAATTCCGATCGATGCTTCGAAAGAAATATAAGGAGATTATCGCGACGCTCAAGGCCAGCAGCGCCACGAAGGAGAATACCCATGCGACATAGCAAGGACAACAGCACTTCCGCTCTGGGATTGGATGTCGGCACCAGCCGCGTCTGCCTGGCGCAAAGGGTGGGCGAAGACTTTCAGTACGAAACGCAATTGAACGCCTTCGTTACCATTCCGTACTCGAAGATGACCGAGAACGTTCTCAGGAAAGAGAAAGTTCCGCACACCGTGAACGGCGCCGAGATGGTGGTGCACGGCAACGAGTCCGATCGTTTTGCCGACTTGCTCAACATCGAGACTCGCCGCACCATGGACCGCGGCGTCTTGAATCCGGCTGAGCCAGACAGCTTGAGCATGCTGCGCAAGATTATCGAGACCCTGGTGGATCCGACCAAGGAAAAGCAGAAGCTCTGCTTTACCGTGCCGGCCGCGCCGCTGGGCGCCGAAGAGAACCTCACCTATCACGAAGCTACGCTGCGCCAGATTCTGAGCGAGTTCGGCTATGAAGTGAAGAGCATCAACGAAGGCTTGGCCGTGATCTATTCCGAGCTGGAGAGCACCAACTACACCGGAATCGGCATTAGCTGCGGCGGTGGTTTGTGCAACGTGTCGGTGGCCTACCTCTCAGTACCCGTGTTCAGCTTCTCCATCCCCAAGGCCGGCGATTACATCGACCACAACACGGCCTCGGTCACCGGCGAGCGCGCGAACCGCGTGCGGATCGCCAAGGAGGAGTCGTTCCACTTCAACGGATTCTTCGCCGACAAGATGCACCAGGTTCTGGGCGTCTACTACGAGGAGATGATTCAAGCGCTGGTGAACGGCATGAAGCAGGCGTTTACCAACGCTCGCAATATTCCGAAGAGCGGCCGCGCGCTGCCCATCGTGCTCAGCGGCGGTACGGCGCTGCCGGAAGGCTTCCGCGATCGCTTCGAGAAGATCCTCAAAGAAGCGGAATTGCCAATCGCCGCGACTGATATTAGAATGGCTGCCGATCCGCTGCATAGCTCAGCGAAGGGCGCGTTGGTCGCCGCACTGGCGGATCTGTAAGAGAAAAACCAACAGAGGCAGGAATCGGCGCTTAGATCGGTATGAGCGCCGTATGCAAGAGTGCTTGTGCCACAGGGAGCGGGCCAGAAGGCCCGCTGCAGGCTGAAAGCCTGGCCCCACAGAACCCCAAGACAGGCGGGAATACTTAGCTCATCGGGTTCCACACGTACTTGCCGTGTTTATCGATGTAGCCTTCCCGGTCGCCGATCCAGACCGGCGCGAGGCCGGCGTTGAAATTGCCTCCATCGTCAAACTGCGGGTTGATGGCGAACGATCCTGAGCGATTGATATAGCCGAAGCGATGGCCCATGGCCACCACAGCGAGTCCGTCCGAGAAATCGCCGGCGGAATCGAATTGCGGCGTAATCTTGACCTTGCCGGACTTATCGATGAAGCCGTACTTGCCGCCCATTTTCACCACGGCCAAGCCGTCATGGAAATCGCCCGCCGAGCTGAACTGCGGATTGATGCTCACCTTGCCGGACTTATCGATAAAGCCGTACTGATTGTTCATCCGCACGACGGCAAGGCCCTCGGAGAAGTTTCCCCCCTCATCGAACTGCGGATTCACCGCCATCTTCCCGCTCTTATCGATGTAGCCCCAGCGTCCGTTCACTAATACCGGAGCCAGCCCATCGCCGAACTGCCCCGCGCCCGGGTATTGCGGATTGATGGCGTACTTGCCGTTTCGATCGATATAGCCGAGCCGTGGGCCCACACCCACCAGCGCCAGGCCGCTTGAGAAGGGATCGGCCAAGTGATATTGCGGCGAAATCGTCAACTTGCCGCTCTTATCGATGTAGCCCCAATTCC
>DASQGY010000220.1:0-6630 GCA_035632375.1 Bryobacteraceae bacterium | reverse complement strand
GGCGGGGGATCGCGGTGGCCTTCGTTGCGACGGTCTATGGTGTGGCATCGGCGAACCTGTTCTTTCTGCCGGCAGCGAACAAGATCAAGGCGCGGTTTCATCATTCCCTGCAGAACAAGGAGCTCATGCTGGAGGGTGTTTGCAGCATCGTGGAAGGGCTGAATCCGAAGCTGATTCGAGTGAAATTAGAGCCGTTCGCGGAGGGTAGCAGCGAATCGCCCAAGAAGAAGGCCAAGAAGGCATCCGCCGAAGGGGCGGAGGCCGCGGTGGCGCAGAGCTAGGGGATGGCTAAGAAGCAAAAGCATCAGGAACCGGAGAATCACGAGCGCTGGCTGGTTTCTTACGCCGACTTCATCACCCTGCTGTTCGCCTTCTTCGTGGTCATGTTCGCTTCCTCCCAGACCGACAAATCGCGAGCTAAAGAAATCTCGGAAGCGGTACAAAAAGCATTGGAGGATGGGAAGTCCTTCGGCGTGCCTCCGGCTGTGGCTAAAATCCTGGGAGGCACCGTGGACGATAAAGGACAGGGCAACGCCATGATGAAGGGCCCCGGCGGCGCACAGCATTCACCAAAAGAGTCGCCGCAGGACAACATCATTGAACTCCTGCCGTCGCTGACGCGCTTGAATAAGGAACTGGAAGACGAGGTCAAGGCCGGAAAGCTGGAAATTAAGATGGAGGCGCGCGGCCTGGTGGTAAGCCTGCGGCAGTCGGCTTTCTTCCCGTCGGGCACGGATGTCATCGATCGATCCACTTACCCAACCATCAAGAAGGTAGCGACACTGATCCGGGAGCTTCCGAATTCCATTCAATTGGAAGGACACACCGATTCTGTTCCCATCCATAATTCGCGGTTCAAGAGCAACTGGGAATTGTCATGCGCCCGGGGGATTGCCTTGCTGGAAGTATTGTGTGGGGAATTCGACTTAAAGCGAGAGCGCTTCTCCGTGGTCGGCCGGGCGGAGACGATGCCTCTGGCCAGCAACGACACTGCGGATGGCCGCGGACGCAATCGGCGAGTCGACGTGGTGATAGTGAACAGTCTCAAGCTTCAGAGACCGCAGGTCGCGCCGACACAACAGCCGGCCAAGACCGCAACTTCGAAATGAAACCGTCTCTAACGTTTGTGCAACGGCGTCCAGAAAGCGTCGATTATTCGACGCCATCATTGTTGTTGTCAACTGGGCGCACAATAATTAAAAAAATCGTAAATAGTGTGTAGCCTTCATCGACAAGATAATTGCACGCTGGACACTGGCGTGGTTCGGCGGAAACCGAACAAATCACGAAAGAGGATAAACCATGTCAATTTCCATTCAAACTAACGTCACCTCGTTGTTCGCGCAGGAGAACCTGGCGGCCAACACGGCGTTTCAGAGCCAGACGATTCAGCGGCTGACGTCGGGCTTTCGTATCAACTCGTCCGGCGACGACGCTGCGGGTCTGGCCGTAGCCAACGGCTTCCGCAGCAGCATCGCCGAACTCAATCAGGGCGTACGCAATTCCAACGACGGCGTCAGCATCCTGCAGGTTGTGGATGGCGGGCTGAGCAACATCTCAACGATTCTGGACCGGCTGAAGACCCTGGCCACCGAATCGGCGACCGATACCTTCACCGGCAACCGCGCCACGCTGAACAACGAGTTCACCACGCTGTTGACGGAAATCGATCGCCAGGCGGCCAACGTCGGCTTGTCCAGCGCGGTGGCCCCGGCCAATCGTTATAACAAGGCCATTGCCGTTTACATTGGCGGCGGCGATACGCAGGCCGACGCTCAGGTTACCGTCGATCTGAGCGGCGCGACCAATCAGGTGGACTCCACCGGACTGGCGCTCAGCACCAATACCGTGGATACCAAGGCCAATGCGCTCACGGCGCTCACCGCTATCGGGCTCGCTGTTACCGCACTCGGCCAGGTGCAGGGCAAGGTCGGTACCGGCGAAAACCTGCTGCAGTATGCAGCCGCGCTGGCCGGCTCCCAGATCACCAACTTCTCCGCGGCCCAGTCGCGCATTCGCGATGCCGATATCGCTGCCGAAGCCGCCAACCTGACCAAGGCGCAGACCTTGCAGCAGAGTTCGATCGCGGCCCTGGCGCAAGCCAACTCCGCACCCGCCGCGGTTCTCAAGCTTCTCCAATAGACTGTTCGACTAATGCCGAAAGCGATCTGGGCCGATCTTAACCGAGAGCGGCCCAGTTTTTTTGTTAAGGAGAAGGGTCAATGAGTTCCAGCCCCGTCAGTGGTTTTACCGGGATCAGCACCTTCGCGCCCGACCTGCAGAACGCGTTTAATCGCGCCGTGGCTATTGCTTCCCTTCCCATCCAGCAGTTAACGTCCGCCAAGAACCGCTTCGACGGTCAAGCCGCCGAGCTGGGCCAACTTGGCAATCTGTTCACGAGTCTGCAGACCGCCATTCAATCGCTCGCATCTTCCGGATCCGGCAGTAATGCGCTGGCGGCGGCAGTCTCCGACCCTTCAGTTCTTCAAGCGCACCTCACGGCGGGCGCCCTGGCGGGAACCTACACCATCCAGGTCCTGGACCCGGGTTCCACTTCCAGCGCTCTCAGCAACCCGGGTTCTTCGCCGGTCACCGATCCATCCAGCCAGAACATTTCTTCGAGCTCGACCTTCACCCTGTCCGTGGGCGGCACAGACTACAACATTCAACCCGCGTCGCAAACCCTCAACGCTTTGGCGCAGAGCATCAACGCGAGTGGCGCTCCGATTCAAGCTACAGTGATCAACCTGGGTTCTCCTGGACAGCCCGATTATCGCCTGGCCCTGCAAAGCACCAACCTCGGGAACGTGTCGATTCAGTTGAATGACGGCTCCAGCGATCTACTGAGCTCCGTGACGACCGGGACGAATGCGTCGTACACGGTGAACGGCCAACCCTCCGGTGGAATATCGAGCAACTCCCGCACGGTGACTATCGGTCCTGGCCTTACCGTGAATTTGCAGGCCGCCGGAACAACCGATGTCACGGTGGCCCCCAGCAGTACGGCACTTTCGAATTCCCTGACCTCGTTCGTGAACGCCTATGACGCCATCGTGGCCGAGCTCCAGAAAAACCGCGGCCAGGCTGGCGGCGCGCTCACCGGCGACAGCACCCTGATCACCCTGCAGGAATCGTTGCGGCAACTGGTGAATTATTCGGGGCCGAGCGGTTCCTTCACGTCGCTCACGCAGTTGGGAATTGAATTTACGCAGCAGGGGACCCTCACCTTCAATAGCAGTGTAGTGAGCAACCTGTCTCCCGATCAGGTGAACCAGGCGCTGAGTTTCCTGGGCGACCCGCTGTCGAGCGGATTTCTGAAGTCGGCGACTGACAATCTGAACGCACTGATGGATCCGATCAGCGGGCTGCTTCCAGGCGAACTTCAGTCGGTGGAACAGCAGAGCCAGCATGAGGCGCAAGCCATCAGCGACGCACAGGACCGGGTGAACCTGCTGCAAACCCGTCTCCAGGCGCAACTGGCCGCGGCGGATGCCCTGATCGCGACGCTGCAGCAGCAGACTCAGTTCATTCAGGGATTGTTTAATATCCCCAAGCTCAACTCCAATGGAACGGTAGGTAACAACAATGGATAAGACTGCCGGACGCCCCAGCGTCGCCGAGATTTCCGCGGATTTCCGCGCCGCGATCATAGCGGGCGATCATTCTCGCGCGCAGGAGATCGCCTCCTTTTATGTGTCGGCTTTAGGGACGCTGTGGGAATCGCTGCCGGCCGAGCAGCGCATCTCCTCCGATCTGCCGGAACAGGCCGGCAAGCTGATGAGATGGGGGCAACAGGCCACCATGATCCAGCGTAATCTTGCGTCCGACCAACTGGCCAGTCTGCACCGGGCTATCCGGTATCGGCAGAGCGCCGCGTCGCCGAGTCTGCAGGTGAAGGCGTAGGGAGTTCACAGGCTAGAAAGCCTGTGTTTGCACAAGCTAAAGCATGTGCTACCACTTGCTGACAAGTTTCTGAAGGTAGCACAGGCTTTAGCCTGTGTATGCACTGGCCTTAGCCTGTGCAGTCACCGTCGAGATCTCGACGCCCGGCGTCGTACCTAAAACGCCCGTCCAACGTAAAGCGCTGAAAATCCAGCAGCCGTTTCCTGGTGAGCCAATTGCAATGCCATCGGCATCATGGTGGAGAACACCGGCGCCGGCATCGAGCGCTACATGAACCTCCTCAGCGCGCGGCAAAAGCTGGTCGCGTCGAACATCGCCAACGCCGACACTCCCGGCTACAAGACTAAGGACATCGATTTTCGCGCCGAACTAGAGAACCAGATGGGCGGCTCCGATCCAACCGTGATGGAAGTGTCCGGCCTGAAGATCAAGAACGATGGAAACAACGTTAGTGTCGACCGGGAAGCCAGGCTGCTGGCCGAGAACGCGCTTCGATTTAGCGTCGCTTCGAATCTGGCGCGCGGCGAACTGCACATGTTGAAGAATGCCATCGAGGAGGGTAAGAGCGCGTGAGCCTGTTTTCTTCGCTCGATGTCAGCGCATCCGGGATGGCCGCGCAACGGACCCGCGCCGAACTGCTGGTGGAAAACCTGGCCAACGCGGAAACCACGCGCACGCCGGAAGGCGGGCCTTATCGCCGGAAAGACGTGGTGTTCTCATCGGATTCCTCGGTCGGGGCGTTTTCTTCGGAATTCAGCTCCGCGATGGGATCCGGCACCGCTGGCGTATCGGTCAGCGAGACGATTGTCGATAACCGCGATCCGGACCGGCGGTACATGCCCGGACACCCCGATGCCGACAAGGACGGCTACGTGGCCTTTCCGCGCATCAATCCAGCCGAAGACATGGTGGATCTGCTGGGCGCGTCGCGGAGTTATGAAGCCAACGTGGCGGCCATGTCCGCGGTGAAGGACATGCTCCAAAAATCGATCGACCTATTTCGCTAATGTCCATGAACCTCCCTCCCATCTCTTCTATCCGTCCGGTTAGCCTGCCTGAAACAGCGCCGGTGGACACTCGTAACTCGAATTCCGGGGGATTCCAATCGGTTTTGGAAGGTGTGATCGGTAAGGTGGAGCAGTCGCAGACCAAAGCACAAAATTCGGTGGAGAGCTTCCTGAACGGCGGAAACGAGGAACTGCACTCCGTCGCTCTCGCCACACAACGAGCCGAGCTGGAATTCGATTTATTCTTACAGGTCAGGAACAAAGTAGTGTCCGCATACCAGGAGATCATGCGAATGCAGGTCTGAGGCTAACCGGCCCGTTCGCTTCCCGTTATGGATCAAGCCAAAAAACTTCTAGCATCGCTGAGTATCGCGCAACGTTTCGCGATCCTCTTCTGCGCTGCTGCCGTGGTTGGCGGTGTCATGTGGTTCTCTCACTGGCAGCACGAAAGCGGCATGCGTCCGCTCTATACTTCACTTGCGCCGGAAGACGCCGGCGCCATTGTCCTGAAGTTGCGAGAGAGCGGCGTGGATTATCGCGTTACGGACAACGGGACCACTCTGATGGTGCCGGATGCTAAAGCTCCCGAGCTGCGGCTGCAAATGGCGGGCCTGGGACTCCCCAAGACCGGCCGTATCGGATTCGAAATCTTCGACAAGACAAACTTCGGCATCACCGACTTCGCCGAGCACGTCAACTATCGCCGCGCTGTCGAGGGGGAATTGGAGCGCTCCATCATGGCGCTGGCGGAAGTGCAACAGGCGCGAGTTCATGTGACGCTGCCCAAGGAATCGGTTTTTCTGGAAGCACGGGAAGCGGCCAAGGCCAGTATTCTGGTCGGACTCCGGCCGGGCGCCAGGCTGTCGCCTCAGAATGTCACCGCCATCACCAACCTGGTCTCCAGCGCGGTGGAAGGGCTCACGCCGGAATCAGTGTCGGTGGTCGATTTGCACGGCAATCTCTTGAGCCGCCCTCACCGCGATCAGCTCGATGGTGGACAGAATACCGAAGCGGCCCTGGAATATCGCCAGGCGGTGGAGCGGGATCTAACAGTGAAGGTGAATAACACCCTCGAGCCGTTGCTTGGTGCGAACCGGTTTCGAACCGGGGTCTCCGCCGAAGTGGACATGACCAGCGGCGAGCAAAGCGAAGAGAGCTTCGATCCTACCAAGTCGGTGATGGTGACATCGCAGAAGACTGAGGACACCAGTAGCGTGACTCACATGAACGGCAGCGCCGCGGCGGCAGCAGCGCCCGGCACCGCAGCCAACCTGCCGACCCCGCCCGCGCCGGCAGCGCCTCCGCATACTGGAAACGCAAACGGTTCCACCAAACGGACCGAGAGCATCAGTTACCAATCCAGCCGCACTACCAGGCACACGAAACTGCCGCAAGGTGCGGTGAAGAGATTGTCCGTGGCCGTCCTGGTGGATCAAACGGTTCGCTGGGAAGGGGAGGGCAAACAACTCCACCAGGTTGTTACGCCACCATCGCCGGAGAAGCTCAAGACCATTCAGAGCGTAGTCGCCACTCTGGTCGGTTTGAATACGCAGCGCGGCGATCTGCTCACGGTCGAAACACTTCCTTTTGACAGTACCCTAAGCCTGGAACCCCCTTCCGCCTCCGGTCCGCCGCAGAAAAAGACAGAGCCTGCCGGTCCCCTGGATGCGCTGAAGAACAAACCGATACTCTGGGGCGCGGTGGGCGGCGGGGTTTTGAT
>DASQGY010000219.1:0-4127 GCA_035632375.1 Bryobacteraceae bacterium | reverse complement strand
CCATGGGCGTCGCCGCCGACGCTGAGCCGTCCGGCCGGCTGACGTTGATCAAGGCTTCCGGAGTCCACGTGGAGAGCAAAACCGGCAAAGCCACAACCGACCGGCCGGCGACATTCCAATTCGATCGCGGCGAAGGCAAGTGCGTGGGCGCCGACTACGATCCGCAAACCGGCGAGCTGGGGATGCACAGCCAGGTGGAGGTGCTGTGGCGGAGCAAGGATCCTAAATCTCCTCCCATGAAAGTGGAAGCGGGCGAGTTGCATTACAAGGAACGCGAGGCCAAAGTGTATCTTGGGCCCTGGTCGAAGCTGACCCGCGACGCCATGACCTTGAACGGCACAGTCGCGGTGATCGCCCTGGATGCCACGAACGGGCTCATCAAACAGGTGGACGCCCAGCATGCTTCCGGCAGCGACAAACGGCCGGAGCGCAACATGGATTATGCGGCCGACTACTTGAACCTGGAGATGAACGACGACAACCAGATTCGCAAGATCACCGCGGTGGATCACGCGCGAGTGGTGTCCACAGCCGAGACGGCCATTACCACCATGGTCGGCGACCGCCTCACCATGGACTTCGATACCTCGGGCAAGGACAGCATCCTGACGAACGCCGTGGCAATGGGCCATGGCGTGGTGGAATCGAAACCGGTTTCGAAGCCGGGCGTGGATCCGGCCGATACGCGGATTCTGAAGAGCGAAACCATCTCGACCAAGATGCGGACGGGCGGCCGCGATATCGAGTCCGTGGAAACCGCCTCTCCCGGCGCGATTGAGTTTATTCCCAATCGTCCGGCACAGCCGCATCGCTGGATGAACGGCGAGCGCATTTTGATTGCGTACGGGGAAAAGAACCAGATCAAGTCGCTAAAGACCACCGCCGTTTCCACCCGAACCGAGAAGCCGCGCGCGGCGAATGCCAAGGAAGATCCACCGCCGGAGCTGACCTGGAGCAAGGATCTGCTGGCTACGTTCCAGGCCAACTCATCGCAGCTCGCCAAGCTGGAGCAGGGCGGCGATTTTCGCTACGAAGCCGGCGACCGAAGGGCTAAGGCGGACAAGGCGGTGCTGGATCAACCGGCGAATCAGATCGATCTGACCGGCAAGGCGCGCGTCTGGGACGCATCCGGGTCGGCTGACGCGGACAAGATCGTTCTGGATCAGCAGTCCGGCGATTTCAAAGCGGACGGCAACGTCAGCACCACTCGGATGCCCGACAAGAAGAAAGATGCGGCGCCGGAAGCCAACAAAGCCGCGAGCGCCGACAAGAAGGATAAGGACAAGAAGGACTCCAACGGCAGCATGCTCGGCGACGACGAGCCGGTGCACGCGCGCGCCCGCAAGATGAGTTCCACCGATAACAATCTGCAGCTTCGTTACGAAGGCGACGTGGTCCTGTGGCAGGGCGCGAACCGGTTGCAGGCCGACGTGGTGGAGATCGATCGCGACAACGGCAACTTGAAAGCCCATGGTCACGTGGTGAGCCAGTTGCAAGACAAAGCGCAGGATGACAGCAAGACAACTCCCGGCGAACCGAAAAGACCAGCAACCAATCAGCCCGCTCGCGTGTTTACTACAGTGAAGTCGCCCGAGTTGGTGTACGACGACGACAAGCGGATCGCGATTTACAAAGACGGCGCAATTATGGACCGGCCGAACATGACGGTGAAGGCCAAAGAGATTCAGGCTTTCTTACGCAACGACAGCAACGATTCGTCGCTCGACCATGCCTTCGCCGACGGCCAAGTGCAGATCCGCCAAACCGCGCCGGCACGCATCCGCACCGGAACTTCCGATCACTCCGAATATTATGTGGACGACGACAAGATCCTGCTCACCGGCGGACGCCCCACCTTCATCGACAACGTGCGTGGCAGAACCGAAGGCGAGGAATTGACCTGGTTCTCCAAGGATGATAGGCTGCTGGTGAACGGAGTGGAGAAGAAACCCGCGAAGAGCGTGTTGATCCGCAAGAAAAAGAAGTAGCCCCCTTTTCATGCGTACCCTGCGAACCGCCGAAATTTCGAAGAGCTATCGCGGCCGGAAGGTTGTCGACAATGTGTCGCTATGGGTGCAGCAGGGCGAGGTGGTGGGTCTGCTGGGACCGAACGGCGCGGGCAAGACCACTTCGTTCTACATCATCGTTGGATTGATAAGTCCCGACTCCGGGCGCGTGCTGGTGAGCAATGGCTCGGGGACCGACGACATCACCGGCATGCCCATGTATCAGCGGGCGCGGCGCGGAATCAGCTATCTGCCGCAGGAACCGTCGGTGTTCCGCAAGCTCACCGTGGAAGATAATCTGATGGCGATTCTGCAGACGCTGCGCATGAGCCGCCGCGAGCGCCGGGAGCGGATGAACCGGCTGATCGAGCAGCTTGGCCTGGAGACGGTGCGACACAACAAGGGCTACGCGCTGTCGGGCGGCGAGCGCCGGCGCGTGGAGATCGCACGGTCCCTGGTGATCGAGCCGAGCTTTTTGCTGCTGGACGAGCCGTTCTCCGGCATCGATCCCATCCAGGTGCTGGAGCTGCAGCGCATCATTTTCGATCTGAAGAATTCGGGCATCGGCATTCTGGTGACGGATCACAACGTACGCGAGACCCTGGCGGTGACGGATCGAGCGTACATTATCAACAACGGAAAAATCTTCCGCGCCGGCACACCGGAGGCGCTGGGTGCCGATGCCGAAGTGCGGCGGGTTTATCTCGGCGAGAATTTCAACCTGGAATTCGAGACCGGCCGGTGGAAGATCCCGGCGGAAAATTGAACCGCGGCTGAGCTAAGCCACCGTTCACTCCAAACCTTCACGGTGCAACAAGGCTTGCAAATCTCGTGAACCGTGAACGACGCGCAGAATCTCGACACCGTCGCGCAAGGGAAGGTACAGGATGAGACTTGTATCGAACCCTCGCACACGGAATACACGTAGGTCCTTTAGCCCGGCGTGCCTGGAACGAGAGCGCCATCCCATGTTGGGTTGCGTGGCAAGAAGAGCGAAGGTGTCGTGAGCCGACACAAGAAAACGATGGCCGATCTCGGGGCTCGCTACGGTTGCGTAGTAGTAAGCTTGGTCGTCGAGATCCTTGTCCGCTTTGGGCCGGATGATGTAGCGGCTGTCGCTCACCGAGCACGGGTCTTCAGGCGTTCCTCAAGCCGGCGATGCTTCTCCTCCCAGTAACCAGGGCCCACTTCGATTGGTTCACCGGAATTCAGGCCATCGAGGGCGAGCTCTTCGAGTTCGTCCTCCGCGGATTGGTCGGCGTTGACAAGACGCTCAACATAAGCGGTGACCGAAAGCCCCTCGGCTTCGGCTCGTTCGCGAAGGCGCCTCTCAACTCTTGGATCGATCGTTAGACTCATTGCCGTATACTGATTATCCTTTGCGCCCACGAAGATGGCGCTCGTCTCCAGTATCGCAAAGGCTGCGAGCTTGGACCGCTAGAGGATTTTCCTCAGCCCCTTGCCAATCCCGCGCGTGATCTTGCCCGCGCCCTTGGCCGTTCCGACAGTGGCATCCTTACCGGCCACGACAGCGCCTTTGCCAATCGCCGCCCCTGCGTCGATCGGATGCAGCGTCACCAAATCGCCGGCGCCTTTGGCAGTGCCTTTCGCCAGCTCGCCGGTCCCCTTCGCAGCGCCCTTGCCCACATCGCCCGCGCCGCTTCCGATGTCATGCCCGGCGCCGGGCCCGCGGCTTTTTTCGCTAGGCGTGGCCGTCTGCTCGGCGGGAGGCTGCTGTCCCCAACCACAAAGCGCTAGACCCAATAAAGCGCAACCACCGATTGCAATCTTCGATTTCATGGCAAGTTCCGCCTTCATCGACATGGACGCACGACACAGGCGAGAGGTGACAGGAACGCCGGGGTTCATTATCCAGACGTTTTGCACAAGCTAAAGAGGTTGCTGAAAAAGCTGTCGAACACTCTGGAAACATCCTATTTCCAACAAGTTGATGTGCTTGGTGGCACAGGCTTCAGCCCAGCCCGCGCAAGCTATTGATTCTGCTTCGTCGAGATTGTAGCGCACGCACTCCTGCGTGCCGCGTCGGCACTCGTGCCGACGCTCGGTGGATTGCTTTTGTCGCATCTGATATTTCAGTGACCAACATTAGCACTGTGAAAT
>DASQGY010000218.1:0-51777 GCA_035632375.1 Bryobacteraceae bacterium | reverse complement strand
CGGGATGATAGGGCACGCGCTTCGGCACGCCGCCGGTCACGGGCATAGTGAACACATCGGTATTGCCGTCGTATTCGCCGCTGAAGGCGATGGTGTTCCCGTCCGGTGAAAACGCGGCGTCGGTCTCCATGCCATTTCCGGCGGTGAGACGAGTGGCTACGCCGCCCTGGCGCGGAACGCTCCACAAATCGCCGGCATAAGAAAAGACAATCGTGGTCTTATTCATCGCCGGTTTCTGCAGCAGATGCAGAGTGGCACTAGCTCCAAAAGCCGCTGGCACAAACGCCGCGAAAAGCACGGTCAAGACGGAACACTTCATGGTGGACCCCCGGTTGTCCAGTGTACTAGACGCAGCGTCATAAGTATCTGCGCATGGCCAGCATCGCAAACGCGAACAGGCCGACGGGGGCGTCGGCCGCGGACCAGGGGTCCGCCCCACTACTTCATCTCGGCGCGCAGAACTTCTACCGCTTTTTCGATCTGGCGGTCGTGGCCGCTTAAGAAATCGGCGGGGGTGTTGTCTACCAAGACGTCAGGCGGGACGCCGTAGTTTTCGAAATCCTGGCCGGACTTGGTATATACGCCGCTGCCGGGCGTGCGGATGGTGGAACCATCGAGCAGGCGGTAGGAGCCGGTGCCGATTACCGCGCCCATGGTCGGGACCCCGACCAGCTTGCCAAGGCCGAGCGTGCGGAAACCTTCGGGGAACATCTCGGCGTCAGAGGCGGACCGCTCGTTCTGCAGCACGACCATCGGAGCGAAGAACGCGCGCACGGGGCGCTGCACCATGATGGAATCGCGGCCGCGTGACGTTTGATACAGCTTTTGCTGCAGGATTTCCAGCAACTCCTGATCGATCCCACCGCCGCCGTTGAAGCGCTCGTCGATGATGAGCGCCTTCTTGCCCTGGTTGTCGAGCAAGTCGCGCTCGAAACGCTGCAGCGACGGCGCATCCATGGCGCGAATGTGCAGATAGCCGATTTCGTTGTTCGAAATCTTGTCGACCATGGCTTTGCGTTCGGCTACCCAACGGTCGTATTGCAGATTGCCCATGGCCTGCTGGTTGAGCGGTTCCAGAGCCACCGTCCAGGCGCCGTCCAGTTGCGGCTTCGAGTTCACGGCGAAATCGAACTTGCGGCCTGGAAGCAAATTGAAAAGCTTCCAGTAGTTGTCGGTGGTCTTCAATTCCTTGCCGTTCACCGCGACGATGAAGTTGCCCGGAGCGAGCTTGACGTAATCGTGATCGGCGGGGCCTTTGCGGTAGATGTAGGAGACCTTGTAGTAACCGGAGGCGTCGGGTTCGAGATCGAAGCCGGGATAATGCGTCTGGATGCGCTCGCCTTGGCCCTGAGCGCCGCCGGTGACGCCGGTATGGGATGAATTCAGCTCGCCGATCATCTGCATGAGCACCGTGTGCAGTTCTTCGGGGTCGGCAATGTTGGCCAGCAGCGGCTCATAGGTGTCTTTGGCGGAATTCCAGTTGACGCCGTGCATGTTCGGGTCGTAGTAGCGATTTTTCATAACGCGCCAGGCTTCTTCGAAAACCTGTTTGCGCTCGGCAGCTTGATCCACTTCCAGGCGCACGGTGAAATCGACGCGACGCGGGGTTGGGGCGGGCGTCGTTGTCGCCGCTGCTGCAGGGCCTGCGCCTGCTCCACGGCCTCCCCGGCCACCGCCAGTTGGTCCGGCGGTTGGCGCTGCTGCGGTATCGCCGACCGGTGTGGTAGCGATGGCAACGGAGTAAATGCCGCCACCTTGCATGTAGAACAGGTTGCGGCCGTCTCTGGACCATTGCGGCTCACCAAATCCGCCTCCACCGAACCCACCGCGTCCACGGGGCGGTCCATCAGCCGACGGTTGGGCTGGCGGTGAACTGACGCGGGTGAGGCGCGTGCCATCTTCGGCAATGGTGTAGATGGCTGGCCCACCGCCGCCGGTTTCTCCACCGCCCATGGCGACAAAGGCATAGGTACGGCTGTCCGGCGAAGGAACAACTTGCGCCACCGACTCCGCTCCGCGCGTGAGCTGGCGGATGCGCCGGTCCAGGCCATCCCATTCAATTTTCACATCCACTTTCGGAGCGGCTGCTGCGCCGCCGGGTCCACGACGAGGTGCATCGAGAGCAGCCTCGGCCTGCTCCTCGGTATCGACATCGCGATCGTCGGGGTTCTTATCGATGTGCGTTAACGAAACGCTGTAGAGCTGCGAAGTGACGCGGTTGAGCGCAGCCATAGAGGGCGCGCCCACGCCGCCCATGAACAGCAGCTTCTTTCCATCGGCCGTCCATTTGGCGCCGCTGGACATCAGAAAATCGTCTGCGCCGATCATGTGCTCCGCTCCGCCATCCAGCGGCTTGATGTAGACGTGCGCACGCAGATGCTGGTCCTGCTTGGAGTAGGAGAGCCACTTCCCGTCGGGCGAAAACTGCGGATTCTGGATGTTGCCGGCATCGTTCGACGCGAGCACTTCGGTCTTGCCGTTGTCGATATCGATGCGGCGCAGTTTATGATCGGACCCAGACCACAGGAGGGTTTTCGAATCGGGCGCCCAGGTGATGGCGGATTTGTCGCAATCGACGTCGCTCAATTTCTTCAGACCGCGGCCGTGCTCATCGGCCATCCACACTTCCTGGCGTCCGGTGCGATCGGAAACGAATGCGATCCACTTGCCGTTGGGCGACCAGCGCGGATCTTCTTCGCGCCAAGGCGTCTCCGTGACGCGCTGCACCTCGCCGCGATCGGTGGCAATGGTGAAGATCTCGCCGTGCGTGGAGATGGCGGCGCGGCGGGTGGACGGTGAAAGGTTGAAACTGTCGGCCTCGTTCTGGATGGCCCGTAGTTCGACCTCGCTCTCTTTGACGTCGGACTTGATGTCCACCGAAATCTGCGCGGTCTTGCCGCTGGCGACATCCAGCTTCCACAGCCCGAAGTTCTCTTCGTAGACGATTGTGCGGCCGTCGGCGGAGATGGAGGGAAAGAACAGATTGCCGCTGGTGTGATGCGTCACCTGCACCGGCGCGCCGCCGCGTTCGGAAATCTTCCAGATGTTGTTGGTGCTCTTCATCACCTCGGGGCCGCCCCACTTGAGGCTCTTTTCGTTGGCCATGCGGTCGGAGACGAAGTAGATCTCGCCGTTGCGGGCGTACATGGGCCAGAGGTAGTTGCCGTGATAATCGGCGTCGCCGAGCTTGGTGAATTTCTTCGAGGCTACATCCATCACCCAGAGGTCGGCGGCGTAACTACCGCGATAGTGCTTGCGCGACCACACGGAGGGATGCCGCATAAAGGCGAGCTTCGCGCCATCGGGCGAGTAGCTGCCCGTGTAACCCCAATCCGTCTCGACGGGTTGCTCCATGCCGCCGTCCACCGGCACTTCCCAAAGAGTGGCGATGCTCGGAAACGCGCCTTTCGCGCGAGTGGAGGTGAACAGCACCTTCTTACCGTCGGGCGTCCACCCGACCACATTGTCGTCGGCGCTGTGGAAAGTGAGCTGGCGCGCCTTGCCGCCGGTTGCCGCGATCACGAACACGTCGTAGTTGCCTTCGCGATTCGAGGAGAAAGCAATCCAGTTGCCATCGGGCGAGAAGCGTGGATAGATGTCGCGCGCCTTGTGATCGGTGAGCCGTTCGAGGCCGGCGCCGTTTTCGTTGGCAGTCCAGATGTCGCCGAGATAGCTGAAAGCGACCTTGCCTTTGGAATAGGACGGGTGGCGGAGCAGGCGGGCGTCGGCGAAAGCGAGCGTGGGCAGCAGGATCAGGGCGGCGAACAGGGCCTTACGGAACATGGGCGAACCTCCAGATTTAGGGATCAGAGTAAAGGCGGCCAGCACCACCAAATGGTTACATCACGCGGTTACCTTCGCCAAGTTTGACACGCCATCATCTAAAGAGAAACAATTGGAATCCGCGAAAAGGATACCCTGATGACACACCGCCTTGCCCTCTTGGGGAGCAGTTTGCTCCTAGTTACGCTCATTTCTGAACCGGTGCTCGCGCAGAAGAAGGGCGCGAAGCCCGTGGCTGCGCCTACCACTATCGCGCCGCAAGCTATCGACGAAGAGTACACCAAACTGATCAAGCAATACTTGCAGGATCCGCGTATTACTACCGAACTTGTAGATCACATGCCGGCCTCGGCTACTGTTCCTTCGCCGCTCAAGTTCTTCGGCCGGATTCCCGGCACGCCGGGCGAGCTTACTTATGCCAAGGACATTTATCGCTACTACGAGGCGCTGGCCAAGGCGTCGCCGCGGGCGCTGTTCTGGAAGATTGGTCAGACGGAGGAGGGTCGCGATCAAGTGATCCTGGCCATCGCCGACGAGGCCACCATCAAGGATCTCGGCAGATACAAGACGATGCTGGCGGACCTGGCCGATCCGCGCAAAACTACCGAAGAACAGGCGCGGCAATTGATCAAGACCGCCAAGCCGATCTACTGGGCCAACAGCGGAATCCATTCGCCGGAGACTGGCGGGCCGGAGATGCTGATCGAGCTGGCGTATCGGCTCATCGTTGAAGAGTCGCCGTTCATTCAGACCATCCGCAATAACGTCATCACCTTCATCACGCCGGTGATCGAAGTGGACGGACGCGAGCGGCAGGTGGACACCTATTACTACGGGAAGCAGACCAAGAAACAAAAGCCACCGTTAATGTATTGGGGGAAGTACGTGGCGCACGACAACAATCGCGATGGCATGGGCCAGTATTTGAAGATCACGCAGAACATGACCAAAACGCTGCTGGAATGGCATCCCACAATTCTGCACGATCTGCATGAGGCGCAGTCGTATTTGTATGTTTCCACCGGCACGGGTCCGTACAACAATTCGCTCGATCCGATCCAAGTGAACGAGTGGTGGCTGCTGGCCGAAACCGAAGTGATGGAGATGGCCAAGCGCGGCGTGCCAGGCGTCTGGACTTATGGATTCTACGACGGCTGGGTGCCGAATTATCTGTTCTGGATCGCCATCACGCATAATTCGTTCGGCCGGTTCTATGAGGTGCAGAGCTATGGTCCGGACATCCAGGAGAATCTGCGGCTACAGCCGACGGTGACCAGCCGCGAATGGTTCCGGGCCAATCCGCCGCTGCCGTCCATCAAGTGGGGACCGCGCAACAATACCAACATCCAGGAATCGACGCTGCTGATCGCCATGCATCAAGTGGCCACCAGCAAGGAACTGTATCTCGAGAACTACTGGATGAAGAATAAGCGCGCGGTGGAAAAAGGCAAAGCCGTTGCGCCGTACGCCTGGGTGATTGCTGCCGCGCAGCGCCGCCGCGTGGATGCGGCGGACATGGTGAATTCATTGCGGCAACAGGGCTTGGAAGTTCACAAAGCCAGCGCCGCTTTCAAGGCGGGCAATGTGGATGTAGCGGCCGGCGACTACGTGATTCGCGCCGACCAACCGTATCGCACGCTGGCCGACATGTACTTCAGCGTGCAGAATTATCCGGCGGCCAATCCGCGGCCTTACGACGACACCGGCTGGACCATGCAGTACATGCGTAACGTGAAGCTGACGGTGATCGCCGACAAAGCTGTGCTCGATCAACCGATGACGCTGATGACAGCCGATGCGAAGCCCGCGGGCTCGCTCGCCGGTTCGGGTGGCACGATTATCGTGGACCACACCACGGACAATTCGCTGATGGCATTCCGGTTCCGCAATCGCGAGGTTAAGATGCTCGCCGCCGAGGACGATTTTGAGTTGAACGGTCACAAGTTCCGGGCCGGGGCGTTCATCGTTCCTAATGCTGATCGCGCGCGGATCGAGGCGTCGGTCAAGGAGTTGGGGCTTTCCGCGTGGGCCGTGGCCGCGGCGCCCGCGGTGAAAACGCACTCGCTGGATATCCCGCGCATCGGATACGTACACGCTTGGCAGCGCACCCAGGACGAGGGCTGGACGCGCGCCGCGCTCGACCACTATGGAGTGCCATACACCTATTTCGCGGATCAGAAACTGCGCGAGGGGAATTTGCGCGCGAAGTACGATGTCATCATTTTTCCGCATGTGGGCGGAAGTTCCCAATCGCACTTGAACGGCATTCCGAAGAATGGCCCCGATCCGATTCCATACAAGAAGACTGATCTGACACCGAATCTTGGCGTGAATGATTCCAGCGACGATATCCGCGGTGGAATGGGCATCGAGGGGCTGTCCGAGCTGGCGAAGTTCGTGCAAGAGGGCGGCACGCTGATCACCGATGGGTCGTCGAGCGCTTTCCTCGCGGATTACGGGCTCGCGGGGTCGGTGACCGTGGAGCATCCGGCGCAGCTTTTCGCGCGCGGGTCGATTCTGCGCGGGATGATTAGCGACGCCAAGAGCCCGATCGCGTACGGCTACGATGGCAAGGATCTACCGGTCTACTTCAATCAAGACCCGGTGCTGAGCGCCGGCGGCGGATTCGGTGGATTCGGCGGCGGCGGAGGCCGTGGCGGTGGCGGTCCGGCCAATGCAGGTTTGGGTCAGAACGTAACGCCGAACGCGGTGCCGGTGCGGATTTCACCACTCGATCCGAGCTCGGCGAAAACACCGGAGCGGCCGGCAGCCGACGACGCAGCGATTCTCCGCCAGCAGGCGCGGCAGTTCGGGATCATCGAGGATGTTCGCCCGCGCGTGGTGATGCAATTCCCGGCGAATCCTAACGACATGTTGTTATCCGGGACGTTGGCCGGAGGAGAGGCGATTTCGAACCATCCGCTCGTTTTGGACGCGACGGTGGGGAAGGGCCACATCGTGATGTTTGCGCTGCGGCCGTTCTGGCGCTGGCAGACGCAAGGCACCTATTTCCTGGCATTCAACGCGATCCTGAATTGGAATCATCTGGACGCCGGCAAGCAAACGCGCGAGCGGAATCAGCCGGCTACTACAGCGGAGGGTGAGCGGTAGACTTCGCGCCATGAGATTGAAACGCCGCTTGCGTTCGGGCGCTGTTGAAGAAGTTGAACGAAGTCTACTCGGATCATCCCGATCCCTCGGAAGCACGCATCGTTCGCGGGATAAAGAAGACATTCCAGCGTACCATCAAGGACCGCTAGTGAACGAAGTGGTTAAGTTAGCGGCCCGCCGCTTTGCGCAACGCCGCCACTCGCGGCGCGCGGCTCTTGGGGCTATCCAGGCTGAAGGATCGCGCGTCGCCCAGTTGATCGCGAACGTAAGCCTCGGTTCGCGCGACCGCATCCTGCAGCGCTTTGTTTTTCTTGATGAACGCGGTCCAGGCGATTGAGTTGGTTGCGGTGTCGAATTCCCATAGTCCAACCACTCGGCCGCGATCGAGGATCGCGTGACTGGGGAGATCCGCCAGGCTACCAAGCTGTTTCGTATCTTTCTCGGCGAAGACTTGCTGGTCCATATCCTTGGGATCGAGCAAACCCTTGAGATCGCGGCGGAGAAGGGCGATCGCGTCGATGCTGCTCGTCAGCACGTAGTGCGGATCCTTCGGTGGCTTGAAGGCTTCGAACCTTGCGCGATCTCCGGGCAGCGCCAGAAGATCCGAATCGGCAGCGAATGATTCCAGCTTCAATGGCTCCAGTGCGGCTTTGGCTGCTTTCACGCCCAGCGCGGAGAACCATTGGAACTCGGCGATCGACGCCGGGCCGATCCATTGAAAATAGCGGCGCGCGAGTTCGATGTAGGCTTCTTCAGTTGTGAGCTTGGAGCCGCGCAGCGGATTCGGCCGCCAAACGGTGTACTTGTAGCGCTGTTGATCGAGACGCCCATTAGTCGGAATCCGTCGGATCTCGCCGAGTGCCTGCAATTTGCCGAGCGCGACGGGTAGCGTTGTAGTGAGCCCTTTCTTCTGCCCTTCCGGCCCGAGGTTGCGGACGGCCTTGCCGGTGGCCGCGCGGATTCCGTCCGGATCGAGCGGCTCCTTTTCCAGCGCCTTCACCACTGCCTCGCAGAGTTTGTCGATTTCTTTGGCGGGAACGCCGAGCTTTTCAGCGGTTTTCATTTCGCCGGCGAAGCCCTGGGCGAGAGTCAGGCCCAGCGCGAAATCTGACGCAGGCAGCACATAGGTGCATCCGCGGGCGCTCGGTAGTTCGTGGATCAGTGTCTTGGCGATATCCGCATCCACTCTCTCGCGGCTCAGTCCTGCGCGCGAAAAAAGCGTGAGATACGGACCGGTGCCGCCGACCGATCGCGCCCAGCCGGTGCGTTCCAACACCTGTGTGGCCGGCTTACCGTCGAGTGCGCCATCCAACCCTTGCCGGTGCGCCCACCACGCGCGAAGTTTTACTTGGTCCATAGAAAGCCAGTGTATCCGAAGTTTTCCTATACTAGGTATGCCAATGCAGAATCGCCCCCAGATTACACGGGTCGTGCTGGAGAACTACAAGAGCATTGCGTTCTGCGATGTGAAGCTTGGGCCGTTGGCGGTCCTGGTTGGGCCGAATGGCGCGGGGAAGAGCAATTTTCTGGATGCGTTGCGCTTCTTATCAGAGGCCATGAATAACCCGGTTGAGAGGGCGTTCCAGACCCGGGGCGGCTTCTCCAGCGTCCTCCGGCGTGGCACCCCACCAGAAGCTCATTTGGGAATGCGAATCGATTTCGTCACCTCAGACGGGAATACAGGACGTTACTCGGTTCGCTTCAGTCGAGGAAGCGAATTAGACTACATGATTGAACGCGAGAAATGCTCGATCGATGGAAGAGGCGGCTTTGACCTCCGGCACGGAGCAAGGTACGCTGATAACCAACTCTTGGATCTACCGGGAACAACCGAGCCTCCTCACTTCCGAGCGGTCTGGAACCTACTAAGTAACTGCCAGTTTTACAACTTCAGTTCCAAGGATTTTCGACAGCCAGTGCCCAAAGACTGGATTGGAGCGGGTACTTCTAGATGACGGTACAAACCTCTTCAACGTGCTGTACCGTGTTGTGCAGCAACATAAGGCAACGTTCGATCGAATTGTGCAATACCTCCGCGTCATATATCCTGCACTGACTTCTGTTGAACCCAAGGAAGTTGGTGACTTCCTAACTCTTCAGTTCCAAGAGAACAATGGCGTTTTTTATCCAACACAGGTCTCCGACGGCACGCTTCGAGCACTGGCCGTGCTCGTCGCGCTGTTTCAGCCAGGAGCTAACGGTGGGGCAGTCTCTTTCGTTGGGCTAGAGGAGCCAGAGACGGCCCTCCATCCCGCCGCTGCAGGTGTGCTTTTCGATGCACTTCGTGAGGCGAGCGCTAGCCTCCAAGTTATGGCAACAACCCACAGCGCCGATCTCCTGGACAAGAAGGAAATCGATACAGACTCGATTCTCGCAGTGGAGCAAGAGAAGGGGATGACCCGCATCGGTCATGTCGATCACACGGGGAGGCAAGCGCTCAAGGAACAACTCTATACGGCAGCGGAGCTGATGAGAATGAACTACCTTCGGCCCGAATTGTCCCAAGATCCTGAGAATTCCGACATGGAGTCCGTGTTGTTCGGCGACCCGGTACCGGCGTAGATGCCCTTCAAGATCGCGCCGATCGTCGAAGGCCATGGGGAGTATGAGTCGGTGCCTCTGTTGTTCCGTCGAGTGATCGCTCAGCTCAACTTAGCCGTACCAATTGAAATCGTTCGGCCGATCCGAAGAGCACGAGGAACATTACTCAAAGAACGTGGAATAGAGGCAGCAGTATGCCTGGCTGCCATCGAGATTGGAGAAGAGGGCGCGGTTTTCATTCTGCTGGACAGTGAGGGTGACTGCCCGGCGGAACTTGCCATCAAACTCCTACGCCGCGTTCGCAACGCCCGGCCTGATAAGAAATCCTCTGTAGTTTTGGCACACCACGAGTTCGAAGCTTGGTTCTTGGCGTCCGCCTCCAGCCTGAAGGGGCTGCATTGGCTAAATGACGAGGTAGAGGATCATCCGTCGCCCGAAGAAGTTCAAGATTGCAAGGGCTGGATCGAGCGCTGGATGCCCATTGGACGCAAGTACTCTGAGACCGCCGATCAGCCCGCGTTCACCACTCAGTTTGATTTTGTACTCGCTCGCAATGCACGTTCCTTTCGAAAGTTTTGGAAGGAACTGGAGTCAGTCTGCCAAGCAGCAAAAGCAGCGCTCGAATAAGGTTAACCTCCCCGCACCAACTCCAAAAATGCCTTCGCCGCGTGGCTCAGGCTGCGCTTCGCCGGGCACACCAAATGGATCTTGCGCTCCACGCTCAGCTCCGGCACTCTGACCTCGCGCAACGTATCCTGCTTCACCTCCTGCTCCACGCACATGCGCGGTAGAAACGCGACGCCTTCGTTGCGCTGGACCATTTTCCGAATCGTCTCCACTGTCGGCATCTCCACGTCCATGTTCAACGGCACCTTGTAGCGCTGGAACTCCTTCAGCACCACGGCGCGATAAGGCGAAAGAACATTGTGGGCGATGAACGTTTCCATGCCCAATTCGCTGATGGCCACCTGCTCGCGATTGGCGAAGCGATGCTGTGGGGAGACTACGAATGCCAGGTGATCGGTGAACAGCACCATGGAATGCAAACGATCGTCCTCGGGATCGTAGCTGATCACGCCCAACTCCAGTTCGCCGTCGATCAACTGCGCGGGAACCTTGCTCGAAAGTGTCCGCCGGATCTGGATTTTCACTTTGGGATACAGCCGCCGGTAGCGCTCGATGTGCCCCAGCAGGTAGAGCGATGTCGACTCGTTTGCCCCGATGATCAGGCGGCCAGCCGAGTTGTCACGAAGCTCGGCAAGCGAATTCTCCAGTTCCGACTCCAGGTTCTCGAACCGGCGCGCGTATTCGTAGACGATCCGGCCGGCATCGGTTAACAGCAGTTCCTTGCCGGACCGGTCGATCAGCTTCTCCTGCAAATCGGACTCAAGCTTCTGAATCGCAAGGGAGATAGCGGGCTGAGTCCGTAGCAATTTCTCGGCCGCCCGGGAGAAACTCTTCTCTCCGGCTACCGTCAGGAAGACCTTCAGGGGATAGAGTTCCATAAGCAGCCTTTATAGGATCACTGTAATTTATATTAGACATCGTTATTATAAATTTGTCAAATCTAAGGTACCTACCGATAATTAGAACAGCACAGGAGACACTCATGTCCAATCGCGTCTACCTCTTCGACACTACCCTCCGCGACGGTGAACAATCGCCTGGTTGCAGCATGACCGTACCCGAGAAGCTGCGGCTGGCTGGGAAACTGGTTGAACTTGGCGTCGATATCCTCGAAGCCGGGTTCCCGATCGCCTCGGATGGTGATTACGAGGCGGTAGACGCGGTGAGCCGTGAGTTCTCCTGGGTTCAAGTGGCGGCGCTCGCGCGCGCGAATACCACCGACATCGAGCGTGCCGCAGCGGCGCTGAAGTACGCCAGACGGCCGCGCATCCATACGTTTATCGCTACCAGCGATATTCATCTGAAGTACAAGCTGAAGAAGTCGCAACAGCAGGTGCTGGATGAGGCCGTAGCGGCTGTCGAGTTGGCGCGCACTTATGCCGACGATGTGGAGTTTTCCGCTGAAGATGCGACGCGCACCGATTGGGACTACCTGGAAGAGATTTCGCGCGCCGTCGTCGCAGCGGGGGCGCGGACGGTAAACTTGCCGGACACGGTTGGCTATTCGGTCCCTGAAGAGTATGCGGCGTTGATCGGCCGCATGGTCAAGGCGCTGGGGGATAGCGCAATTGTCAGCGTTCATTGCCACGACGATCTGGGGCTGGCCGTCGCGAATTCCATCGCTGCGGTGCAGGCCGGCGCGCGGCAAATCGAATGCACCATCAACGGCATCGGCGAGCGAGCGGGCAATGCGGCGCTCGAAGAGATCGTGATGGCGTTCAAGACCCGTCCCGACAAGCTGCCGTATGAAACCAAGATCGTGACGGAACACATCTATTCGACCAGCCAGTTGCTGGCGCAGACCATTACCTTTGGGCCGCAGCCGAACAAGGCCATCGTCGGAGAGAATGCATTTGCGCACGAAGCGGGCATTCATCAGGACGGCTATTTGAAGGAACGAACCACCTACGAAATCATCGAGCCGCACACCGTTGGCGTTCCGCAGAGTAAGCTGGTTCTTGGCAAGCACAGCGGACGGCATGCACTGCATCAGCGCGCCGAGGATCTGGGTTTCGAGCTGAACAAAGAGGAGCTGGATGCGCTATATCATCGCTTCACGGCGCTCGCGGATAGGAAAAAGGGCTTACGGAACGAGGAGATTATCGCGCTGATCCACGAAGTGGTTGGGCAGGCGGCCACAGCGGCGGCGAACGATTGAGAGAGGCTCACAGGCTAAAGCCTGTGCCACCAAGCTCAGACTCATAAACCAGGGGATGGCGACTTTTTCACAGAAACTTGTCAGCTCAGTCTCATCGACTAAAGGATGTTCCATTTTTTCACAAAGACTTGTCAGCTCAGTCTCATCGACTAAGGGATGTGCGACTTTTTCACAGAAACTTGTCAGCAAGTGGTAGCACAGGCTTTAGCCTGTGGGCTTTCCTTCTAACGAATGCAGTTACATGTTCTGATCCTTCCGGGCGACGGGATCGGCGCCGAAGTCACCCGCGAAGCAGTTAAGGTTCTCCAACAGGTCGCGCAGAAGTTCCATCATCAGCTTTCGTTGAGTGAAGGCCTGCTGGGCGGCGGCGCAATTCATAGGACCGGCTCGCCCTTGCCGCAGGAGACCATCGACCTGGCCTTGAAGGCCGACGCCACATTGATGGGCGCCGTGGGGCTTCCCGAATTCGACAGCGCGCCTCCGGAGAAGCGTCCGGAAAAAGGACTGCTCGGCCTCCGCAAGGCACTGGGTGTCTACGCCAACCTGCGGCCGGTGCGTTCTTATGCCGCGCTGCTGGATTCTTCGCCGCTCAAGAACGCGCTGGTGGATGGCACCGACATGATCATCGTGCGCGAGCTGACCGGCGGCATCTATTACGGGACGCCGCGTGGAATCCACGAAGACGGCAGTGAGACTCGCGCAGTGAACACCATGACTTACACGCGATCCGAGATCGAACGTGTGTCGCGCATGGCCTTTCACCTGGCGCGGAACCGGCGCAAGAAGGTCACGAGCGTCGACAAATCGAACGTGCTAGAGAACTCGCAGCTCTGGCGGCGCGTGGTGATCGAGGTCGCGAAGGAATTCCCGGACGTCGCGCTGGATCATATTCTGGTGGATAACTGCGCCATGCAGTTGATCCTGAATCCGCGGCGCTTCGACGTGCTTCTCACCGAGAACATGTTCGGCGATATCCTGAGTGATGAGGGGGCGGTGCTGGCCGGTTCCATTGGCATGCTGCCTTCGGCTTCCATTGGCGACCGCAAACCTTCGGGCGCGTGGGTTGGTCTCTACGAGCCGGTACACGGATCGGCGCCGGACATCGCCGGCCAGAACAAAGCGAACCCGTTTGGAGCCATTGGGTCGGTGGCGGCGATGCTGGAATACAGCTTCGGATTGAAGGAAGAAGCGGCGGCGGTGAATCGCGCGGTTGAGGCCGTGTTGAATTCCGGAAACGTCACCGCAGATTTGCACCCGGCTGGACGGACTGCAACGACATCGGAAGTGGGAGATGCAGTAACGCAGATCATATGAAGCCTCGCACCATCATTGAAAAAGTCTGGGACAACCACGTCGTCACCGAACAGCCGGGTGCGCCCTCGCTGCTCTACATCGACCTGCACCTGGTCCACGAAGTAACCTCGCCGCAAGCGTTCGACGGGCTGCGCCAGCGGGGAATCAAAGTGCGCCGCCCAGATCTGACCATCGCCACCACGGATCACAGCACGCCGACGACGCCGCGCTCGCTGCCCATACTGGACCGCGTGGCCGCCGCGCAGGTGGCGCAACTGGAGACCAACTGCCAGCGCTACGGAATCCGCTGCTTCGGGCTGGACAGCGATAAACAGGGGATCGTGCACGTGATCGGCCCCGAACTGGGTCTCACGCAACCGGGCATGACCGTGGTGTGCGGCGACAGTCATACCGCGACACACGGGGCCTTTGGTGCATTGGCATTCGGCATCGGCACCAGCGAAGTGGAGCATGTGCTCGCGTCGCAATGCCTACTGCAGAACAAGCCCAAGACCTATCAGGTGCTGGTGGATGGCGCTCTGAGGCCGGGAGTCACGGCCAAAGACATTATTCTCTCGCTGATTTCTCGGATCGGGATCGGCGGCGGCACCGGCTGCATTTTCGAGTATTGCGGTTCTGCCATCCGCGCGCTCTCCATGGAAGAGCGCATGACCGTGTGCAACATGTCCATCGAAGCCGGCGCGCGCGGCGGATTGATCGCACCGGACGATACCACTTATCAATACATAGCAGGCCGGCCGTACGCGCCTCATGGCGTGGGCTGGAGCATCGCACTGGCGCGTTGGAGCCAGTTGCCGTCCGATGAAGGCGCGGCTTACGACAAGAGCATACACATCGACGCGTCGGCGCTCGAGCCGATGATTACGTTCGGCACCAACCCAGGCATGGGTATTTCGATCACGGCGCGTGTTCCCGACCCCGGCGACATTGCCGATCCGTTGGAACGTGATTCACTCGCCAAGGCACTGCGCTACATGGATCTCGCGCCCGGCAAACCATTGCTGGGTCATCCCGTGAACGTGGTTTTTATCGGAAGCTGCACCAATTCGCGCATCTCGGATTTGCGCAGCGCCGCCGGCATTCTGAAGGGACGCAAAGTGCATCCCGGAATCCGCGTGATGGTGGTGCCCGGATCACAGCAGGTGAAAGCGCAGGCACAAGCCGAAGGGCTGGACCAGATCTTCCGCGACGCGGGCGCCGATTGGCGTGAAGCGGGTTGCTCCATGTGTATCGCCATGAACGGCGATCAGCTGCAGCCGGGCGAGTACAGCGTGTCCACCAGCAATCGCAACTTTGAAGGACGTCAGGGGAAAGGCGGCCGGACTTTCCTGGCCAGCCCGCTGACGGCCGCGGCCGCCGCTGTGACCGGCGTCGTCACCGACGTAAGAAAGCTGCTGCCATGAACAAGTTCACTCCATTTGAAAGCCGTCTGGTGGCGATGCCGATCGACAACATCGACACCGACCAGATCATCCCCGCGCGATTCCTGAAGACCATCTCCAAAGCTGGGCTCGGCGAGCAGTTGTTCTACGATTGGCGCTACGATGCCGATGGCCAGCCGAAACCGGATTTCATCCTGAACACGGCCGAGGCGAAGGCGTCGGAAATCCTGCTGGCCGGCGACAACTTCGGTTGCGGTAGTTCGCGCGAACATGCGCCCTGGGCTTTGACTCAGTACGGCTTTCGCGCCGTGATCAGCACTTCGTTCGCCGATATTTTCCGGCAGAATTCGCTCAAGAACTCGCTGCTGCCCATTGTTGTGCCGCGCGACGTCCATGCGGAATTGCTGGCCAATCCGAATGTCACCGTGGGCGTGGATCTGTCGTCGCAGAAACTGACATTACCCGGCGGGCGCGCGGTGGAGTTTCCAGTGGACAGCTTCGCCAAGCACTGTTTGCTCGAAGGCATCGACGAGCTCGGGTACATCCTGCAGCAGGATGCGACCATCGCGACCTTCGAAGCAGCGCATCCGGCACCGATCAACGCGCTCGCGTAGCGGTCAGAGCCCTTTTTCCCGCAGCGCTCTGCTCTGAAGGCGCTTGCCATGCAAGACGCGGAGGATTACTACCTTTCCGCGGTGCGCCCTGTAGTAAATCAGATAGTTCCCCATCGGAAACTTTCGTCCACCGGCTGGTAGTAGATTGGGGATCGCAATACCCGCCGCCGGACTCGCCGCGCACGACGCGAACGTGGCATAGAACTTCCAGAGGAATTCGGTTGCTGTCTCCGCGGTGCTTCGCTCCGCTATATAGTCCCAGATACCGTCCAGGTCGGCACGAGCCTTTGGGGACACAACATAGCGACTCACCTGCCGGCTGACCTCTTCTTCGCGGAGAGGCGCTTTTTGCCGCGAGCGATGATATCGGCAAAGAACTGCTTCAATTCGGCATCATCTTTCAACTCAATGAAGTCGCCGCGCTCAATCGAAGCGGCCCCTTCCTGGAGTGCTTCTTGGACGTTATCGGGGTCGACGATGATCGATTGATGCTTGAGCATCTCGTCCTGTTCCAGACGGCGTAGCGCCTCGCGGACCACCTCGCTGGCGTTGCTGTATCGGCCGCTGGTGAGTTTCTTGCGGATGAACTTCGAAAAGTGCGGTGTGATCGAGACGTTCAACTGCTTCATTCTGGTAGGCACGGGCACCTCTCTTGACTTGTCAATTTATTATACTTGTTGACCATCAATAATAAGAACGAGGGTTGACGCGAGAGCTGTCACGCCAGCAGCCAGCCCTTCGATAGTGCCACACTAGAGGTATATGGCACGTGGTTGGGAAAGCAAGGCGGTGGAAGCACAGATCGAATCCGCCGAGTCCAGACGTCCCCGGACCAGCGCCAAGGCGGTTGACCCCGTGATAGCGGAACGCATCCGGCAGCGGGAGGGTTTGGAGATGTCCCGTACACGCGTGATGCACGATCTCGATACGGCAAATAATCCCCGCTATCGGGAGATCCTGCAGGCCGCGCTGAAGCATCTCGATGACAAGCTCGCGGAGCTCCGGTAGCCGGCGCGCAAATCTTCGAATCGGGCAACCAGGCGACGTGGAAGGGGTCGTGTGCCTGATCAACCGGGCGTTTCAAGTGGAACGTTTTTTCCTGGATCGGGATCGCATCGCCAGTGAGGAAGTCCGCACACGTATGGAGCGCGGCAAGTTCATTCTGGCGGAAGAAGACGAAGCTCTGGCCGGTTGCGTCTACATCGAGCCGCTCGGGGAACGGGCCTACCTTGGGTTGTTATCGGTTGACCCTTCCCGGCAGCGCTCCGGCCTCGGCCGCCAATTGATGTCGGCGGCTGAAGATCATGGCCGGGCCGCTGGCTGCCGCTTCATGGACCTGCTCATCGTCAATTTGCGTGTGGAACTTCCGGAGTATTACCGCCGGCTCGGGTACGTGGAAAACGGGACCGCGCCATTCCCGGAAGAGGCGCATCCGAAGCTGCCGTGCCATTTTGTGAAGATGTGGAAGGCGCTGGAGTAGCGATCACTCGTCCAGCAGGTTTTTCTTGAACAGCGCCCGCCCGCCCAGCGCGGTATGAAACGCCCACGCGGCCAGCACCACGATGAATGCCAACCCGAAGATGGTGCTGCCCGCATACCAGGCCGAGAAGTCGGTCGTAATCGGGAAGAATAACAGGATGTTGAGTATGCCTTGGCCCACGACAAACGGCAGCAATCCGAAGCGGAGCAGAACGAATATCATCAGGCCGTACTGCGCCACTCGGATCGGCAACGACACGTAGATACTTCCCTGGGAGAGCATGGTAGCAATCGCGGTAAGCGCCACGACGAACGTGGCCGCCGCCAGCCATTCGCGGCGCAGCAGCGTGCGCAGAAGAAAAAAGATGAAAAAGATCCCGAGCGTGTTCAGCAGTGAATTGGGTGCTATTCCAGCAAGGATACTGGCCACGCGTGGGACGTTCAACAGCGTATCCAGCAGTATGACGCGGCTGGGCACACCTGTGGACTGTGTCTTCAGGAACTCGAAAAGCTGTATCGTTCCGGACAGCAGTATCCCGTAGAGGATTCCCACCAGCACGTGTCCACCCACCACAGGGTCGTGCAGCCGGCCGGCCAATATCCTGGTCCAGGAGATGATCGTTTGCGGCCACCTGCGCCGGACGTACGGTTCCAGCGCGACATAGAGCACCCAAATTAGCGACACCGAAAGAAGACACGTACTGATCCCCATCAGGACGATGATAAACTCGCCGAAGTTTGGTACGTGATGCGTGCTGAGCGCCCAGGAGAGCAAGCTAAGACAGAACAGGAATCCGGTCAGGCGGAAGGCGCTCTGCCAGTCGCCTCTCCCCAGCCGGATATTGTGGCGCGCCAACAAGCACGCGCCCACTACAATCAGGATTAGAAGCGTCAACCCGATCACCTGCCCGATCTTCTCCGCCTTTGTATTCTGGAACGGTTGCATCCGCTCCGCCCTGGTCCAGGGACTGATCATCTGGAAAAACACGAGCTTTCCCCGCCAGGAAGCAGCCTCGATGCGCAGCGGATTCGGATCCTCGGGGTAAGTGCCTGTCCAGGCGCTCCTCTGATCGCAAATGACTAGCGGAGTCCACTCCGGGTCGACGGCATGAAAGCGGGACGGATCCAGGCCCGCAGCCGTTAGGATAGCCGGGCCATCCGGCGGGCTCCCGGGTGGAGCGAATTTTTCCGTCTGAGGAGGGACGGCCTCGAACATAATTAGACGCCCGGATGGATCTAGTTCCACGTTCACCATGCCGGAGAGATCCAAAGCTGGATCGGTGATACTGACGTCGCCGTTGCTTCCAAAAAGAGCGGCGATCAGGTACCGAGGACTGGTCCGATACCAGAAGTGGATGGGGGCCGGCGAGCCCTGGCTGAGATGTTGCAAGGTGCTCACGGCCTTGCCGTGGCGCTCGACATCGGGCAGATAGTCGCTGGCGTAGTGAAATCCGTGGGCGGTATCCACGGGCTTGCGGGTGTAACCGAAACGCTGCACGAATTCGCGCGCTTTCTGTGCCAGCGCTTCGGGCGGATTCTCCATGGGAGTTTTCGCAATCCAGGCCGATTGCGATACCAGGAACGGAATCGGCGCGAGAAACGCCAGAATACCCACTAAGCACGCCAGCGCGATCATGGGCCGCAGCGCCTCATGTTCGTTCGCCGCAGCGACCAATTCCGGAGACGGCGTTTCTCCCGCCGCCAAGGCTGCCGCCAGCGGATCGCCGCCGGGCAACGCTGCTGAAACAGCCAGGGCGTTCGGCGGACGATTCGCTGGATCGGGGTCGAGGCACCGCTTGACCACGCGTTCCACTGCTGGATCCAGATCGCGAACATGGGTGACCAGGCTGGGCGGCGCCTCCTGCCGCAGGCGAGTCATCTCGACAACGGTCTGTGCATCGTAGGCGCGCTTGCCGGTGAACATTTCGTACAGCACCAGGCCCAAAGAATAGATGTCGCTGCGGGTGGTCACTTCCTTGCCAGCCAGTTGTTCGGGCGCCATGTAGGCGGGCGTGCCGTGACGGATCTCCGCGCCTTGAATGCGGTCCACGATGCCGGCAAGTCCGAAGTCGGTGATCAAAACCTGGCCGCGGGCGTCGATCATGATATTGGCCGGCTTTAAATCGCGATGCAGCACCCCTTTGTCGTGCGCCGCGGCGAGACCGGCGCAAAGCTTGCGTGCCATCTCTACCGCGGTGTCGTTGGGCAGGCGGCCGATGCGCCGCAGCAATGCGCCCAGATCTTCGCCGTCCACATACTCCATGGACAGATAGGGCTGCCCATCCACCTCGCCGATGTCGTAAACGCGGCAGACGTTGGGATGCGAGACCTGGCGCGCGATGCGCACTTCGTTGTTGAATCGGGCGAGCGTATCGGGATCGGTGGCGGTGGACTCCGGTAGGAATTTCAGGGCCACCTGCTGCGCCAGGCGAAGATCTGAGGCGCGATATACCTCGCCCATTCCCCCGCGGCCGAGCAGTTCGATGATGCGGTAGCGCTCGGCCACCAAGGTGCCGGGCACGAACCGTCCTTCATCGAAATCGGCGGATGCCCCACTGCTGCCCGAAGAACTTCGCTGCGAAGACGGCGGGGTTCGTGACGATGACGAGGACGGTGGCGGCATGGCCATGGTTTCGCCCAGTGATGCATCCCCTCTCGGGGGCGTAACCACCACGCCGCAGGAACTGCAAAAACGGCTGGCGTCTGAAATTGCAGCGGAACAAGAGGGGCACTTGGTCATGGCTTCGGCATCACAAAACCGGAACACAAGTGTCCCATTTACGAACAGTGCGTCGCAACTTCCGGGGCGCAAGGCATAGGGTTACAAGCGCTTAGATTGGCATCCCGCTTGCCCTAGGTACATCAAACGAGTAACCATGACTTGTGTGACCAACGACGCGCTTCAGAGTCAACAACAAGAGGCCGCGAAATTGCGCATCCTGGTGGGCGACGATCAACTGGACGTTTTGGAGGCGCTGCGGCTGTTGCTGAAAGGCGCCGGATATCAGAGCGTACTGGTGGATTCTCCGCAAGCTGTGCTGCGCGCGGCACGCGCGGATTCTTTCGATTTGATCCTGATGGATTTGAACTACGCGCGCGATACGACATCCGGCGCCGAGGGCCTGGATCTTCTCTCAAGCCTCGAAGCGCAGGATAACGCCGCGCCGGTGATCGTGATGACCGCCTGGGGCAACGTGGATCTCGCGGTGGAAGCCATGCGTCGCGGCGCTTGCGATTTTGTTCAGAAACCTTGGGACAACGCGCGTTTGTTGGGGACCATTCGCAAGCAGGCCGAAGCCGCCTCGGAGCGTGCGAAAACGAAACGGCGCGTTGCGTCGGAGTTGGAAATTGCTCGCAATGTACAACAGAAGTTGTTTCCCAGCCAATCGCGGCGGTTGGCGACTATCGACTACGCCGGCCGGTGCGTGCCCGCTCGCGAAGTGAGCGGCGACTATTACGATTTTCTGGATGTCGGCGAAAAGGGTCTGGGATTTGTTCTTGCTGATGTTTCGGGTAAAGGCGTGGCCGCCGCCCTGCTGATGGCCAATCTGCAAGCTTGCTTCCGCAGCCAATCGCAGGAAGTGATGCATCGTCCGGCATCGATGCTGCGAGCGGTGAACAAACTGTTTTATGAATCCACGTCGCCGGAACATTACGCAACTCTTTTTCTCGGAATGTACGACGATCAAAACCGGCGTATGCGCTACGCCAATTGCGGTCACGTGCCTCCGCTGTTACTTCGCACGAATGGTACCGTGGAGCGTTTGCAGCCGACGGCCACGGTACTGGGCGTGTTCAGCAACTGGAGTTGTGAGGAGCTGGCCGTGGATCTGTTTCCCGGCGACACGCTGGTCCTGTTTACCGATGGAGTCACTGAGGCCGGCGTCGAGAACGACCAGGAATTCGGCGAGGATGGCCTACTCGCTACCGTCCAGGCGAATCAAGGCAGCAACGCGGAAGACCTGGTGAATGGCATCGTCAGCGCGGTCCAGAGTGAAACACAAGACGACGTTACAGTGGTAGCGATTCGAGCGACCTGAGGGCGTCGGACTTACTGCTTCACTTCGGCGGTGGACACCACCTTCGAATCGGTCTGAAACTTGCGGTAGTTCTCATAGCTGGTGGTCTGGTCGATGGAAGCCTTCACAAAAATCCCCAAGCGGCCGCCCGCAGTGACCCGCTCCATCTTTGGCATCCAGACCTCGTCGTTCACACGCATTTGTTCAAA
The DNA here is from genome assembly GCA_035632375.1 of Bryobacteraceae bacterium. GTDB lineage: Bacteria > Acidobacteriota > Terriglobia > Bryobacterales > Bryobacteraceae > Palsa-89. The sequence continues at coordinate 30,540 of DASQGY010000218.1, read as the reverse complement.
CTGCAGCCGCGACCCTTTGTATAGACGGAATAGCACCAGCCCGAACGAGATGGTATCGATTGTCTCCGCTTCAGCCTTCACCCACTGGTATTCCGCTTTGTCGATCCAGACCTTGCCGCGGATCTTGGCGAAATATTTCGCGCCGTCCAGTTTCGGTTTGTAGCCGGGGTGAGGTTCAGCTCGAATTACCCACGCGTCCTTGCCGTCCACCTTTTCCTCGCCCACTAGCGTCAGGTCGTAGGCTTCGGGAATCTCGCGAAGAAACGCGTCGCTCTTCTGGCGGTTTTTCTCCCGTTGCGCCCGCCGCTTTTCGCGGTCCTGCGGCGTTTCGTTGGCCCACTTCGCTGTGAACTTCTCCAGTCTCTCTTGCTGTTTTTTCTCCTCCGCTGCGGTCAGCGGCTTTCCGTTCTTTTCGATCACGCGTGAAAAGGGATGCCCGTAGAGAATAGTGACATCCCGCACGGTGGTCACCGTCGACTTCAAACTGCCGTTCTTGTCGAATTCCTTTTCCGTGCCCCGTTCGATGTGAGTATACTGTTGCCGCAGCGCCCGGTTGTTCTGATCTTTCTCAACGGATCGGCGGAAGATCTCGCGGGGATCCTGGGCCAAGGCGGTAACGGCGGCCAGAAGCGTCAGCAAGAGTCGCACTGTCTTCTCAGACGTCGATCGGCGCAAGTCTCGTTTCATGATTCCGCTAGAATAAATACCGCGTGTCTCGATATATTCTCATTATGCTGTTAGCCGGACTCCCGATGGCGGCGGACCAATTGCATGTGGATCATGTCACGGTTGCCGGCCGCGATCTGCGAGCCATGCAGCAGGCGCTTAAAACCGCCGGCATCCCCAGCGAAAACGGCGGCCCACATTCGAATCATGCCACCGAGATGGCGCTGACCAGCTTTCCCGACGGATCCTATCTGGAGTTGATCGCCATTCAGCCCCAGGCCGACCCCGCCGCCGTGGCGGCGCATCCTTGGAGCAGGTTTCTGAAGGAAGACGCCGGCCCGTGTGCTTGGGCCGTGCGCCCCGCGGACATGGCGGCCGAGGTCCAGCGTCTGCACGCCGCCGCTCCTATACGCAATGGCCGGAAGCGGCTGGATGGCGTCCAGTTGGATTGGGAGACGGCGCAGGTGGGCCCGGGTAACGGAACATTCTTTCCATTCCTGATCCACGATTTCACGCCGCGCGATCTCCGGGCATATCCAAGTGGGAAAGCTACGGTAAGCAATTTCACGGGAGTCACGAAGGTGTTCCTGGCGGTGAGAGACTTGGATGCCGCGATCGCCCAATTTCAAAAAGCCTACGGACTCGACGCTCCCGTGCGCAGCGTCGACTCTGGCTTCGGCGCCAAGCTGGCCTGGTTCAAGGGAACGCCCGTGGTACTGGCCACGCCGCTCGATGCGCAATCGTGGCTGGCAAAACGCATCGATCGTTTTGGCGAATCGCCCTGCGCCTTTGTGCTCGGCAGAACAAAGCCCGCGAAACAAATCAAGTGGCTCGATGCCGCGAAGCTTGGTTGGCATCTGGGCTTGGAGTAAACATGAGATCGGCTACCGTCCTCCTTCTCGCATTCAGTCCCTTCGCCGCGGCACAACTCCCGGTGGACCCGCAACTCGCCGCCGAAATCGCCAAGATCAAAGCCATCGACAACCACGCTCATCCGGTCCGCCCGGTGTTCGCCAATGACAAGGACACGGAGTACGACGCGTTGCCGGTGGAGGTGATGGACCCATACACCGAGCCGGTCCGAACGCGCGAGGGCAGCCCGCTGGTAATCGAAGCCTGGAAGCAGCTTTTCGGCTACCGTTACGACGATCGTGCGCCCGAGCATGTTCGCGAATTGCAGGCGCGCAAGAAGGAACTCCTCGACGAAAAGCGAGACGGCTACGCGAATTGGGTGCTCGATCAGCTCGGCATCGAGACGATGTTCGCTAATCGAGTGGCCATGGGTCACGGCATGGCGGCGCCTCGATTCCTGTGGGTTCCTTTCGAGGATGCGCTCATGTATCCGCTGAACAACAGCGCGCTGGCGGCTAAGAATTCCGACTACAAGACATTCTACGCCGATGAGGAACGGCTGCTTAAACGCTACTTGAAGGAATGTGGGTTCAAGGAACCTCCGGTGTCGTTGGACGATTATCTGGCAAAAGTGGTCAGCGCCACTTTAGAGCGGCACAAACGAGGCGGCGCCGTCGCGGTGAAGTTCGAAGCAGCGTATGTACGCTCGCTCGATTTCGCGAACGTGAACAAAGCGGAAGCCGCGCGCCTCTACTATGGATCGCGCAATATCCCGTTACCCGACGCAGCGTACAAGAAAGTGCAGGACTACATCTTCCGCTACATCGCGGCCGAGTGCGGACGGCTAGGCCTGGCCGTCCACCTGCATGCGGCGGCGGGCGCCGGTGGCTATTTCCACGTCGGCGGCGCAAACCCGATGCTGCTGGAATCGGTGCTCAACGATCCCAAGCTGCGCAAGACCAACTTCGTGATGATCCACGGCGGCTGGCCGTTCACTCGCGAAGTGGCTGCCTTGCTCTCCAAGCCAAACGCCTACGCCGACTTCTCCGAGCAGACTTTCATGAATTACCCGCGATCCGTCGCGCAAGCGATCCGCGATTGGCTGGAATACGCGCCAGAGAAAGTCCTGTTCGCCACCGACGCGTATCCATTCTCGGAAGAAATGTACTGGGAAGAAGCTGCCTGGGTTGGCACAACCACCGGCCGCGAAGCGCTGGGCCTGGCCCTGACCGAAATGATGCACGACGGCGAAATCACGCGCGACCGCGCGGTGGAACTGGCCCGCATGGTGCTGCGAGACAACGCCAGAAGACTCTACAATCTGAAGTAGGATTGATTTGTCTATGCCATTCGTGTGCGTGGAAAACGTTTCAGAGGAACGCTATGAATCGCCGCTGGAGCGAGCACTGCCCACCGATCCGCAAGAAAAGCCGACGCGGCGGTCACTGAGCCTCTGAATAGAGGACTCCCTGCCCACCCCCTCGACCGCACTGGCGCAAGACGCCCTTCAGTTTGTACGAATATTCAGTAGGCCTGACGGCCAGCTCCCGCCGGCGATAAAGTGCATTCCATTAGTGCCTATTCTGTAAATATGCTGACAGTTCTCAGGCAATACACTCAGAGACACATTGGTACAATACTTTAATATGTATTGACAAGACGCAAAAAGGAGCATATTCTGATCCGGTAACCAAAAAAAGAGGGGCGGGGGCCGGGAACGCTCTGCCGCCAGCCTAGTTTCAAGGAGATTCAATGAAACGACGATTGACCGTCTCGCTGTGCCGTCTGATTTTTGCCGTGGCGATCGTGTTTGCAGCCATTGCTCCGAAAAATCTTCACGCCATCACGTGCACTTGGGCCATTCTTGATGGCCAGTTTTGTACGCAATGTTTTGTCTGGTCTCCCTTGGGATGGATAGCGGTTTCCGACCCGACGTGGGGTATCATTCTTCCAGCCAGCGATTGAATTACACTCCTGGAGCCGTGCCAGCCGCGTCCGCCGGCGAGAGCCGTTGAATCCGTACTCAGGGCTTGACACCTAGGACGATGGTGGACGGTCGTGTTGGGGAGGTCGCCGACCCAGGTTCAAAGGTCGATGGGCTAACGATGCTAAACGAAGCTACAAGCAAGAATACATGGCTTGAGCGGCATGGCGCCAGCCTCAATGCACTTGCGAATCTTTGCGTCCTACTGCTTTGTCTCGTAGCTGCCGTAATCGTCGCCGTACGCTGGGTTTCGAAACCGAGCCCGGCGAAGGTGGCGCAAAGCGTTGGCGCTTTGGGCCGAAGCGTCGCTGCCCAGTTTCCTCACAACAACCGGACCGTTCTGTTCGCTGTCTCGGCCGAGTGCGGCGTATGCGCCCGGGAAACGCCGCTATTCCGGGAATTGGAATCCAATTATGCCTCCCGTACTGGGGTGGGGTTTGTTTACCTGATGCCCGATATCGCGGAAGTGGGGCGCAGATTTCTCGTGGATAGCAGGCTGACTGGCCTAGGCTATTTCGCCCAGGAACCGGCGAAATTCGGCATGGGCGTTCCCGCTGTGGCTATCATCGACCGGCGGGGACAGGTGCGTTTTCTCGTGAATGGCGCACTGGACCCAACACAGAGGAAACGGTTTGATCTGGCGCTAACGGAGGCTGAATGAGAACAATAATGCAAGGCCGCAGTGCCTTCCCTGCGTTCATCTGTTTGATCGCGTGCACTTCGCTCCTGAGCGCAGCCGATCGACTTCGAACCGGTTGGTATGCGGACGGATTCCGCCTGGTGCGGGAGCCTGTGTTTGAGACCAAAGGGCTCAAGAACGCGGGGACCGTTATGGTTCTGTTGGAAGTGGCTCCGGACGGAGCTGTGAGCAAGGTAAGGTCCATCAATGGTCCGGAGGAGTTGCGTGGGTCAGTGATGGCAAGCGTTAAAAACTGGCGATTCACTCCGGTCCCTGGGTTGCCGGAGAACATTCGAGCATACGTGTATTTCAACGCCGGCGACGTTCCGGGATTGGCCCCGCCCGCGCCTCCGCCTCCTCCCTGGGGCGAACCGCTGGGCACCATCGAGATCCAGGGCGTATCGAGCGAGGTTCGGCAACGCCTGCTGAAGGCAATCGGATTGTCGCCAGGCTCCATTCTCACCCCGGAGTCGCTGCGAACGGCTCGAATCGAAGCCGGAAAGATCGATTCTGCACTTACCCTGGTGATGACGCTAGGCCGCGATAGGAAACCACTCGTTCGCATCTCTCCCCGCCAGTAATCGGAGGAAACTTCAAGTGTGGAAATACAACATGGCCGGAAGACGGTGCTTGGTGGCGAGCCTGGGATTGCTGTTTGCGTCCTCGGCCGCCTCCCCGCAGTCGCCGGCGGAAGCACCCAAGAAGGCGCACATCGAGGGCCGGGTGTTGAGTCTAAGCGATGGTACGCCGCTGGCAGGCGCCTCCGTTCGGGTGAAGGCCGTGGTGGCGGGTTTCGAATCGGCGCCCGATCCGAATGAGTCCGTGTACTCCGGCCAAGCCGGCGCGGGAGGGCAATACATCTTCGAGGGCGTTGCCCCCGGCAGTTACCGGATCTATGCCGACCAACCGGGGTATGTGCGGCGATTCTACGGTGCTACTTCGGTCACTACACTGTCTCCTGGAACGGTAGTGCAGGTAGCGGCTGGCCAGACGCTGAAGAACCTGGATGTCGAACTGGCGCCGCAAGGATCGATCTCCGGCCACGTGCGGGATGAAAACGACGAACCGGTTCGCGATGCGTCCGCTACCGCCCTGCGGATGTGGTACGAGGACGGCCATCGCGAGCTACTGCCGCTTTCTTCCGCGGACACGGATGTAGACGGCGGGTTTACCTTACGCTCTTTGCCTCCCGGAAAGTATTACATTCGCGTAGAACAAAAGGCGCCTCCGAGAGTCGCCGGCGCGCCGGGCGCAGGCCAACAGCGCGAGGCCATGCCAACGATGCTGCGGCGGACTTTCTACCCGGATGCCGAAGTTGCGGAGAATGCCGCACCCCTCACGTTGACATCGGGAACCGCGGTGAGGGGCATTGATTTTCACCTGAAGCGAGCGAAGCTGGTGGCCGTGCGGGGAGAAGTAGATTGGGGGTCGCTGGGACCACCTGCACAGCCGCTCATACTCGCGCTGATGCCGGCGACATTCGATTTGATCGGAACGGTGAACCCGCGCTTTGCGCACGTCCAGCAGGATGGCGGATTCGCCTTCGACGAAGTAGTGGCTGGAACCTACTACCTGGAGCCGGCCCGCGTGCGGGTGGACACACGCGCCAATCGGAAATTCGGAGGTACGACTGTCGTTGAAGTTCGCGACGAGGATGTATCCGGCATACATTTTCATGCCTTGCCGGCGCCCGATCTCATAGGACGAATTCGCATCGAGGACGCGCCAGCGCAGCAGACGCCTCCCGCAATTGCCGGCGTCGAATCTCCAACCGGTGGATCAACCGCACTCAAACCGGCGCGCGGAACCAGTGGCGGGGCGCCCGTGCCGCCGCCACCCGGTTACAAGGGAGCATCGTCTCCCCAGCGCGGAGAGCGGAACGCCCCAAGCGCGGATCCGGCGCCCGGGCTTCCGGCTACGGGCGCCGCAACGGCTCCCGCCGCGTCTGTTGCCGTTACTCCCGTGGCGGCCATGACAGTATCCCCTGTTGCCGGAGAACTCTCTCTGGCGGACGTCGGCGTCCGGCTGATCGCCGCCGAGCGCGTCTCGCTCAACCTGCCCCAGGCAGCCACGGATGCGAGCGGGAGCTTTCTATTGCCCGCCGTGCCGCCGGAGCGCTACCTGGTGGAGACCGCGAATCTGCCGGAGGGCACTTACCTCAAGACCGTCTCGTTCAACGGCCAGAACATCACCAATGCGGTCTTGGACGTGTCGTCGGGGTTTGGTGGCGACCTTAACCTGGTGTTGTCCAAGAATGCCGGTGAGGTAAGCGGGACGGTGCGCGATGGGAAGGACAACGCCTTGCCGGCGGTTTGGGTTTCGCTATGGCGGACGGACAGCAACCCGGTGGGAAGCGGCGGCGCCACCACGCAGGTGGTCAGCACCGATGGCCAGGGGACTTTTCAATTCCGTCACCTCGCCCCCGGCAAGTATAGGGTAGCGGCGTGGGAGGAAATCGAGTACGGCTTGGCGCAGGCCGCGGCATTTTGCCGCATGTTCGAGCGGGATGGCGTGTCGATCGCGTTGGATAAAGGCGGCCGGGAAGCCGTCGCCTTGAAGCCAATTCCTTCGGCCCTTATCGAAGAGGCTGTTTGGAAAACCCCTCGGTGAAATTCGGCGGCCGCCGCCAGGCATTTCGACTGGCGCGCCGGATGGTCCTGCTGGGTTCATCCATGTTCATGTTGGCGGCTCAGGATCGGACGCCGCCTGCGTATCTGTACACGCTTGCCCCGCGATATGAACCCGACGCTTGGACCCGCGGCGAAGAAAGATTTCCCGCCGGTGCGGCAGTGTACCTCTCCTCGGGGCGTGAACGCCGGCGCATTGCACCGGATCTTGTGGTCTCCGCCGACGCGTTTGTCTCTTACGACGGAACCCGCGTGCTTTTGGCCGGGAAGCGCGCCACGAATGAACCTTGGCAGATTTGGGAGACCTCGGTCGACGGCGGAGGGTTGCGGCGGATCACCAAGGGAGGCACGGACTGCACGCGCCCGCTTTATCTTCCGGACGGCCGAGTGGTTTATACGCGGCGCACCGCGGATGGATCGGTATTGGAGGCGGCGCACTCCGATGGCGGGACGATCGAGCGGCTTACCTTCGTCCCCGGCGCATATCTCGCCGATGACGTGCTGAAGGATGGGCGCATCTTGTTCGAAGTCGCGCGACACGAGTCTGCCGCGACGAAGCGCGAGTTGTTCACGGTCTATCCTGACGGGACGGGCGTGGAATCCTTGCGCTGCGATCACGGACCCGACCAGGCGGAGGGCCGCCAGTTGACCTCCGGCGATGTCATATTCCGGGCGGATGGACAACTGGCTCGCATCCAGTCGGCGTTTGCGTTGCAAGCCATGGTGCGGCTGCCAATAGCCGGGGCTGTGGGTCCGGTGGCGGAAGTGGGACCGAACTCATGGATCTTCGCTGCTCGAGATTCCGTTGCGCGGCGCTTTTCACTTTATCGGTGGCAAGAGTCCCGCCGGCGGTTGGTGAGTATCGAGCGCGCTGCGGGCGCAAACACTGTCCAGCCCGTGATCGTAGCAGCGCGAACTCCGCCGCGCGATTTTCCCTCGGCGCTGCAAAAATCCCGTCGCACCGCCAACGCGCTTTGTTTACGAGTCAGCCAGTCGATGGATCCATACGATGGCGTGGCGCAGTCCGTCCGCGTGTATTCGCAGGGTCAGGAGGGATCGCCCGTGGTTCTTGGCCAGGCGGAAGTCCACAAGGATGGGTCGTTTTTCGTGCAGCTTCCCGGCGACCGGCCTCTGCGGTTTGAATTGCTGGATGCGGCGGGGCGAACGCTGCGAGCCGAGCGGAACTGGATCTGGCTCCGCACCGGCGAGCAAAGAATCTGCACAGGTTGCCACGCCGGGCCGGAGCGAGCGCCGGAGAACCGGCTTCCCGATGCGCTCCGGCTGGGAGCGGAGCCAGTGGTGCTGCGCGGAACGGCGGCAGTCCGGCCATAAAGATATGTGTATGCGCGCCACAATTACCGCGCACTGTTTATTGATCGCGCTGTGTTCAACCCTGGCTGGCCGCGATGACGCGGTTCAGTATTCCAGCCCGGAAGAATTGGCGCTTTCCCCGGACGGGCGGTGGTTGTACGTGTCCTGTGGGGACAGTGGCGAGCTAGTCGCCATCGATACGCGGACCAGACGTGTGTCGGAACGCGTGCGCGTTGGACGCAAGCCACGCGGGTTGGCCGTCGACCGCGATTCCGGCCTCGTGTACGTGGCGAATTCCTGGGACGACACGGTTAGCGAAGTCGACCCGAAGGCGACGCGCGTGATTCGGACCTTCCCCGCCGGCCGCGAGCCAACCGGCCTTGCACTCGACATGCAGGCGCACCGTCTGTACGCGGCGAATCGAATCGGCGGAGATGTCACGGTGGTGGATCTGCACACAGGTCGCGCAGATCCCGCAATGCCCATAGGCCCTGGCGCCAGCTACGTAACGCCCGCGCGCGGCGCGAGCCGCATCTATGTCAGCAGAATCTTTCCGGCTGTTGCACAACCCCGCGACGTTCCCCAAAACGAAATTACGGAAATCGACTCCGCCAGCGGACGGATTCTGTCTCGCTTTCCGATACCCGGCGCCGGCGCCATGTTTCACACCGCACTGTCCCCTGCCGGCGACCTGGGGATTGCCGCGATCCTGAGGCCGAAGAACCTCATTCCGACTGCGCACGTCGAGCACGGTGGCATGTTCGGCAACAGTCTGGCGCTCTTCGGCCCCAAGCTGGGACGCGTGGTCATGCTGCCGCTCGATGAGATGGAAAACTCCCTGGCCCAGCCATTCGACATCGCCATTGCGCCCGGTCTCGCCCGGATCTTCGTATCGGCAAGCGGCGCCGATGAGGTAGCGGTGCTCGACGGACGCCGGCTGTTGGCAGCGGCCCAAGCGCCGAATTCCGGATTGTTGGTTGACGATCTGTCGGCTTCTGCGCGCTACGTGGTTTCGCGCATCCCGGTTGGGCGCAATCCGCGCGGGCTGGCCCTTTCGAGCGACGGCAAGCGGCTCTACATCGCCAACAGGCTGGACGATACCGTAACGTGCGTAGATGCGTTGCGGGGCACACTCCTGTACACGATCCCGATCGGAGAGACGACGCGGCTAACCTCAAAAAGGCGTGGCGAGCAACTTTTCTACTCGGCGCGTTTCGCTTTCGCGCGGCAATTCAGTTGCTCGAGTTGTCATCTCGACGGGGTCACCGACGGATTGTCCTGGGATCTGGAGCAGGACGGTTTCGGGTTGGATATTGTTTCCACCAGGCCGCTCGAGGCGTTGGCCGAATCGGCGCCCTACAAGTGGAGCGGAACAAATCCGGACTTGGAAACCGAGTGTGGAGTCAGATCGGAACAATATTTTTTTCGCTCGCAAGGATTTCGCGGGAAAGAGTTGTCCGATGTCGTCAGCTTTCTAAAATCCATTCCGACTCGCCCAAACCGCAACCGTCTTCCGAATGGCAGCTTCTCCCCCGCGCAGACACGAGGCAAGACCATCTTCGAGCGAAAGATCACCAAGGACGGGAGGATCATCTTGCCAATTCTCCAGTGCCCGGCCTGTCATTTTGGCCCGGCGTTTACTTCCAATCGATTGGCGAATGTGGGAACCCGTCAGAAAACGGATCGCAGTGGAACATTCGACACGCCTCAGCTCATCAACGCGTGCTACAAGCCTTCCTACCTTCACGATGGCTCTGCTCGAACGCTGAAGGAGCTCTTCACGGTTTTCAATCCTCGTGACTTGCACGGAATCACCAGCGATTTGAGTCCTGCGGAGTTGGACGATCTGGTTGAATATCTGAAGACGTTGTGATGGATTGAGCAGCAGGTACCGTTTTATCGTTGGACACAAACCTCTGGGCACGATAGATCCGCCGCCACAGTTCGTTGTAGCGATCCTCTCCGAGCGGCTGCTTCAACTGAAACCGGAATTCCGTCGGGCCAGCGTGCCGCCAAGCCGACCGCTCCAGCGTCGTGATGGACAGATCGAACAAGCCGGCCGTGGCGATGTTGTCGATATCGTCGAAGCGCCAGGTGCGCGATTCGCCGGCGGTTTTCGACTGGTACACAATCCGATCCGCGCCGATCAGCAGAACGCCCTCCGACCCGCGCAGCCCGTGGCGTAGCTTGGCCGCCATCTGCCACTCGGCTTGCATATCCGGGTCGGCCAACTCAGCGATGAATCGCTGGCCCAAGGCGCGCTGGAACAGAGGAGCGGCCTGTTTCGCCAGCCCTTCCGGCAGCCGATCGAAGACAAAATCGCGGTCACGCCCGAGTTGCCACTTGCGATCCTCATAAGTCAGGATCCGCAGTTCCGCCGGGCTCAACGACAACTGCTGAATGTCGGTGTACTTCCACTCGCGTGAGTGCTTCCCATCTTTCGACTCCTCGAACGTAATGGACTCCTCGCCGATGCGCAGCACTCCCGTAGCTCCTCCGCGCAGGTGCTGGTGGCGCACCTCAAACGTAAACGGCTGCGCCAACGCCACGCCGCACAACATCAAGAACGCGACAATTCCTTTTTCAATTCGAAATTCCATTTCCACACCTCATACACCACCGGATAAACAACCAGTTCCAATAAGAACGAAGTAAAGATGCCGCCAATCATCGGCGCGGCAATGCGCTTCATCACGTCCGCGCCCGTGCCAGTGGACCACATGATGGGCGCCAGGCCCATGAACATGCACGCCACGGTCATGAACTTTGGCCGTATCCGCTTCACCGCGCCGTGCAGAATCGCATCCTGCAGATCGCGCAAGGAGCGCAGCTTGCCAGCCTTGCGGGCGTCGTTGTAGGCCAGATCCAGGTACAGCATCATGAACACCGCCGTTTCCGCGTCCACGCCCGTCAACGCGATCACGCCTACCCACACCCCGATGCTCATGTTGTATCCCAAGAAATACAAAAACCAAACCGCACCGATCGCCGAGAACGGGACCGCCAGCATGATGATCATGGTCTTCGCCAGCGACCTGGTATTCAGGTACAGCAGCAGAAGAATCAGCAGTCCGGTTAGCGGAAGCACCAACGTCATGCGCTGGCGCACACGCACCATGGCTTCGTACTGGCCGCTCCAGGCGATGGAATAACCGGCCGGAATCTTCAATTGGGCGCGCACGGCTTTCTTGGCGTCTTCCACATAGCTGCCCACGTCGCGTCCCGACACGTCCACGTACACATACCCGCTGATCATTCCGTTCTCATCGCGCAACATGGACGGGCCGGCGACGAGCTTCACCTCCGCCAATTGCGATACGGGAATCTGCGCGCCGCCCGCCACCGGCACCAGCACGCGATTCAGCGAATTCAGGTTGCCGCGGAAGTCCCGCGCATAGCGGACGTTCACCGGATAGCGCTCGCGGCCCTCCACCGTGGTGGTCACGTTATCGCCACCTACCGCGCTCATCACTACGTTTTGAACGTCGTCCATGGAGAGGCCGTAGCGCGCCATCTTGTCGCGGTTCCAGTCAAAATCGAGAAAGTACCCGCCGCCGGTGCGCTCGGCGAATACACTCCGCGTACCCGGAACATTCGCCAGCAGCCGCTCCACTTGGGCGCCTAGCTGTTCGATGGTGTTGGTGTCCGCGCCGAAAATCTTCACTCCCACCGGCGTGCGAATCCCCGTAGTCAGCATGTCGATGCGCGCCTTCACAGGCATCGTCCAGGCGTTGGCCACGCCGGGAAGTTTCAATGCTTCATTCATTTCCTCTACCAGTTGGTCGGTGGAGGTGCGGTCCGGCTGGAAAGGCCGGAAGACCCCCTGCATCCACTCCGGCGCGCCTGAGTACCAGCGATCCGTCTTGCGCCACTGGTTGTGCGGCTTGAGAGTGACCACCGTTTCCATCATCGAAAAGGGCGCGGGGTCCGTTGAAGTCTCCGCTCGCCCGGACTTTCCCAGCACCGTGTCGACTTCCGGAAATTGGCCGATGATCCGGTCCTGCACCTGCATCAGCTTCTGCGCTTGTGCCACTGAGATTCCCGGCAGTGTGGACGGCATGTAGAGTATCGTTCCTTCATCGAGTGGCGGCATGAATTCGGAGCCGAGCCGCAAGAACACCGGCGCTGTCACCGCGACCATCGCCGCTGCTCCGGCCAGCACCAGCCATTTCCAGCGCAAAGCCCACGCACATACCGGCTGGTACATCCGGATCAAAATGCGGCTGATGGGATGATGTTCTTCGGAATGGATTTTCCCCACCAGGACGGCGTTCGCCGTGCGGGCCAGCCACTTCGGCCGAAAGTGGAAATTGTTCATGTGCGTGAACAGCAGCCGCATGGCGGGGTCCAGCGTGATGGCCAGCACCGCGGCCACGATCATCGACAGATTCTTGGTGTAGGCCAGCGGCTTGAACAGCCGCCCCTCCTGTGCCTCCAGCGTCAGCACCGGGAGAAACGATACTGCGATCACCAGCAAGGCGAAAAAGCTTGGCCCGCCCACTTCCTTGATCGCGTCGATCACCACGCGGTGATAATCTTGCTTCCTCCCGGTCCGCTCCCACTCCTCCAGCTTTTTGTGAGTCTGCTCCACCACCACCACGGCGGCGTCGACCATCGCACCGATGGCAATGGCGATCCCACCCAGCGACATAATGTTCGAGCTCAGCCCCATGGCTTTCATCGGAATGAAGCAAATGATAATCGCGATGGGGATGGTGAATACCGGAATGATTGCGCTCGGTATGTGCCATAGAAAAATCAGGATGGTAGCCGAGACGATGGCCATCTCCTCGACCAGGGTGTGTTTCAAATTATCGATGGACAGCAGGATCAGTTCGGAGCGATCATAGGCGCTCACGATCTTGACGCCGGCCGGCAGACCCGGCTCGATCTCGCGCAGCTTGGCCTTCACCCGATCGATCACCTCCAGAGCGTTCCCACCCTGGCGCATGATGACGATCCCTGCCACCACTTCACCCTGACCGTTCCAGTCCGACACGCCCCGCCGCAGATCCGGCCCCAGCACCACGTTCCCTACATCCTGAACACGAATGGGCACGCCACCGGGACTCGAAGCCAGTACGATCTTGCCGATGTCATCGGCCGATTTGGCGTAGCCGCGCCCGCGCACCATGTACTCGGTCCCGCTAAACTCCACCAACCGGCCGCCCACGTCGTTATTGCCGCTGCGCACCGCCTCCGCCACCTTCACGATCGGAATGTTGTAGGCCTGCAGCCGATTGGGATCCACGTTCACCTGATACTGCCGCACGAATCCGCCCAGGGGCGCCACTTCGGCTACACCGGGCACCGAGCGGAGTTGATACCGCAGAAACCAATCCTGCGTGCTTCGCAACTCCGCCAGGCTGTGCTTGCCGGTGGTATCGATCAGCGCATATTCAAACACCCAGCCCACGCCGGTAGCATCTGGCCCCAACTCCGTGTTCACGCCTTGGGGAAGTTTCGGCAACACGCTGGATAGATATTCCAGCGTCCGGGAACGCGCCCAGTAGATGTCGGTTCCTTCCTCGAAAATGATGTAGACGTACGAGTAGCCGAAGTCCGAGTAGCCGCGCACCGCCTTCACCTTGGGCGCGCCGAGCATCGCAGTGATGATCGGGTAGGTCACCTGGTCTTCCATGATGTCCGGGCTTCGATCCCAGCGCGAGTACACAATCACCTGCGTGTCGCTGAGATCGGGGATCGCATCCAGCGGCATGTGCAGCATGGACCAGACACCGGCCGCCACGGCGAATCCGACCATGAGAAAGATCAGAAACTTGTTGCGCGCCGAGAACTCGATCAGCCGGTTAATCATGAGCGTGTTCCCCGGAGTGCGCGGCGTGCGGCACAGCAGCCTGCTTTAGCTGGCTCTCCGAATCGATCAGGAAGTTTCCCGACGTTACGATGCGCTCGCCCGGCTTCAGGCCCTTCAAAATCTCGATGCGATCGCCCATGCGCTGGCCGATTTCTACCTGGCGCGGTTCCAGATATCCATCGCCGTGATCCACAAATACGGTTTTGTGCAGCCCGGCATCTAAAACAGCTTCCGCGGGCACTGTGACCTTTTTCGCGGAGGCCACCTGGAACTCGACGTCCACGAACATGTCCGGCTTGAGCTGCATCTTCGGATTGGGCGCGTCCAGCCGAACCTTCATAGTGCGTGTTGCCGGATCCACTTGCGGCTGTATGTAGCTGACACGCGCCACGAATCCTTTGCCTTCCTCAAATGGCAGGCCCACCACTGCGCTTTGTCCCACTCGAACTTTTGCCGCATCACTCTCGAAAACGTCGGCGATCACCCAGACGCGGCTGAGATCCACAAAGGTGTAAAGCTCACTCTCGGGCGTCACCTTTTGGCTCGGAAATGCGTTGCGGGCGGCAACGTAGGCGTTAACCGGCGCAAACAGAGTGATGGTGCGCTGCGGCTTGCCGGTCTTCTCGATCTCGTCGATCTGCGTTCTGGTCAGATCCCACAACTCCAGGCGCGTGCGGGCCGCGCGGATCAGGGAATCGCTGTTTGCGGCGGCCTCCTTGAGCGGGCTGGTTTTCAAGATTTCGCGCGCCTGCAGCGCCAGCAGGAACTCCTGCTCTGAGGCGAACAGTTCCGGACTGTAGATGGTCAGCAGGGGCTGGCCCTTTTCCACCCGAGCGCCGGTAAAGTCGACGTGCACCTTCTCGATCCAGCCCTCGAATTTCGTATGCATGCGCACCACGCGCGTTTCGTCCTGGGATACTTTGCCGACCGCGCGGAAGGTGCTCGCCGTGGAATCCAGCGTCACCTGCCCGTATTCGACGCCGATCATTTGTTGCTTTTCCTGACTGATGTTCAGCATTCCCGCCTTGGTTGGACCTGCCACCGCCGAGCCCTCGTAGACCGGCTCCAGCTTCATCCCGCAATCCGGAGCAATGCCGGGCTTGTCGGACGTGTAGGCGGGATGCATCGGGTCGACGTAGTACAGGATTCGCCGTTGCGCTTTTCCGTGTTCGGCGTGATTCGTCGCTTGGTTCCCATGCGCCCGGTAGGCGATGCCGCCCATAAAGGCCGCGCCCGCCAGCAGCGCTGCGCCAATCAGAATGAAAATCGATTTCATAGCTTGCACCTCACTGCGACAACTTCAGCCCCGTCAATTCCTCCAACTGGCTCAAGGCCAGGTGGTAGTTCAACATCTGCTCGTGATAGTTCATTTCGTAGTCGAGCACCGCCAGATGGTTCATGAATACGGACAAGAAGTCGGCCGTTCCGGTCTCATACGCGGTTAGCGACGATTGCAGCGCCAAATGCGCCTGCTGGATTACGGTTCCCTGGTACAAGGTCAGCAGCTTGTACGAGGTTTGGGCCATGAGATACGCGTCTTCAATGCGAAAGTCGAGCGACCGGTTCGCCGCATCGTATTCGTGACGAGCCTGCGCCGCTTTCTGCGCCTGCTCGGTCACGCCCGCGCGCTGCTTGCGTGAAAAGTAAAGCGGCAGTCGGATGTCGGCGCGTAGTTGATACATAGCTGGCATGCCGCCCATATAGAAGTAGCCGCCGGTGATCGCGTAGTCCGGGTAGAAATCCTTGCGCGCCAGGTTCAGTCCGAGTTCGGATCGCTCAACCATCTTCTGGCTTTTCAGAAGTTCCGGCGACGTCTCGCGCGCCTGCGCCTGGATTTCCTCCAGCGAAATCGCAAGATCGTGCGCGTGCGGTTCTTCCGGCTGAGCCAGCGGAGCGCCTGCGGGCCGGTCCAAGATCATGTTGATCTCCGCCTGCCGCAAGCGCCGCTCGCGTTCCAGTTGCACCTTCTTCGTTTCCAGAATGGTCAGCTCAGTCTGCGTCTTGAATGCTTCCTGCTGCGCCGCCTTGCCCACCGCGTAACGGGCCTCGATGATGCGCAACAGCGTTTGGAGCAATGCGCGATTGCGCTCCAGCACTTCCATTTCGGGATAGGTGTGTTGCAGCCGGTAGTAAGCCTGGCTGAGCCTCGAGATCACGCTGCGTTCCACCATCCGGTACTGTTCGCGCTCGGCGTCGGCTTGTTTCGAGCTGATCTCGCCGCGCAACCGCAGCTTACCGGGATAAGGAAACTCCTGAGTAAACGCGAAACCGATATTACTGGTCGGCTCCTTCCCAAGGCCCGCGCCGGGCAACGGATTCCCATTGCTCGCGTAGCCTAGCGACAGCGTTGGATCGGGCAGGCTGCTCTCTTGCCTCGGCCGCTGCCGCGCGGCTTCGTAGCGCTTCTGCGCCGCCAGGATCTCGGGATTACGCCGTTGCGCCTGGTCGATCAGATCCGCAAGAGCAAGGCTCTTCTCCTGTGCTCCCGCCCCTTGAACAAACGCCAGCGCAAACAGCCCCCATCGCAAATAGAAATGCATCTTCCCTTCCTTTGTTCAACGGAATTGTGGTGAACGATTGTTGTGACGAGCTTCAGGAGGGGACTAAACCAGAAGAGCGGAGTTGAGAATACAGAGATCGGGCGGAGAGTATCCAGTTGGCGATGGGGCAGGGCTCGCGTTTTCCTGGAACACCGGTTCAGTCGCTTGGGGCGCGTGGAAATTGACAATGTCGGGCTGCACTTGCGCGGCTTGTTCCACCAGCGCTCCGTCGACGTGTGCCTTAAGGCACTGTGCCGGCGGGGCCTTGTGCGGCGCTCTGCAATGCCCCTGGGCAGAGCAGCACCCGCCGCTCCCGGAGGAAGACGCGCCGCCGGTCCCGCAGGAGACACAATCGCCGCCAACCAATGCCGTTACCAGCATGATCGCCGTGAGCGCACTCCAGAGACTCCGCAGCATTCCAGCCGCAAGTGTTGCAATTAGATTGCCAAGCCCACAGGACTCCAATTCTGTGGTTTTGGCCCCGAATGGGTCATATCACTCACAAATGCCGAGGTGCGAGAGATCTTCCCACCACCCACCACCCACTACCCACCACCCGCATGGGCGCGGCAAGCCTTTGGCTCGCCGCGCCCATGCTAGCCTTGAATCAGAGGCTCCACCACCATGGAAACCGATGACGCCGGCGAAATCCGCGGCGTCAATCTCACCAAGAAGTTCCGATCCGGCGGCAGCGACTTGGTTATTTTCGCGGACCTGTCTTTCCAGGTGGCCCAAGGCGAGCGGCTGGCCCTCATCGGAGAATCCGGCGCGGGAAAAAGTACTCTCTTGTATCTCCTGGGAGGTCTGGACAGGCCTTCCGGGGGTACGATATACTTCGGACACCAGGACATTTCTAGACTGTCCGACACCGGGCTTGCCGATTTTCGCAACCGGGAGATTGGGTTTGTATGGCAGAATCACTCGCTGCTGCCGGAGTTTACGGCGCTCGAAAACGTGATGATGCCGCTGCTGATAAGGGGCGCGAGCGTTGCCGACGCAACACCATCCGCGCTGGCGAGGTTAGATGAAGTCGGTCTCAAAAACCGCGCTACACATCGCGCGGGAGAATTATCGGGCGGTGAGCAACAAAGGGTCGCGCTTGCCCGGGCGCTGGTGGGAAACCCCACCGTTCTCCTCGCCGATGAGCCTACCGGCAACCTGGATTTCCGGACGGGTGAAATGATCGTCTCCCTGCTCGAAGATCTGCATCGCTCCCATCACCTCACCTCTATATACGTTACGCACAACCTCTCCTTCGCCAGCCGCTGCCACCGTATTCTGCAACTGGACAAGGGAGCCTTGACCCCCTGGACCGGCGACGGGTTTCCACACTGTCGTCCGGAGCAGGAACAACCGATAATGTGGAAAGACGGCGGTAATCATGTTTGAACGTTATACCGAGAAGGCGCGCAGAGTCATCTTCTTTGCGCGATATGAGGCTAGCCAGTTTGGGAGCCCGTACATCGAAACGGAGCACCTGCTGCTGGGGCTGTTGCGCGAAGACAAGGCGCTAGCCAACCGGTTTCTGCGCTCGCACGCGGCCATCGAATCCATCCGCAAGCAGATTGAGGCGCACACCACCATCCGCGAAAAGGTTTCCACTTCCGTGGACCTCCCCTTGAGCCACGAGTGCAAACGCGTTCTGGCCTATGGCGCCGAAGAAGCCGAGCGATTGAATCACAAACATATCGGGACGGAGCATCTGCTGCTCGGCCTGCTGCGCGAAGAGAAGTGTTTCGCCGCTGAGATCCTGCATGAGCGTGGCCTGCGGCTCTCGCAAGTCCGCGAAGAGATCCAGCGATCATCGTCTGAAAAAGTCGCGTCCAGCCGCCCCAAGGAAAGTTCCCTGCTGGCCGAGTTTAGCCGCGACCTCACCCAGGCCGCCATGGACGGCTCACTCGACCCGCTCATCGGGCGCGATTACGAACTCGAGCGCGTGGTGCAAATCCTGTGCCGCCGCACCAAGAACAATCCGGTGCTTATCGGCGAGCCGGGCGTCGGCAAGACCGCCATCGTAGAAGGCTTGGCGCAGAAGATTGCCGATGGCGACGTCCCCTCCTTCCTTTCCGACAAACGCATCCTGGCGCTGGATCTTTCGCTGATCGTGGCCGGCACCAAGTATCGTGGCCAGTTTGAAGAGCGCCTGAAAACCATCATGAAGGAATTGATGGAGAACCAGAACGCCATCATCTTCATCGACGAGTTGCACACGTTGGTGGGCGCGGGCTCCGCCGAGGGTTCGCTCGACGCCGCCAACATCCTGAAACCCGCCCTGTCGCGCGGCGAGATCCAGTGCATCGGCGCAACCACGCCGGGCGAATATCGCAAGTCCATTGAAAAGGACCGCTCGCTTGAGCGCCGCTTCCAGGCCGTGAAAGTGCCACCGCCCACCGAATCGGATGCCGTGCGCATTCTTTTCGGCATCAAAGAGCGCTACGAGAAATTTCACGCCGTGGCCTATACCGATGAAGCCATCGAATCCGCAGTCTACACTTCCACGCGCTTCATCCCGGACCGCTTTCTACCCGACAAGGCCATCGATCTGATCGACGAAGCCGGCGCGCGCGTCAAGCTGCGCCAGACCACGCTGCCCGGCGAAGTGGCCGACATCCAGAAGCGCATCAAGTTCATCGTGCATCGCATGGAGAACGCCATCGCCAATCACGAATTTGAAAAAGCGCGCTTCTATTCAGACGAAGAGCGCAAGGAACGCGAGAATCTGCGCCAGCTTCGCGAGAAATACAATCTCGACGATACTTCCACTGGCGTCGTCACCAAGGACGATATCGAAGATGTCGTTGCCCGCTGGACCGGTGTCCCGATGACCGCCATCCGCGAGGAAGAAGTCTCCAAGCTCATCCGCATCGAAGAAGAGTTGCACAAGCGCGTCATCAGCCAGGAGAAAGCGATTTCCGCTCTGGCGCGCGCCATTCGCCGATCCCGCGCTGGTCTGAAATCGCCCAAGCGGCCATCCGGATCGTTTCTGTTCCTCGGCCCAACCGGCGTCGGCAAAACCGAAGTCGCCCGCGCACTGGCCGAGTTCCTGTTCGCCAGCGAGAAATCGCTGATCCGTTTCGACATGTCCGAGTTCATGGAAAAACATTCGGTGTCGAAGCTGATCGGCTCGCCTCCCGGATACGTTGGCTATGAGGAAGGCGGCCAGTTGACCGAACGCGTCAAGCGCGCGCCGTATTCCATCATCCTGCTCGACGAAATCGAGAAGGCGCATCCGGATGTCTACAACATCCTGCTGCAAGTCTTCGAAGACGGCCAGTTGACCGACGGCCTCGGCAACACGGTGGACTTCAAGAACACCATCATCATCATGACCTCCAACTTAGGCGCGCGCTTCCTGGACAAGAAGTCGCAGATCGGCTTCTCCGCGCCGTCCAACACCGGCATTCCAGCCAAAGTGGAAGATCAGGTGATGGCGGAAGTGAAGAAAGCATTCAATCCGGAATTCCTCAACCGCCTGGATGAAGTGATCCTGTTCACTTCGCTCACAGATGAAGATCTGTTGAAGATCATCCAACTGCTGGTGGAAATGATCAACGTCAACCTGGTGGCCAAGCAGATCAAGATTCGGATCAACGAAGACGCCGCTCGATACATTCTGGAGAAGACGCTGGTGGATCGCAGTTATGGCGCTCGTCCGCTGCGCCGTGCGCTCCAGAAGTACATCGAGGACCCGCTGTCGGAAGCGCTGATCCAGGGCTCGCTGCCGCGTCCATCGGAGCTCGAAGTCTATCTCGGCGACAGCGGCATCTACTGCCGTCCAATCGCAGGCGAACTGCAGGAACAGCCTGTTGGCGCGCCCAGTGAAGAGAAGGCGCCAGTAGCCGGTACGCCGCTCTACATGTTCTAACCGTTAGCGCCACGTAACCGATACAACAGGGTCACGGAATCTCTTCGGGCGCGGTCTAACCGGGCATGGAGGCCACATGTTCCGATTAGGACGACTCGTCAGTATTCTGGCAACGCCCGTATTCGCAGCGCTGCTCCTCAATGCTCAACCTCAGCAGGACGAAAAGGCCAAGGCGCCGAACGCCGGCAAGGACACCACGGTGGTCGGCTGTCTGGCCAAGGGCGAACAGCCCGATACCTATCAGATCACGGCCGAGAACAAGACCTACATCCTGGTAGGCAAGAAAGAGGATCTCGAAAAACAAGTCGGACACCAGATCTCCGTGTCCGGCGCCATCAGCGACGACAAGCTCCCCGGAGCCCCAGCCGACGCCGTGAAATTCAGGGTCAGCGCGATGTCCAAAGTCGCCGACACTTGTCAGTGAGCTAGCACCGAGTTTTCTCAGCAAGTATTTTGGTCCAATGGGAGAGGATGCGTCTTCTTCCATTGGCCATTCTGATCGTCTCGTGGGCCGCGCAACTCTTTGGAGCCGCGATTGGCTCTACAACTTCAAAATCTTGATCGATCCATTGCTGCTCGACAAATCGATCAAAGGCCCGCCGCTTCCGATGGTGCCATTCATTTCCGAGTGGTTTCGCCGCGATTCGTCGTAATGCAGATCTTCGAATTCCGAACTCACCGACGAGTGTGACGTGTACGCCCGCACCCGCGCGTTGGCGAACGCCGGCAGCCGTAGCGTGATCGATGAATTGCTGGTCGATGCTCGCACTTCAGGCAGTTGCTTGGCCTGCAGCGTCAGCTCGATCCGCCCGTTGGACGACTCCACTCGCACCGGCCAGTTCGCCGCCGGATCGGCAAGCCGCGCGTTGATGCTTCCGTTCGATGTGCCTGCTTCGAAAGAGCCGTGCGTCGCCTCGGCTCGAATACTGCCGTTGGACGTGTGCAAGTTCGCATTGCCCTCCAGGCCATCGGCTTCGATCGTGCCGTTCGATGTACGCGCGTCCACGTCGCCCCTGAGCCTGCTGATTCGGATGGCTCCATTCGATGTCCGCAGCCGCGCCCGGCCATCCACATCCTCCACGCGTACGTGGCCGTTTGAAGTAGAGATCAGCTCCAGGAAAGTCTTGCGTGGGACCCGGAGAGTAAATCGCGCGCCCACGTGACGGAACATGTCCGATGGCCGCACGGCGCGGACCCGCACCGATCCGGCCGATGCGTTGACATCGATCTTGATGGAGTCCACGGCCGATCGCGTGCTGGCATACTTGGTGGCGTTCACCTCCACCGAGTTCTGCTCCCAGCCCATCAACTCGATGGAACCGTTGAACGTCTCCACGGAAACAGATCCGCCGGTCAGCGGATAAGTAGAATGGAAATCTTCCTTAAAAGCCTCTGAATCCCCGAAATCCCCAATATCGATGCAGCCAACCAGCAGTAAGGCGGCCGCCAACGGCAACAAACGAGCGCACGTTCGCATTGATCACCTCTTGGAGTCTACTACGAAGACTCCAGCCGGCGTGTTCCACGAGAATGTATCACTCGTACCGCAGCGCTACCATCGGATCCACCCGCGCCGCCCGCCGCGCCGGCAAATAACACGCCAGCAACGAAATCGCCGCAAGCAGCAGCGGCGCGACAGAGAATACAACCGGATCCACCGCCCTCACCTGATAAAGAAAGCTAGCCAGCAGCTTTCCCAATCCCGAGGACAGTAGCAACCCGGCCCCCAGCCCGATCGACGTCACCACCAACCCCTCGCGCAAGACCATGCGCAGCGCGTCAGACGATCGAGCGCCTAGCGCCATCCGGATGCCGATCTCCCGCGTGCGCCGCGCCACAGTGTAAGCCCTCACTCCGTACAATCCGATCATCGCCAGCAACAGCGCCACGCCGCCGAAAAGCGAAAACATGCGCGCGCCAATCCGGACCGACCACAGATCGAAGCTCCCGTCCAAATGTCCGCGCAGCGTCTTCAGTGCCAGCACCGGCAAACGGCTGTCCACCGCCCGGATCTCCTTGCGGACCGCGTCCAGCAGCCGAGCCTCGCTATCCGGTCCGGTCATTCCGGCCCTCAAGTGGATGTTCATGTCGGCCTGATACTCGGCCCCGAACGGTACGTAAACGTGCGGATTCTGACCCGTTCCATACACGTTGTCTTGCACGTCGCGACCACGCCCACCACCTCTACTTCCGCCGCGTTAGCCTCGCGCTGATCCTGAATCAAGCGGATGCGCTGCCCCACCGCGTCCCCCTTAGGCCACAGGCGATCAGCCGCCGTCCTATCCAGGATGGCGACAGCCAGCTTTGCGCCATTTCCCGTTTCACTGGCAGTGAACGGTCGGCCGCGCAAAATCGCAATCCCGAGCGTCTGGAAGTAATCCCGGCTCACGATGTTGTATCGGGCTGACACCTGCAAAGCTTTCGCTCCCGCAGGATCGCTGGCCCGCTCTACACCACGTCCCAGAGACACCATCCCAAAAGGCACCGTCGCCGCCAGACTGGCCGACTCCACGCCCGGTACACTCCGCAATCTGTCGAGTAGCGCCGGGTAGAGCTGCCGCCCGTGCGCTTCGTCATATCCAGCCAGGCTGGCGTCCACTTCCAACACGATCTCACCGTCCAACCGGAATCCGGGTTGCAAAGCCGCCGCCTTCTGCGAACTGCGGATGAACAATCCGGCCGCCGTCAGCAGCGCCAGCGACAAGGAAATCTGACTCATCACAAGCAGATTCCGCCGCGAGAACAGCCGCCTTCCGGGCGCGCTCTCTTGCCGCTCGCCACCCTTGATGTCGCTAATCACGTCGGGCTTCGAAAGGCTCCACGCCGGGCCCAGGCCGAACAGCAGCGTACTGAACAAGCAGAACGCCATGGTCGCGGCCAGAATGCGGGCGTCGGGTCCCGCGGTGTACACCAAGTCGATCGGTGCGATGCGTCCCATCGAATGGACCAACACATCCGTGCTCCAGTAGGCAATCAGCAGCCCCGCCAATCCGCCGAGCGCTGCCAGGATCAGCCCTTCGGTGAAGAGTTGCCTCAAGATGTTGCCGCGAGCCGCTCCGAGCGCCAGCCGGACCGCGATCTCCTTCCGTCGCGCCGTCCCCCGCGCCAGCATCATGTTCGCCACATTGAGCGACGCGATCAGCAAGACCACCGCTGCCATGCAAACCAACAGCGCCGCCGGAGCAAACAGGTTGTCACTCTGCGGACGGTCTGAAACGCTGAGCCGCGAAAGAGGACGAACTATCAAGGTCTGATCCTTGTTCTCGGCCGGGTACGCCTGTTCCATTCGAGACGCCACGGCAGCGAGTTGCGCATCGGCCGCGCGCTCGGTCATCCCCGGCCGCAACCGGCCGACCAGAATCAGGCTGTGATTCGTGCGCTCGGCGAGGGGCAGGCGGCGGCCGTCGAAATCGTTGACCACCAGCTCATACACTCCCAACGGCAAATAGAACTCGGGGCTGATCATCGCCGTCGTACCGCTGAAGCCCTCAGGCGTAATTCCCACCACCGTAAAGATGCGCGCGTTGATGCGCACCGTCTTGCCCACCAGCTCCGGGTCCGCGCCGCTCTTCTTCCAGAACGAGTAGCTGACAATCGCCGCCGTGACGCCGCTTCCCGGCCGCTCCTCTTCCGCGGTGAACGAACGCCCCCGGTAGAGCGGGATTCCAAGTCCGCTGAAGTAATTCGAAGACACCAAATCGGCGAAGGCCCGTCGCGTAGTCTCGCCTTCACCCACGCCTACCAGCGCCGCGTTGTGCGCCATTAGGCTGCTGAACACCGCGTTCCCGCCGCGCAAGTCGACATAGTTCGGATACGAGAACCCGCGATATGAGTCGGGCTTGTGCGTATCGCGGCTGTAGCAACCCACCAGTTCCTCGGGATGAGCGATCAGTAGGGGCTTCAGCAAAAAGGCATTCACCAGGCTAAAGACAGCGCTATTCGCCCCAATTCCCAGCGCCAGCACAATTACGGCCGTGGCCGCGAAGCCGGGCCTTTTGCGAGTCATGCGCAAGCCGTATCGCAAGTCGTGAAGCAGAGTGCCCATTGTTTTATGCCCTCCCTGAGACCTACGCGCCGAGAACGGCGTAAGTTCAGAGAATTAAGCCGGGTTGGCCGGGAGTTCCACTCAAGAACTTCGCTAGAATTGAAGGATTCAGTGAACCTGTTTCGCATCGCACTCGCCAACATCCGGTTTCCGGCGACACCCGAGGAGTCGGTCACGTTGGCCGAGCACGCTATCGCTCAAGCGGCAACTGAACGCACCGGCATCATCTGCTTTCCGGAATGCTTCGTGCCCGGCTACCGGGTGGGGAAGACGGTGCCGCCAGCCGACTCCCGGTTCCTCGAACGCGCCTGGTCCACGATCGCAGCGGCCGCCGCGCAGGCAAACATCGCAGTTGTTCTCGGCACGGAACGCGTTGTGAACGGCGGACTGTCAATCAGCGTGCTGGTCATCAATCGGGATGGAACAGTCGCCGGATTCCAGGACAAAGTCCAACTCGACCCTTCCGAGGAAGCTACCTATTCGCCCGGAACGGGCAGGCGGATTTTTCAAACCGGTCCGCTGACCTTCGGCATATCGATCTGCCATGAGGGTTGGCGGTATCCGGAGACGGTCCGCTGGGCCGCGCGGCATGGCGCGCATATCGTGTTTCACCCTCATTTCCACGAAGCCGAGCCGGGCGGTTACGCGCCTTCGAGTTTCGCCGATCCCTCGAATACTTTCCATGAGAAAGCAATCTTGTGCCGCGCCGCCGAGAACACCTGTTACGTCGCAAGCGTGAACTGCGCAAGCGCCGGATCGTCGACTACTTCGGCGGTTGTGCGGCCCGATGGGACGCTGCTCAGCTACCAGCCATATGGGAAAGAAGGATTGCTGATCGGGGACATCGACATCGATGTGGCAACAGGGCTGCTCGCGGCGCGCTACAAGCCTGTTTAGGCGCTTTTTGAAAAAACCCGAAAAACCCCGCGAGTAAATCAGATCGGCTTGCGCGGCGGGCGACGATTTAAGATACACTGTATTGTAAATGTCAATCGGAAAGTTGTTTGCGACTGGACTCTTTGCGGTGATTGCGGCAACGGCTGCGCCGATCACCTACACATTCAGCATCAATACCTTTGGCACTCTGGGTTCCACGCCCTTCAATGGGTTGGTCACATTCACCATAACAACAGACACCACTCTGATAATGAATTCTGGAGGCAGTCAAATCAATTCAAGTATTCCGCCGGCGAATGTTGTGATCACGACGCCGGCGGGCACAGTGACACTAACGGGCGGTACCATCCTGGCCAAGACTGCTTCGTCAATATCTTTTGTGGCTTTCCCCAGTACTCTCGGAGTCGTCAACTCATCACTGAGCAGCTATGACCTAGCGACCGCAACAGGACCAGTGACCGGCACGCTTGCTATTGGTGCGCCGGTTATCCAGACCTCGGTGGGCAATTTGACATTAAGCGGCGGAGGATTCCTAACGTTCGCTGCTGCGCTCGGGATCGTTCCGCCGCCACCTCCCGCTCCCGTGCCATTACCGCCTTCGGTTGTTTTGACTCTGATCGGCTTGGCGGCATTGTCCCTCTACGTTTGGTCCGGCCGGAAGAGCCTCGCTGGCTGACGCCGGAAACACTCGCCACGATCAGAACTTGCCTAGTTCGGCGACCAGGGCTTTGATGCCTTTTTTGCGGTAGAGCTGGACCAGGCGCTGCTCTTCGTCAGAGGGGGCCATGACGCGCTGGAGTTGCGAATTGGTCAGGTCGGCGCGACTTGGAATCCACAGGCTGCCGTCGGCATATTCCACGCTGCTGACGAAACCGGTCATGCTCTCGATAGCCAGTTGAACGCCGCCCTTTTGGGGGAACTTCAGTGTGGTGTTGTCCAGGATCTTGGTCCTCTGGCCCGGCGCGAGACTCAGCTCGGCGGGAACGGATCCGGCGAGAAATTCGTGGCCGCTGTGGTCGTGCAGAATCCAACCCATTTCGAGATAACGAATGGCGCGATCGGAGCGGTTGCGTACTTCCAGGCGCGGGGCGCGCGCTTCGTTGCCTGCTATCCGCGCCATTCCGTCCATGGGCTCGATGGGGGAACTCGGCTGTTGCAGGAAGGCGAACTTCACTTCCTTCTCCGGATCGAAATTGGTTGCACGTCCGCCGCGGACCATCTGCACGTCCAACGTGGGGCGATCGGCGGAATGGGTCATGCTGGCCAGGATTTCCTGACGCAAGCGTTCTTCCCCGCCCTGAGCAAGCAGCGATTTGAAATACTTCCGGTCGCGACGCGCTTCGTATTCGCACAAAGTTAGCGAGCGGCGAGAACTGAGTTTGTCGGGACCGTAGAAACTGAGATCGTCGAACAGGACGCCATCCAAACCGATTTGGACCGGCGCGCCCGCGGCTGCCTGTAGTGGCCGCAAGAGCCGCAAGTCGATGCGCACCGGAAACGTCTCGCCGGGGCCGACGTCGAGGCTGGTCACGGTGACGGAGCCTTTTCCGCCGGGCGTTACTTCCTGCGCGGTTACCAGCATGGTGATCCCGCGAATCCGGCGTTGGGTAGCGTTGCGCAGCGTGAGCGCTGTATGCAGATCGAGGAGCATTGCGCCACCGCGCGCGGTTTCGCTAGAGTCGCCCGGGTCGGAGGAGATTACGGCGACCGGGGAATCCTTCGGGAGGTCGATCTTGGGCAGTACCCCCGCCATCGAGCTTCCAATAAACAACATAGGCAGGAAGGCCCGCGCGACGAAGTTACTGCTCTGCATAGTACACCTTGTTCGTGGTCACCTGACCGGTGTCGGCGTCCACGTAACGCACACCGGCAGAACCCTTCATGCTGATGGAAACCGTGACGCCGTCCGAGCGCGGATGCATCAGCGAGAGGGTCCGTCCGTTTTCCTTTACATCCAGGCCGGTTGAGGATGCCTCGATCACCACGTCGTCCAGGCCGGCCGCGGGACGCTGCGGGATGGTTCCGATTCTCTCGGTCCGAATGCGGCGCAACGCCGACAAGAGATGATCTTTCTGTAACTGCGGAACGCTGGTCCAAAAGGCGATGGCAAACACGGCGGTGGCGCAAGCCACCACCATCGCGGCGTTCCAGCCGAGGCGCAGGGGCCGCACCAACGGCCGATCGAAGCCGGCAATCGCTTCGCCTGCCGCCAGCCCAACGCGGATATTACCGGTCATTTCATCGGACAGCCGTTCCCAGTTAAGATCCTTTGGTATTTCCGCAGTCAGCTCCCGAACCTGCGCTGTAGCCGACCGTAACGTCTGCACTTCGCCTTCACAAGTGGAACACTGCGCTACGTGCCGGCCCACTCGCCAGCGATCCCAGAAGCCGAGATCCCCTCCGGCAAACAGCGCCAGTTGAACTTCATTGGGGTGCTTCATAACTGCTTCCTTCCCCCTGCCCGGCGGGTTCGATCCATATAGCGGCGGAATTTGATGCGCGCGTTCGCGATGTGCGAGCGTACGGTGGCTTTGGAGCAGTTCATCTGCTCAGCGACCTCTTCGGCCGGCAATCCTTCCACGTCCCGGAGCAGCAAGGCAGTGCGCTCGCGCTCGGTCAGGACTGTCAGGCCCTGTTCCAGATAGGCCCGGTGCTCGGACCGCAGGACAGCCTGTTCGGGGCTTTCGCGCGGCTCGCTCAGTGGCTCGATCAGGGTGTCGATCTCACAGAAGTTAACTTTGCCGTTACGCCGCAGGAAGTCGATGGCCGTGTTGCTGGCGATCCGGGAGAGCCAGTGCGACGCCTTATCGATGTCTTTGAGCTGATCCTGCCGTTGGAGGGCCTTGATAAATGCTTCCTGAGTGAGATCCTGGGCATCGGCAACGTTACCCACAATCCGGTAGATGAGCAGGAAGATACGCCGTAAGTTATCGGAAACAAAGCGGTTCTGTATTTCCTGGGCGGTCAGAACGGCGGCGTCGAGTTGGGAGGGCGAGCTTTGGTCGCTCATCACTTCCTCAAATGTATAGACTGCTGACGCCATGCCTTATAGAGGCTGACGTGAAAAACCCGAAAACGTGCAAGGCTTTGAGGGTTGTAGGTTGTGGGCTGTAGGTTGTCGGAAAACCCAAGGCGCTGTAAGCCTATCCCACAACCTACACCCTACAACCCACAACCCTGGGAGTACTATCGGCTCCCTATTCTCAATTGTATAGGAAGGCGTTCTGAGGTAGGTCGGTTAGGGACTGGACGGCCAAATCGGCGGGGAGCGGACTGCCCTTGCCGCTTACGCCGATGCTGCGCATCCCGGCTCGGCGGGCGGCTTCCACTCCGGCGGCGGCGTCTTCCACAACGATACATCTGGCCGGAGGAACGCCGAGGCGCTCGGCCGCCTTTTGGAACACTTGAGGATCGGGTTTGCCTGCCGTCACGTCCTCGGCAGAGACGATTGCCTGGAAGTAGCTGCCGAGGCCGGTTACTTCAAGAACCACCTCGACGTTTGCGCGGGGCGCGGAGGAGGCGATGGCCTGGCGCCATCCTTCTTTGTGCAGGCGCGCGACCCATTCCTTCGCGCCGGGCAGGGGCTGCAGCCCACGCTCCCGGACCAGTTTTCGGTACAGCGCCTCCTTGGCGTCGCCGATGCGCTGGATTCGATCCTTGGTCGCGTCTTGACCGAGCCACTGCGGCAGGATCGCATCGTTGCGCTGGCCGAAACTGGCCAGGAATTGTTCGCGCGTCACGGGAACACCTTCGAGCGCCATGGTGTCGCGCCACGATAGCCAGTGGTATTCCTCGGAATCCACCAGCGTGCCATCCATGTCCCACAGAACAGCGCCTGTCATGGGGCAATTCTCGCACGGCGAGGGAACTTGCGCTTCGTTTTAACGTATAGTAAATGGAAAGACTGATCGGAGGCCACGCATGGCGCAGCACGTGAAAATCCTCGGGGTTCTGCATATTGTCTTTTCGTCGCTTTGTATTCTGGCCGGCATCATTGTGCTGATTGTGATGGGCGGCATCGCAGGTTTCGTGGGCGCATCGGATCAATCGTCGGATGCGGCGCAGGCAGTGCCGATTCTGGGCGGAATCGGCGGTCTGGTATTTGTGATTTGCCTGATCATCGGGCTGCCGGGCTTGGTGGGCGGTATAGGTCTGATCCAATTCAAGTCCTGGGCGAGGATCGTGATCATAGTGCTTTCGGCGATCGAGCTGCTCAACATTCCCATTGGGACGGCTTTGGGGATTTATGGGTTTTGGGTATTGCTGAGCAAGGAGACCGAGCAGTTATTCTTGCAGCCGCCGTTGCCGGTGAGAGTCTAACCGCGCTTCTGAAGACCCGACGGATCCATGCGATCGCCGGTGCGGCGCATCCAATCTTTCAGCAGCGCTTCCAGTTCATCGCGCTTCAGAACTTCCACGGGGTCGTGCGCCAGGTTGTCCATCTCGGAGGGATCGGCGCCGAGGTTGTAAAGATGCGTCACATCCAGGTCGCTGTTTACAACCAGTTTGTCCAGGCCGCGCACTACCATGCGCCATTCGCCGGGTGAGCCGACCTTGCCGGTGGAATAAATGGATTCGGGCCGCTCGCCGCTCCCGCCCATAATCCACGCCGCGAGATTCCGGCCCTGGACACTCCGCGGGATATCAACGCCGCAGAGTGCGAGCAGGGTCGGCATGATATCGACGTTGGAGATGAGCGCGTCGATGCTCCGGCCGCCTGGCAACCGGCGAGGATAGCGCACGATGAGCGGAACCCGCACGGATCGCTCGAACGGGAGATTGGGGTTCGCACCGTAGGCGGATGTAAAGAGCACAATTGTGTCGGTGGCCAGGCGCTGTTCGTCGAGCGCGCGCAAGAGCCGACCGGCAGCGGAGTCTATCGATGCGCTCTCGGCCGGCGCCAGGAATAGAAAAAACGGATTGCGGTGGGTTTGTTTCAGGAAGTCGATGGCTGTGGATTCCGGCGATCCGGCAGCCCAGGTATCGAAGCCATGACGCCGCGGGCCGGGCGGGACCGCAGCGGATTTATCGGGACCGTCCAAGCCCCACTCCCCGACGAACCCGGTTTGATATCCCGCGCTTCTCAACTCCGCGGCGATGGACGGCTGATCGAGAGGCAGGCGGACGCCATTCCGCGTCACTCCACAGGCGTGCGGAAATCGGCCGGTGATCAACGCCGCACGTGCCGGACCGCTGAGTGGGTAGGCGGAGTAAGCGCGCTCGAATCGGACGCCTTGCTTGGCGAGTTGATCGAGG